>CALVGV010000014.1 GCA_944327195.1 uncultured Limosilactobacillus sp.
CTTTAGTTTGATCTGTGGGATTTATAATTTCGAGAACTGCTAGAAATAGGTTATCTATTTCCGCGGAGGTCTATTAATCTTTAATGGAGAGACTGGAAGCAATTCCGGTCTCTTTTTGCGTTCAAAAAAATCCCCGGAACCAGGTTGATTCCGGGGATTGCTGTTAAAAGAAGGCCTTGGCCGCGCCGGCGACCGCAAGCATGAGGACGGTCGAAGCCAAGCCGGCCGCCAGGAGGGCGTTCTTGCCGCGGGTGAAGAGGACGTTGAAGTTAACGTTCATTCCCAACGCCGCCATCGCCATCCCGAGCAGGAGGTAGGCCAGCTTCACCAGCCCTGGGACCAACGGGGCCAGGGGGTGGATAAAGGTGCCGGCCACGCTAGCCAGGATGAAGCCGAGCATGAACCAGGGCAGCGGCAGGGGCCGCTTTTCCCCGTCAACTGGCTGATCACCGTGGTGGCGCTGGTACCAGAGGCCGACGATGATCGCCGCCGGGGCCAGCAGGAGGACCCGCGAGAGCTTGGTGATGATCGCCGCATCGAGGCTGGTGGCCCCGCCGGCACTGCCGGCCGCCACCGCGTGGGCGATTTCGTGGAGGCTCCCCCCGCACAGCACCCCAAACTGGCTGGCCGTCAGGTGAAGGAGCGGTCGCAGGGCGATGTCGACCATCGTGAAGACCGTCCCGAGGATGGCGACGATCGCCACCGCCACCACCTCGTCCTCCTGCTGGCGGAGCTGGCCGGCTGGTTCCCGGGCGGTGGTGACCTGGGTGGAGATTCCCATCACCGCGGCCGCCCCGCAGATCCCGGTCCCGCTGGCGGTCAGGATCGCCAGGTGGGGGTTAACCCCAAAGCGGCGGGCCAGCCAGTAGGTACCGGTGATCGTTAGGGTGACGATCACCACCGCCAGGCAAATCGTCTTGACCCCGGCGGCGGCCAGGGCCAGCAGGTTGAGCTTGAAGCCGAGCAAGATGATCCCGGCCCGCAGGAACTTGTTGGCGATCAGGCCGATCCCGGGGCGGGCGTAGTCAACCGCCGGCCGGAACAATTGGCTTACCATCCCCAGCAGGAGGGCGAGCACCAGGGCGCCGATCACCTTCAGGTAGGGTAGGGCTGCCAGCCAGGAGCCGGCCAGCGAGCAGGCGAGGGTGAGGGCCGCCGCGGCGGCAAAGGGGGCGGTAAAAATCTTTTTCATTCGTGTCTTCCTCCCAGAACTTGTGATTTCTACAAAAGAAGATATCATGGATGATAGATAATGAAAAATTATGATTTCTTCGTTTACTATAAGCAAAAGTTTGGAGAAGAAAGATGAACTCACTGCTCGACCGCCGGCTGGTCACCCTGATGGCGGTGGCCGAAACCGGCTCGATGACCGCCGCCGCCAACCGCCTCTACGTTACCCAGCCGGCCGTTTCCCAGCAGCTGGCCAGCCTCGGCAAGGACCTAGGATTGCCGCTATTGACCCACCGGGGGACCCGGGTTGAACTAACCCCGGTTGCCCGCGAGCTGGTCGCCTACGCCCGCCGCTTGACCCTCGACAATCGGGCCGTCCTGGCCCACCTGCAGACCGGACAGACGCCGCCCCTGCGCCTGGGGGTGACCGTTTCGCTGGGTAATTTCTTGCTGCCGCGCCTGCTGGCCGACCCAACGATCGCCGCCCGCGCGCTGGAAGTGACGATCGCCAACACCGCCACCCTGGCCGCCCAACTGCGGGCTGGCAAGTTGACGGCGGCCCTGGTGGAGGGCAACTTTCCGGCGGCCGACTTTGCCAGCCTTGACCTCGGCCTGGCGGACTTCATCGGGGTCGCTGCCCAGCCCCTTCCCGCGCTGACCTTGCCGGAGCTCTTTTCCCACTACCTCCTGGTCCGGGAACCGGGATCGGGAACGCGGGAAATCCTGACCAACTGGCTGGCCGCCCACAACGCCGGGCTGGCGGACTTTTCGCGTACCCTGGCCCTTAACAGCCCGGCCGCGATCATCAATTTGCTGAAGGAGGGGGTCGGGATCAGCTTCATGTACCGGGCCCTGGTCGAGGAGGAGTTGACCACCGGCGACCTGCACCCGCTGCCCCTGGCCGGCTTCCCCCTCCGCCACCCGCTCAGCCTGATTTACCTCCGGGGGAGTAGCTTCGCTGACGAGCTCGTCCCGCTGGCCGAAGTGGCCCGCCGGGTACTAAAGGAGCTGGCGACCAAATGAAAAAACGCCCGGCGCCCCGGGATTTTCCGGGGAGCGCCGGGCGTTTGCTAGTTAGTGGGTATTACTTGGAGAAAAATGACAAACTTAATTTAAGCGGGGTGGCTCAAACAATTAGCATCGCCTGCCGGTAGTAGTCCTGGGCCTCGGCGGTGGATAGGGCAAAGTCATCCACCAGGCGGGTAACGATTTGGGCTTCGGTTTTGCCCGCCCGGTCCAGCTGAATCACTTCGCGGGTGATTTCAATGCCCTGTGATCTTCCCTGACTCACTCCCTGAGCGTGTTCCTCCTGCAAGGCCCACTCCTGATCCTGGCGGTTAAAGTCAATTCGCATAAATAAATTTCTCCATTCTACGTTCCTGCCGTTGCCGCATTTCAGGATTGCTGGCGGCTAAACGATCAGCATCGCCTGCCGGTAGTAGTCCTGGGCCTCGGCGGTGGACAGAGAAAAGTCATCCACCAGGTGGGCAACGATTTGGGCTTCGGTTTTGCCCGTCCGGTCCAGCTGGATCACTTCGCGGGTGATTTCAATGCCCTGGGCTCTTCCCCGACTCATTCCTTGGCTTATCCCCTGGCTCATTCCCTTGGCATGTTCTTCTTGCAAGGCCCACTCCTGGTCCTGGCGGTTAAAGTCAATTCGCATGAAAATCTTCCTCCATTCTGAATTCTTCTTCGCGCGGTCTTGTCGTTGCTTCAATTTTAGGATAAGCGGATCGGCCGAATCAACCGAAGCCACCTCGCCGGTGCGGATGAAGCGGCAGAGGCGTCGCAGGGGCAAGGGGGTATCTTCCTGGTCGGCGGTAATGTCGAGGAAGGTGAGGTTGAGCAGGGGCGGGGTGCTGAGGTCGCGCCTGTGCGGTCGCTTGGTCGAGAGCACCCGGTAGGTGTCGTACTGGCAGTGGTGGCCGAGCGGGTCGAAGTTGGTCAAAAAGATCACGTGGACCGACCGGAGCTTCTGGTAGTGGTCGCCCTCTTCCAGCTGATCCTCGACGATCGAGGCGAAGTAGGCCAGCGAGCGCGGGGCCAGGTTGTGGTAGTTGAGGACCTGCATCTCGATGTTGAACTCGCGCCGCCGGTCGTCAACGGCGAGAATGTCCAACCGAAAGCCACGGCCGTCTTTGCTATGCTTGAGGTTGAATTCCCCGTTGACGCGGACCAGCCGGGTGATTTCTTCTTCCGGCAGGAGCCGGCGGAGGGTCGGGAGGAGGACCGTCTTGTCCTTCATCACCCGGTTGAAGAGAAAGTCGTTGCTGAGGGTGGCGCGCCGCCAGTTTTCGGCCGCGCGGCGGCGCCGGGTCGCCTTGTTCGGGCGCTTGTGCTTGGTGGTCATTGAAGTCGTACTCCTTTCGGGGGAGGATAAGAAAATTCCCCCCTACTTGATATATACGTCAATTGGCCAAAATTTACCCTAATTAATTTAAAAATATTTGAAATGGGCTAGCCGCGGTGGCGCCAGCGGCGGACCAGGTTGCTGATCACCAGGCCGATGATGACCACCACGGCGACCAGGTAGCCGGCCACCCCCAGCCAGTAGATCGGCGGGTGGTCGTGGCCGGTCGCCACCAGGATGGCCGAGGCCAGGATCACCGCTGCTAGGATGATCACCGTCAGTAGGCGGTTGAGCATTCGCTCCAGCTGGGCCAGCACCTTGTCCTGGCCGCGGTAGTGGAGGTTGAGCCGCTGCTCGCCGTTGGTCAGCTGGTCGAGGAAGGTTGCCGCCTTGACCGGCAGCTTCAGCAGCGACTGGCCGGCCTTGTAGGCCTGGAGCCCCTGGTTTTGCAGGCTGTGCTTGAGGTTGAAGTGCTCCTTGAGCCACTTGCGGGCGAAGGGGAGGGCCACGTCCATCATCGACAGGGTCGGGTAGAGCTTGGTCACCGTCCCCTCCAGGGTGGCGAAGGCCCGCAGGAGCATCGTGACCTCCGGCTTGACCTGGAGGTGGTTCTCCCGGCAGAGGCGGGTGATTTCAAAGATCAGCTGGGGAAAGTCGAGGTCGGTCAGGCCGGTCTTGAGGTAGGGCCGCAAGAAGGCCGCCAGTTCGTGGTTGAAGGCCTGCTCGTCGACCGGGCCGGTCTGGTTGCAGATCGCCAGGATTGCCTGGCTGAGCTGGTAGTTGTCCTTGGCGGCGATCGCCAGGATCACCTGGGCAATCCCGTCGGCCAGCGGCTCGGAGAGGGTGCCCATCATGCCGAAGTCGAGGTAGACCAGCCGGTAGGGCGGCCGCGGCTTGCTGGTGGTCACCGCCACCGTGGCCGGGCCGACCTGGGCCTGCTTGCTTTCGACCTCGCCGGCTTCCCCGGCCGGGGCCGGGAAGAAGAGGAGGTTGCCCGGGTGGGGGTCGGCGTGGAAGAAATGGTCGTCAAAGACCTGCTGGATGAAGTTTTGTACCAGGTCGGTGGCCACCTGCTGACGGAGGGTGGCCAGATCACATTCGGCCGGCAGGGCCACCGTCGGCGGGGTGGTCAACAGGCCCTTGATCGACTGGCCGGCCATCGCCTCAGTCACCAGCACCCGGCTGGCGCAGTGGTCCTGGTAGACTTGCGGGGCCAGAAAGGGACCGCGGCCGTTGTTGAGGCGGTAGAACTTTTCCCCGAAGGCGGCCTCCTGGCGGGTGTCGATCTCGGTTTTCAGGGCAGCACTCAGCTGGTTGACCACCTCGGGGAGGTCGACCACGCTGTCGGTCGGCACGTACTTGAGTAGGGCCACCGCCCGCGAGAAGAGGTTGAGGTCGACCTCGACCAGCTGGCGGACGGCCGGGTGCTGAACCTTGACCACCACCTTGGTGCCGTCCTTGAGGTGGGCGTAGTGGCACTGGCCGATCGAGGCCGAGGCGAAGGGCGTTTCTTCAAAGTCGGCGAAGGCCTCAGAAATCGTTTGGCCGGTGGCCTCCTCAAAGGTGGCGGCGATGGTGGCGAAGTCGTCGCTGGCCACCCGGTCCTGGAGCTTGGTCAGCGCCTTGATGTAGGCCGGCGACACCAGGTCGGGCCGGGTGGAGAGGAGTTGGCCGAGCTTGATGAAGGTCGGGCCGAGCTCCTCGAAGGCGGCCACCACCTCCTCGGGGTGGGTCTGGTGGTGAAAGTTGGCGATGAAGGAGTGCTTGCGCAGGACGGCGATGATCTGGCGTAGGCGCTTGCTGGCGGTCAGTGATTCGGGTGGGGCGGTTTCGGGCATCGGGAGCGCTTCCTTTCGAGGGTTTTCTCCATTGTAGCACGGGCGGCGAATTTCTTTGGGCGGACCGTTGCTTTTTGCCGGCCGGGGGCGGATACTAGACGGGGTTCCCGCTGGGGGGCGGGGGCCCAAGTTTCTAGTTTGAGGAGGAGTTTAAAATTGAAGAAAGCACTAATGATGACGGCGGTGGTCCTGCTGGGTGCCGGCCTTACCG
Source organism: uncultured Limosilactobacillus sp. (assembly GCA_944327195.1). Lineage (GTDB taxonomy): Bacteria > Bacillota > Bacilli > Lactobacillales > Lactobacillaceae > Limosilactobacillus. The sequence goes on from CALVGV010000014.1 coordinate 5,570, forward strand.
GTTGTGGCAGCCACCAGTCAAGCCAAAAGTCAACCGCCACCAGCAGCGCCAAGGCAACGAGTTCCCACTCGAGCAGCCACAAGCGTAGCGCTAAGAGCAGCGCCAAGAAGACGAGCGCAGCGGCCAAGACCACGAGTGAGTCCAGCGCCAGCGCGGCCAGCTCCAGTGCTGCCTCGGCAGCGTCTTCGTCGTCGGCTTCGAGCGACAGCAGTAGCCAGGCGAGCGCAAGCAGCAGCAGTAGTAGCCAGGGCCGGGTGATCAAGAACGCCACCGACGCTAGGCGACTGGCCGCCCATGCGGACGGGGCTCCGGGCCTAGGCGAAGACCCGAACGGCCCCTACCAGGTAACCGAGGTTGATGGCGGCTACCGGGTGGTCCGGACTGACTACAACAGCGAACCCGAGATCGTTCACTACGACGGGTCGATTACCTATTCCGACGGCGAGACCCTCCCGTACTCCCAGGTTTCGGCACCACTGAACGACAGCCTTGCCGATAACGTCTACACCCCGAGCGAATAGGAATCGCTCCAGGATTGAACCACAGTAAAGAACAAGCCCGCTTCCCGGTGGATCAACTCGGGAAGCGGGCTTTCTTGCTTCGGTGGGGAAGTCTAATTTTGGTGCAGAAACCTAAACTTGCCGGCCTCCTCAAACAGCTTGGCCACCTGGAGGAGCTTGGCCTCCTGGCCCTTACCGGCGACAAACTGGATCCCCAGCGGCAGGCCCTCGTCGCTAACGAAGGTCGGCAGGGAGATCGCCGGCTCGCCGGTCAGGTTGGCCTGCTGGGTGAAGGGTGACTTGGTCAGGGCCGCTAGCCACTGGTCCCAGATAAACCGTTGCTGCTCGGCTGGCGCCAGGTCGGTGATGTGGGCCATCGTCTCTAGCTCGGCCGGGGTGTTGAGCGGCTGGTCGATCCGCGGGGCGGTGGTGGCCGTCGTCGGCGTCAGCAGCAGGTCGTATTGCTCGTGGAAGGCGGCCATCTGGGCGCCAGCCGCGTCCCAGGCCGAGAGCGCCCGGCTGTACTGGCTGGCGGTCACGTGGCGGCCGGTCTGGTAGAGGGCCCAGGTCAGCGGCTCCATATCCTTTTGGGTAACCGGGCGACCGATGACGGCGGCAATCTGGTCGAACATCGCTGCCGTTTCGCCCTCGTTCATCAGGTAGTAGGTTTCCATCAGGTCCTTGCCGGCGGTTGGCCACTGGACCTCCTCGACTTGCCAGCCCTGGTCGGCCAGGAAGGCGGCGGCCTCCTCGACCGCCTGCTTGGCCGCCGGACTGACCGGGGTGCCGACTGGCGACTCGGTCAGGTAGCCGACCCGCAGTTGCGGGTGCTCTGCCAAGGCGGCCACGAAGCTCTCTTCCAGCGGCACCTGGAAGACCGCCGCCGGCTGGAGGGCCTGGAGGGCGTCGAGCAGGAGGGCGGTGTCGGTCACGTCGCGGGTGATAGCGAAGCTACCGGCCGCCCCCTGCCAGGAGCGCCAGTCGTCCGGGCCGGTGACCACCCGGCCACGGGTTGGCTTGAGGCCGATCGTTCCGGTCCAGGAGGCGGGGATGCGGATCGAGCCGCCGCCGTCGCTGGCCCCGGCCACCGGCAGGATTCCGGCCGCCACCGCCGCCCCGGCCCCGCCGGAGGAGCCGCCCGGGTAGTAGTCGGTGTTCCACGGGTTGTGGGCCGGGCCGTAGAGCTTGGCGTCGGTGACGTTCTTGAAGCCGAACTCGGGGAAGTTGGTCTGGCCGATCACCAAGAAGCCGGCCGCCTCCAGGGCCTTAGTGAAGTTGCTCGACTGCTTGGCGACGCTCTTGGCGAAGAGGACGTTGCCGTTGGTGGCTGGCAGGCCGGCCTTGGCCTGGCCGAGACCCTTTAGGAGCAGGGGAACGCCGAGGAAGGGCTGGCCGGTATCGACCTGGTGGGCGGCCTCTTTTTCGGCGGCGGCCCGCCGCTCGCTGATGACGGCGTTTAGGGCCGGATTCTGGGCGGCAATCTGGTCGAAGGCGGCCGCGATCAGTTCCTGGGGCGACAGCTGGTGGGTGCGGACCAGGCGGGCCAGCTGGTAGGCCGGGGTAAGCATTAGGTTTTCGGGCATGGTGAATTCCTCCTTGCACTCAGTGAAACTGATTTCATGATACCACTAACTTCTTGTAAGCGCTTCGCAAAAGTGGTTAAATTAACTTAACGTTTTTCCGTCATTCGTCTAATTAGGAGGCAGATTCATGGCTGCGTTGCTCAATTTCCTCACGATTCCCGGCTACTTCGACGCCCGGCTGGCGGTCGGTTCAGTCCCGGCGATCCTCTCCGGCCTGCCGATGTCGCTCTTCTTGCTGGTGGTCTGCTTCACCCTGGCCAACCTGCTTGGCTTCGTGGTGATGCTCCTGCGGTTGAGCCCGCTCAAGCTCCTCCAGTGGCCGGCCCGTTTCTACATCTCCTTCTTTCGCGGGGTGCCGATGCTGGTGGTCCTCTTTTTGACCTACTTCGGCCTCAACCTCGATGCCCTGACGGCGGCGATCGTTTCGCTGACGATCGTGCCGGCCGCCTTCATCGCCGAGTACTACCGCTCCGCCTTTTTGGCGATCGACCGCGGCCAGGAGGAGGCCGGGCTGGCGCTGGGCTTCTCCTACCTCGGCGTCGTCTGGCACATCCTCTTGCCCCAGGCCTTCCGGATCGCCATCCCGTCCTTGGGCAACGTCTTGCTCGACCTCTTCAAGGGGACCTCGCTGGTGGCGATGATCACCGTCAGCGAGATGTTCATGCAGGCCAAGATCGTTGCCGGCGCCAACCAGGACTACATGACGATCTACATCGTGATCGCGGTCATCTACTGGCTGGTCTGCACCCTGATGTCCTTTGGCCAGGACCTGCTGGAGCGCCACCTCAACCGCCGCTTCGCCCAGAACTGAGAAAAAGTTAGTAATTTTCTGACAGCGCTTGCATTTTTGGAATATTTTGGTATTCTTAAAACGTATTAAATAATCATTTTCGGGAGGATTGTTCATTATGTTTAAGAAGGCAAAGCCCTGGAAGTTGCTGGCCCTGGCCGCGTTGAGCGTCCTGGTCCTCGGCGGCTTGACGGCTTGTGGCAAGAGTTCCAGTTCGTCCTCGTCCTCAAAGAAGACCCTGATCGTGGCCACCTCGGGGACCCTCTACCCGACCTCCTACCACGATTCCAAGACCAAGAAGTTGACCGGCTACGACATCGAGGTCGTCCGCGCCGTTGCCAAGGACCTCGGGATGAAGGTCAAGTTCAAGGAATACAACGTCGACGGCCAGCTGGCGGCGGTCAAGAGCGGCAAGGCCGATCTGGCGGTCAACGACTACGCCATCTCGCCGACCCGCAAGAAGAAGTATTTGATGACGATCCCCTTCAAACACTCCTTCAACAGCATCATCGTCCGCAAGAGCGACAACTCGGGGATCAACTCCTGGAGCGACATAAAGGGCAAGAAGTCAGCCGGCGAGGCCGGCACCGGCTACCAACGTCTAGCCCAGCAGTTGGGGGCCACCTTGGTCAACTACGATAACGTCTCCAACGACGTCTACCTAAAGGACGTCAAGAAGGGCAAGACCGACTTCATTATGAACGACTACTACCTGCAGAAGCTGGCCCTCAAGGCCTACCCGAACAGCGGGCTGAAGATCCTGAAGAACATGTACTTCACCACCGACCAGGACGGCAGCGGTGAAGGGATGCTGATCAACAAGAAGGACAAGAGCCTGCAAAAGAAGATCAACAAGTCGCTGCGCAAGTTGCTCAAGGACGGCACGATCAAGAAGCTGGCCGAGAAGTACTACGGCGCCGACGTCACCAAGAAGCCGAGCGTCCACATTTCCAAGCACTTCACCATTTCCAGCAAGTACACCGGCCGCTAACCAAAAATCCGGGAACGAGAAGAGGGATTCTTCTTGTTCCCGGATTTTTTCTAGTCGGTCAGGTTCACCACCGGCGCCCCCAGTTGCTCGATCAGGGCCTGGTCGTGTTCCACCAGCAGCACCGTTGGCTGGGCCTGCTTGATCAGGGCGACCAGCTGGTCCTGGTTTTCGGCGTCGAGGTAGTTGAAGGGCTCGTCCAGCAGGTAGAGGTTGGCCGGGGTCAAGAAGCAGGTGGCCAGGGCCAGCTTGCGTTGCTGGCCGGCGCTCAGCTCGTCGGCGCACTGGGCAAAGGTCGCCCGCGGGATCCCCAGCTTGTGGAGGAGGTTGAAGAGGTCTCCCTGGTCGACTCCCTTGGCCTTAGCGTAGGCGGCCAGCGACTGGTGGGGCATCGTGATCACCTGGGGGAGGGCGGCGACCGTCAAGTGGCCGGAAAAGCGCAGGCTGGTGGTGGCCCGGTGGGTGGCGATGGTGGCGGCGACTTGCTTGAGGAGGGTCGTCTTGCCGCTACCGTTGCGGCCGGCGAGGACAACCTGCTGGCCGCGCTTGAGGGTCAACGAGAGCGGCGGGGTCTGCGGGCCGCCGGGGAAGGGTGCGGCGGTGAAGGCGCGGGCGACCAGCACCGTTTCCTCGACCGGGGCTTGGTAGTTGATCGTCAGCGGCACCACCTCCTCGACGTTGGCCAGCAGGCCCTGCCTGGCCTCGGCTTGGGCCGCCAACCGCTTGGTCAGGACCGTCGAGCGCTTCATCATCTTGGCCGCCTTGGCGCCGAGGAAGCCGCGGTCGCCGTGGGCGGCGTGGTCCTTCTTGGCCTCGGCCTTGCCGGCCCAGGCCCGCTTCTGGGCGGCCGTCTGCCGCAGGTCGCTGATTTCCTGCTTGAGCTGGCGATTGCGGTCGATCGCCGCCCGGTCGCGCCGCCCCTTTTCGCGGTGGTAGGTCGAAAAGTCGCCGTTCATCAGGGTCAGCTGCTGGGATTCGATCACCAGCACGTGGTCGACCACCTGGTCCAAAAAGCCGCGGTCGTGGCTGGTGACGATGTAGCCCTGCCGCTTCCGCTTCAGGTAGGCAGCGAGCTGGGCGCGGCCGGCGGCGTCGAGGTGGTTGGTCGGTTCGTCGAGGAGGACGAAGCGGCGCGGGTCGGCGAAGGCGCGGGCGAGCAGCAGCTTGGTCTGTTCGCCACCGGAGAGGGTCGCAAAGGGCTGCAAGAGGATGGCCGGGTTGCAGTCGAGCTGGGCCAGCTCCCGCTCCAGCTGCCACTGGGGGAGGGCCTCTCCCATCCCGATTGCCTCGCCGGCAAAGGCGGTCGGGTCGGCAACGGGCGCCGGGAAGAAGGCCGGCGTCAGCGGGAAGGTGATGTCCCCCTGGCCGGATAGTTCGCCCAGCAGGAGCTTGAGGAGGGTGGTCTTGCCGCGGCCGTTGCGGCCGAGCAGGCCGAGCCGCCAAGATGAATCGAGGGTCAGGCTGACCCGGTCAAAGAGCGGCGCCTGGCCGGGGTAGGCGAAGGTGAGGTTGCGAATCGTGATTGTGGACATCAGAACTCCTTTCCGCCCACGCAAAAAGGCCCCCGGATGACCGGGAGCCTTCACGGACGCCAAAAAACGCCCCACTTAGCGGGGGAGGGTCCAGGGGTTGAAAAGCCGGCCATCGCCAAAGAACCTGCGCGGGCAGGTAACTAGTGACGAGAAATGACGGGCTTAGTTCAACAACGGACGATTCCACCTTTCGAAATGATTTATAATCAAGTTAACACGAACTCGGGCCGGGGGCAAGCAGAAGTTCCCGGCCGCCCACGGGAGGGACTGGAATGGAAAACAAGTTTGACCAGCTGTCGCAGGAAATTGCCACCTTTTTGAACCGTTACGCCCGCTTCGCCAAGCGCTACGGGCTGAATTTAAACGAGCTTCGCTTCCTCTACTACCTCGCCCAACACGGCCAGGTGGCCCCCGGCGAGATCGGCAACCACTGGAGCCTGGCCAAGCAAACGGTGACCTCGCTCTTCAATAAGTTTCGCCGCCAGGGGCTGGTCGAGGCAACGATTGACCCCCACGATGCCCGCCGCCGCCTGCTGACCTTGACCGCGGCCGGCCAGGACTTCTTGAAGCCACTTTTGGCCGACCTAGCCGCCGCCGAGACAAGTGCCAGCCAGACCGTTGGCGATGCCCGCTTTGACGAGGTGCTGACCGGCCTGGCGGCCCTGAGCGCGGCCCTCGGCGATAATTTGGATTAGGGGAGATTTGCCCTTTCAAAGCTGGGGTGATAGTGCTATCATTTAGTACGAAATCATACTTTATGTTTTGGGAGGATATTATGCAAGCGAAATCTCATCCCCGGGGCTGGACGGCGGAAGCCAACTGGCCACGGGTCATCAAGTGGTTGCTGGTCATCATGGTCGCCTACGCCCTGATCGGCAACTTCCTAGTCAACCACCCCTTCGCCTTCTACACGGCGCGCGGGACCAGCCTCAACTATTCGCGGATCTTCTTCATGCACGGCCTGATGGTCGGTTTCGCCGGCCTCACCGGGCTGACGGTCAGCCAGGCCTTCGGGGTCCGCAGTAACCTCAAGCGCTGGACCTTCTACCTGACGATCGCCGCCGTCTTGATCGGGGTCACCGGCGGGGCGATCAACCGCTCGATGGTCCACAAGATCACCCTCTGGTACCAGATCCTGAGCATGTTTGCCCTCGACGTAATCTTCATCTTGCTCGTCATCGGCCTCTGGCTGGCGGGGCGGGGACACCGGCGCACCAAGGCCGAGTGGATTGGCCTCTTGGCGGCCGGGTCGGCCCTGATTGCCGGGCTCTTCGGTGACCTGGTCGGCTTCATCTTGGACTTCGGCGGTTGGCCGGGGATCCAGGTCTGGTACGCCCACAAGGTCGGTTACACCCTGGCCGAGTGGCAGGACGCCCTTTTGCGGACCCACTCCGACATGATGGTCGTTTCGGTCTTGACCCTGCTGATCGCGGTGGCCAACTACAGCTACGGCCGCCAGTTGACCGGCTGGGCCAAGCGGGTGCGGACGATCGGCGAGTGGTTCCTGCTGGCCGGGATCGTCTGCACCCTGGCGATCTACCTGGTTGCCGGTCTCGGCGGCTCCCACCTGCAGATTCCCCACATCTTCACCGAACGCGGCTTCTTCCGCCCGCGCGGCCAGAGCGTGGCCGGGATTGACCTCGGTGACTTCGTGATCGGGGCCCTGACCTTCGTCGGTGCCCTGCTGACCAGCGGGGCGGCTGCCTTTGGTCGGCACGAACCGGGCCAGGAGCTGAGCCGCCGTGCCCGGGTAACCGCCCGCGGGATCTTCACCACGATGGTCTGCATCTACCTGGCGGTGGGCGGCCTCGGCTTCCTGGAGGAGTACCGGGCCGACCTTTACAACTCGGACGTGGCAACGACGCCGTTGGGCGACTACGGCTTCATCTTCCGCCTCTTGCACGTCGACGTCTGCCTGCTGCTCTTCCCGGCGCTGATGCTGGTGATGCTGCTGGCAAGCCGCAGTCTGGCGGTAAAGCAGGTGGAGCGTCTCCAGCTGATCTTACGGCTGGGGATCGTCCTGACCTTCATCGGCGCTTTGATCTTCATGGTGGTAAACTACCACACCTTCGGCCCGGGAAGCTGGGTCCTGGCCCTGGGGATCGTGATCGTGCTGGTGGGGATTCTCTACTACCTCTTCATGGTTGACCGGGACGAGGCGCGAGAACAAAAGTAAATGAAAAACAGGTAAGCACTTTGCGAGGTGCTTACCTGTTTTTACATTGGGCGGTGCGGGGGCCTCCGCTCCGCGAAGTGGGCGGGACCGTGACGATGGTGGGCACGATTCTGAGCCCCTTCGGGTCTCAGAACTCGGCCTTTCACTAGGCGGGAAACCCGCCAAGTGAAATTTCACCATCTTGGCCCGCCCATTCGCTCCGCTCCGGCCCCGGCGTCAGTTTGCAACGGTGGCAACAGCTTGTGGTTGGGCATCAATCCACTATTAGTGTGATCCTGCCGAATTCCATCATCTCGATTTGGCTACTAACCGAAGGGATGGCAACGTCAGTCTACTAGGGAAAAGGGAAAGCGAGCTAGTTTCCCTTTTAGTTTGTGGTTGGTCAAGGTAGAAAATACATCCTTGCTGCTAGGGCCAGGGAAAGATTAAGTGAGATGGGTGGTGGACGAAGGGGAGAGGCTGGTACTTGCAGAATAGTGGAGTCAGTAATGCGTAAAGCTGGAACGGAGCCGCTGTTTCGAAGGCAACATTGATTACAGATTACAGTTGCCTAGGTTAGCCAGTTAAATAGCTACTGAAAGCCGCCATCAACCAAAGAGAACCGGCTAGCTGCAGGGGTACCACCCGGAGCGGAGCGAAAACACCCCTCAGCCGGGGAATTCCCTTAGCGGTTTACCGCTTAGGGAAGGCCGAGTTTTGAGACCACGCGGAGCGGGGGCTCAAAATCGCTTGCCCCCAGCGTTCCAGGGGTGCTTTTCGCGGAGCGGAGTGCCCACCATCGTCACGGCCCGCAATTTTCGCGGAGCGGAGCAAACTAAAAAGGCACCGCAATCAGCGGCACCTTTCGAATTAATCCTTGGCATTGATGTCCTTGCCGGCGTTCGGGTCGGCAACGTGGTAGTCGCGGTCGTTCATCGCTTCGACCGCCCCGAGCCGGTAGCCGTTCCCAACCTGGCTGAAGAAGTCGTGGTTGGAAGTGGTGGTCGAGATCCCGTTCATGACAACCGGGTTGACGTCCTCGTCGGTGTCCGGGAAGAGCGGGTCTTGGCCGAGGTTCATCAGCGCCTTGTTGGCGTTGTAGCGGATGAATGTCAAGACGTCGTCGGTCCAGCCCACTTGGTCGTAGAGCAGGTGGGTGTACTTCTCTTCGTTGTCGTAGAGTTCGTAGAGGAAGGAGTACATCCAGTCCTTAATGTCTTGCTGGCGCTTTTCGGACAGCTGACGCATCCCCACCTGGAACTTGTAGCCGATGTAGGTCCCGTGAACCGATTCGTCCCGCAAGATCAGCTTGATGATTTCGGCAACGTTGTTGAGCTTGTTGTGGCCGAGGTAGTAGAGCGGGGTGTAGAAGCCGGAGTAGAAGAGGAAGGTTTCAAGGAAGACGTTGCAGATCTTCTTCTTCAGCGGGTCCTCGTTCGGGTCGAGGTACATGTTGCCGATCTTAACCGCCTTGTTTTGCAGGTATTCCTCGGTGTCGGACCAGTGGAAGATTTCCTCGATTTCGTCCGGCGTGTTCAGGGTCGAGAAGATGGTGGAGTAGGACTTGGCGTGAACCGATTCCATGAACTGGATGTTGTTTAGGACCGCCGTTTCGTGCGGCGTCTTGACGTCCTGCTTGAGGGCGGTCAAGCCGGCCTCGGATTGCAGGGTGTCCAGCAGGGTCAGCCCGCCGAAGACGTGGCCAACCACCCAGCGGTGATCGTCGTCGAGTTCGCGCCAGTCGTCCATGTCGTTGGAAACCGGGATCCGGGTGTCGAGCCAGAATTGTTCGGTTAGCTTCTCCCAGGTTGCCTTGTCAATCATGTCGGAAACCTGATTCCAGTTGATCGCATCGTAGTTTTTAATTGCCATCGTTTACTCCTATGTGTGGTGCGGGTGGGGCAAAGGGCAAAAGCGCGGCCCTAATGCCAAGCACGGGGCCCCGGCCGGCGCCTGGGGTTCCGCCCTCAGTCATCCGGGCCGCTGCTCGCTTTTCCCACTTTTGTTATCGATTGCTAAATATTTTTTAATAATTAGATAGGCTTATTATAGCACATTCCTGCCAAAAAGGGACTAGATCACGCAGGATTCACATTGGTTAGCGCCGATTTCGGCACTGTCGTCGGTGAAGGTGCGGATGTAGTAGATCGACTTGATTCCCTTCTGGTGGGCATAGTGGCGAAGGATGTTCAGGTCGCGGGTGGTCATCTTGTCGGTGCGGCCTTCCTTCCACTCGTACATCCCGGCCGGGATCGTTGACCGCATGAAGAGCGTCATCGACAGCGACTGGTCAACGTGCTGCTGGGCGGCGGCGTAGGTGTCGATCACCGAGCGCATGTCGGTGTCGTAGGCCGACTTGTAGTAGGGCATCGTGTCGTTGTCCAGGTACGGGGCCGGGTAGTAGATCTTGCCAATCATCTTTTCTTGCCGTTCCTCGATCCGGTTGATGATCGGGTGCAGGCTCGAGGTCGAGTCGCCGATGTAGGAGGTCGACCCGTTTGGCGCCACCGCCATCCGGTAGGCATTGTAGAGACCGTCGCGTTGCACCTTTTCCTTCAGGGCCGCCCAGTCTGCCGGGCCCGGCATGAAGAAGCCGGCGAAGAGTTGCTTGACCAGGTCCGACTTCGGGCCCCAGTCCTTTTCCAGGTACTTGTCGAAGTAGGAACCGTCGGCGTAGGTACTCTTGTCGAATTCAAAGAAGGATTCGCCCTTTTCCTTGGCCAGCTCGTTGGAGGCAACCAGGCTCCAGTAGTTGAGGAGCATGAAGTAGACGCTGGTGAACTCGATGGCCACCGGGCTACCGTACTGGATGTGGTGCTTGGCCAAAAAGCCGTGTAGGCCCATCGCCCCGAGGCCGACCGAGTGGTAGAGGTCGTTGCCCTTGCGGATCGACGGCACCACGGTCAGGTGCTCGATGTCGGAGATGTGGGTCAAGGCCCGCATCATCGCCCGCACCGAGCGGCCGAAGTCGGGGCTTTCCATCAGGTTGGCAACGTTGGTCGAGCCGAGGTTGCAGGAAACGTCGGTCCCGAGGGTTTCGTAGGACTGGTCGTCGGCGACCACCGACGGCGATTGCACCTGGGCGATTTCCGAGCAGAGGTTGCTCATGATGATCTTGCCGTTGACCGGGTTGGCGGCATTTTCGGTGTCGACGTTGACGATGTAGGGGTAGCCGGATTCTTGTTGGAGCTTGGAAATTTCGTCTTCCAGCTCGCGGGCGTTGACCCAGTACTTGGTGATTTCCGGGTTGGCCACCAGCTTGTCGTATTCGGCGGTGATGTCAACGTAGGCGAACGGTTCGCCGTAGACCCGCTCCACGTCGTAGGGGCTGAAGAGGGCCATCTTGGCGTCGGCTTCCACCAACTCGTAGAACTTGTCCGGCACGGTGATTCCCAGGGAGAGGGTCTTCAAGCGGATCTTTTCGTCGGCGTTTTCCTTCTTGGCGGCCAGGAAGGAAATGATGTCGGGGTGGAAGACGGACAGGTAGACCACCCCGGCCCCCTGGCGTTGGCCCAGCTGGTTGGAGTAGGAGAAGGCGTCTTCGAGGAGCTTCATCACCGGAACGACCCCGCTGGCGGCCCCCTTGATCTTCTTGATCGGGGCGCCGGCCTCGCGGAGGTTGGTCAGGTTGATCCCGACCCCGCCACCGATCTTGGACAACTGGAGGGCCGAGTTGATCGTCCGGCCGATCGTGTTCATGTTGTCGGTCGATTGGATTTCAAAGCAGGAAACGAACTCCCCGCGCCGCTTGCGGCCGACGTTCAGGAAGGTCGGCGTGGCCGGTTGGTAGCGCTGGTGGATCAGCTCGTCGGCCAGGTCCATCGCCAGCTCTTCGTCGCCACCGGCTAGGTAGAGGGCGTTCATTGCCACCCGGTCGATGTAGTTTTCCAGGTAGTATTCCTTGTCGTTGGTCCGCAGGGCGTACTGGGCGTAGAACTTGTAGGCGGCCATGAAGGAGTGGAAGTGGAAGTCGGCAGCCTTGAGGAAGTCGTAGAGGCGGTTGATGAAGTCCATCGAGTACTGCTCAATGAAGCCGCGCTCGAGGTAGTCGTTGTCCATCAGCCAGTTTAACCGTTCCTCAACCGAGGCAAAGCGCTTGGTGTTGGGTTCAACGTTGGTCTTCAAGAAATCGGCCAGCGCTTCTTGGTCCTTGTTGAGTTGGATCTGGCCGTTCTTGGGGATGTTGATCTCGTTGTTTAGGTCGAAGTACTTTGCTTCGGTCATGTCGATGTCAGAGAGTGCCATTATTTACCTCCAAATCTGAAAAAAGCCCGTAAAAAAGAGAAGCAGGCCGCTGCCTACCTCTCTAAATGAAAAAAACGGGGCACGGGGCCCCAAGATTGGGTGGGGGACCCTATGCCAATTCCTTCAGCCGGTCCGGCCGGAAGCCCGTGAAGGCGGAACCGTTTGGCAACTTCACGACCGGGGTGGCCTTGAAGCCTTCCTGCTTCAAAGCGTCAACGTATTCCGGTTGTTCATCGATGTTGTGTTCAATGAAGTTGACCTTGTGTTGGGTCAAAAACATCTTCGTCATCTTGCACTGGATGCAGTTGTTCTTTGAAAATACGGTAACCATAATCGTGTCCCCCTGTTTCGCTAATTGATGTTTTTAAGTATAGCCGATTATCTGGAAATTGCAATCAAAAAACCACCATATCTCGTGGCGGATAAAAACCGCGGTACCAGATATGGTGGTTGAATTCGGCCTTTGGTTCGCTTTCATGGCCGGCAAAAAAGATTTTGCAGATGAAATTTAAGTCATCTAAGTCGTGGCGATCAACGAGAATCTATTATACACTTTTCACTAGAAAAAACCAGCCGGGGGGAAGGGAGAAAAATTGATGACAGACGACGAGCGATTCATGAAGGCGGCGATCGCCGAGGCCAAGCAGGCGGCGGTGCTAAACGAGGTGCCGATCGGGGCGGTGATCGTCCGCGACGGGCAGATCGTCGGCCGCGGTCACAACATGCGGGAAAAATTTCAGGACGCCACCTACCACGCCGAGATGCTGGCGATCATGGAGGCCTGCACGACAACCGGCAGCTGGCGGCTGGAGGAGTGCACCCTCTACGTGACCCTGGAGCCCTGCATCATGTGCAGCGGGGCGATCATCAACTCGCGAATCAAGCGGGTGGTCTACGCGGCGCCCGATCCCAAGGCCGGGGCGGTCGACTCCCTCTACCACCTGCTGGCCGACCAGCGGCTCAACCACCAGGTGGAGGTGACCAGCGGGGTGCGGGCCACCGAGTGTGGTGATTTGCTGCGTGACTTCTTCCGCGCGATTCGCAAGCGACGGCGGGCAGCCAAGCGGGCGGCCAAGCAAAAACTTGCGGTTGCCCCTAGCAATTCGGCGCCAAATCGGGTAGAATAGTGGTTGCCGTTATGGCCTCGGAGCAAGGTCGGCCTCTCGAACCGTGTCAGGACCGGAAGGTAGCAGCACTAAGGATGCGCCGGTTTGTGCTCCCTGTACATATAGGAAGATCCTTCACCTCCCCTGGGGGTGGGGGATTTTTTTGTTGACCGGCGGCGAGCGAAATTACGCAAATTGCTTCGGTCCGCCTGGAAAAACTTGTATAATGAAAAGAGCACGATTTTAGGCGAGGAGGAAGAGCGATGAGCTATCAAGCGTTGTACCGGGTGTGGCGCCCGCAGCGGTTCAGTGAGGTGGTTGGCCAGCAGTTGGTCGTGACCACCCTAAAGAACGCCATCATTACCAACCAGATCAGCCACGCCTACCTCTTCGCCGGCCCGCGGGGGACCGGGAAGACCTCGGCGGCCAAGATCTTCGCCAAGGCGGTCAACTGCCACCACAAGCAGGACGGCGAGCCCTGCAACCAGTGCGCCACCTGCACGGCGATCACCAACGGTCAGCTGGCCGACGTGATCGAAATCGACGCCGCCTCCAACAACGGGGTCGAGCAGATCCGCGATATCCGCGACAAGGTCAAGTACGCGCCGACCGAGGCCGACTACAAGGTCTACATCATCGACGAAGTCCACATGCTGTCGACCGGGGCCTTCAACGCCCTCCTGAAAACCCTGGAGGAGCCGCCGGCCAACGTGATCTTCATCCTGGCGACCACCGAGCCGCACAAGATCCCGCTGACGATCATTTCGCGGGTGCAGCGGTTCGACTTCCACCGGATTAGCGCCCAGGACGCCTTCAACCGGATGAAGGAAATCCTCGATTCCAAGCAACTGGAATACGAGGAGAAGGCCCTCTGGGTGATCGCCAACGCCGCCGAGGGGGGGATGCGTGACGCCCTGAGCATCCTCGACCAGGTGCTTTCTTTTAGCAAGAACCGGGTTGAGCTGGCCGACGCCCTCCTGGTGACCGGCAGCGTGACCAAGCAGCTGCTCAAGGAGTACTTCCTCCAGGTGGCCGGCGGCGAGAGTGCCGCCGCCCTGGCGACGATGGGCAAGGTGCTGGCCCAGGGCAAGGACGGCCAGCGCTTCATCGAGGACTTGATCGCCTTCATTCGCGACGTCCTCCTCTACCAGGAGTCGCCGGCCCTGGTAACGGTGGCGGCCACCGGCCTCAGCGAGGACGACTTCGCCCAGCTCGCCCAGGCCGCCAGCGCCCACCGGCTCTACTCGATGATCGACACTTTAAACGAGGTCCAAGAGGAGATGCGCTTCACCACCCACCCCGACGTCTACCTCGAGGTGCTGACGGTCCGGTTGAGCCAGCTCAAGGCCAGCGCGGCCGACCCGGTGGTGGCCAAGCTGCAAGAAGAGGTCGCCCAGCTTCAGCAGCAGGTGACCCAGCTCCAGCAGCGGCCGGCGGTGGTCCAACCAGCGCCCGCCCCGGCCGGCCCGAATCCGGCCCCGCGGCGGACCGCCGCCAAGCCGGCCGGCAACCACGGCAGTTTCCGCCTGAACCTCAAGGCGGTCTACCAGGTGCTCGACCACGCCACCCGGGCCGACCTCACCAAGCTCCAGGACCTCTGGGGCGACGCCCTGAGCCTACTGGACAACGCCCAGACCTCGCTTTTGTCCCTGTCCAAGCCGGTGGCGGCCAGTCCGGACGGGGTGGTCATCTCCTACGGGAGTGGCTTTTTGCTGGAAAAGGCGGCCGGCGGCAACTTGACCGAAAGCCTGGCCAAGGCCCTCGAGCAGGTCAGCGGCAGCGCCCGCACGGTGGCGGTGGTGCCGACCGAACGCTGGCCGAAGATTCGGCAAGACTTTTTGACCGCCCGGGGGTATCCTAAGAAGGAATCCTCGGCCCCGAGCCCGACGCCCCAGAGCGCGGCGCCGGCCCAGCCCAAGCCGGCGGCCGACCCGCTGGTGGCGGCGGCCGAGCAGCTCTTCGGCGCCGACGGGGTGACGGTCGAGGACAACTGATAATTACAAGCACACCAAAAATAAGAACAAAGGATGGAAGAAATTATGATGCGCGGAATGAACATGCAACAAATGATGAAGCAGGCCCAAAAGATGCAAAAGAAGATGATGGAGGAGCAGCAGGACCTGGCGGCCCAATCCTTCACCGGGGTCGCTCCGGACGAGATGGTCAAGGCCACCTTCTCCGGCGATAAGAAGTTGGTCGACCTGCAAATCAAGCCGGAAGCCGTTGACCCCGACGACGTTGACATGCTCAGCGACCTGGTGGTGGCGGCAATCAACGACGGCCTGGCCAAGGTGGATGAGGCCACCCAGGCCAAGCTCGGCAAGTACACGAAGGGCCTGGGGCTCTAATGCAGTACCCGGAGCCAATCGCCAAGCTGATCGCCTCCTACATGAAGCTGCCGGGGATCGGCGAGAAGACCGCCACCCGGCTGGCCTTCTACACCCTGGGGATGGAAGAAAATGACGTGACCGACTTCGCCAAGGCCCTGGTGGCGGTCAAGCGCGACCTCCACTTCTGTTCGGTCTGCGGCAACATCACCGAGGACGATCCCTGCCCGATCTGCCGCGATTCTTCCCGCGACCAGTCGCAGATCCTGGTGGTCGAGCGGCCGCGCGACATCATGGCGATGGAGCGGATGAACGAGTACCACGGCCTCTACCACGTCTTGAACGGGACGATCTCGCCGAGCGCCGGGACCGGGCCGATGGACATCAACATTCCCAGCCTGATCGAGCGGTTGAAGAACCACCCCGAGGTCAAGGAGGTGATCGTCGCCACCAACGCCTCGGTAGACGGTGAAACGACCGCCCAGTACCTCGCCAGGCTAATCAAGCCGGCCGAAATCAAGGTCACCCGCCTGGCCCACGGGCTATCTGCCGGGGCCGACATCGACTACACCGATGAGGTGACCCTCTTCAAGGCCGTCCAAGGACGAACGGAGATGTAGCAATGAGTATTTTCAAACGCCGGCCGAAGGTCAAGGCCCACGCCGACCAGGACCTGCTGGACCTGATTTACCAAACCAAGGGGAGCTGGGACCACGCCCGCGAAACCGCCCGGGCGGTCTATGAGAGCCAGGTCGACACCGAGTTGGTCGACCGGACCAAGCTCCAGGAACAAAAATACCTCTACCTATATGAATTGGCCCGCAAGCGCCGCTTGCACGGCCAGCTCAACGAAGGCGTCATTCAGCACTAGGGGGCGCCGGAATGGAAAAGGGAATTTTCATTTCGTTTGAGGGGCCCGACGGTGCCGGCAAGTCGAGCGTGATGGCCGCCATCGCCGCCTGGCTCCGCGCTGAGCTGGGGGATGCGCGGGTGATCGAAACCCGCGAGCCGGGCGGCAACCGGATCGCTGAGCAGATCCGCGCCGTCCTCTTCGACGACCGCAACACCAACATGGACGCCCGCACCGAGGCCCTGCTCTTCGCGGCGGCCCGCCGCCAGCACGTGGTCGAGGACCTCCAGCCGGCCCTGGCCGCCGGCAAGGTGATCCTGTCCGACCGCTACGTCGACAGCTCGGTTGCCTACCAGGGGGCCGGCCGCCAGCTGGGAATCGACCGCGTCTGGGAGCTCAACCAGTACGCCACCGCCGGCTGCCTGCCGCAGCTGACGGTCTACCTGGACCTGCCGGTCGAAGAAGGGCTGGCGCGGATTGCCGCCCACCGTAGCGACCAGGTCAACCGCCTCGACCGCGAGCAGCTGGCCTTCCACGAAACGGTGCACGCCGCCTACGACGAGCTGGCCCGCCGCCACCCGCAGCGGATCGTCAAGGTCGACGCCCGCCCGCCGATGCCGGAGGTTATTGACCAGGTGAAGGCGCTGATCACGGCGCGCTTCTTTGCCTGAAAGCACCCCGCGAAGCCGAAAGGAGAACTGAGAAGATGAAGATGATTATGGCAGTCGTCCAGCCCAAGGACGCCAACAAGGTTCAAGCCGCCTTGGCCAAGGCCAAGATCGGCAACACCAAGCTCCAGTCAACCGGGGGCTTTCTGCGCGAAGGCAACACCACCTTCATGATCGTGGTTGACGACGAGCGGGTGGACGAGGCCCTGACGGTGATCAAGGAAAACGCCAAGACCCGCGAACAGTTCGTCGCCCCCTCGGCCTACATCGATAACGCCGCCAACTCGGTGCCGATGAACGTCCAGGTCGGCGGCGCGACTGTCTTCGTCCTGCCGGTGGACTCCTTTTACCACTTCTAGGCGGGAGCGATGAGTTTTCAAGCCGAGGAATTGCAACCGGCCCTGGTTGATCGGCTCAAGGAGGTCATCGCCCAGGGGGAGCTGGCCCACGCCTACCTCCTGGTCGGGCAAAACGGCGCCGGCAAGCGGGCCCTGGCCCAGTGGCTCGCCCTGCGGCTCTTCTGCAAGCACGTGGTTGACGGTGAGCCGGACGGCACCTGCCCGGAGTGCCAGCGGATTTTGGCCAAGAGCCACCCCGACGTGGTGGTCGCCACCGCCGAGGGTCGGCAGATCAAGGTCGATCAGGTGCGCTACCTCAAGGCCGAGTTTGCCAAGACCGGGATGGAGGGGCAAACCAAGCTCTTCATCATCGAGGAGGCCGAAAAGCTGACCACCAGCGCCGCCAACTCGCTGCTCAAGTTCATCGAGGAGCCGGGGCCGGGGGTCTACATCCTCCTCCTGACCCAGAACAAGAAGGCGGTCCTGCCGACCATCCAGTCGCGAACCCAGGTGCTGGAGCTATTGCCGCTCTCGCCGGCGGCGGTGGAAAAGAACCTGGCCGCGGCCGGGGTGCCGGCGGCCCTGCAGCCGGTGATGGCCGGCCTGACCACCGCCACCAGCGCCGCCGAAAAGCTGCTGGCCGACGGCTGGTTTGAAAAGGCAACCGGCGCGGTGGTCGACTGGTTCAAACTGGTCGGCCGCGGCGACTACCAGGCCTTCGTGGCGGTGGCCACCGACCTGGTGCCGCTGGCCGGCGACCGCAACCAGGCCCAGGCCCTGCTCGACCTGCTGGCGCTAATCTGGCGCGATGCCCTTCTCCTGGGCAACCGGGTCGGCGACCTCCACTTTGCCCAGTGGCAGGGCGACCTGACTCCGGTGGCCCAGCGCTGGCGGCAAGACCAGCTGCTGGCGGCCAGTGAGCTGACCCTCGAGTGCCGGCGGCTGCTGGAGCAAAACGTCAACTTTCAAACCGTGGCCGAGCAGTTAACGCTCCGCCAACTCGCAATCATTAATCAGTAAGGGGGGAGTCGGTCGTGGCTGACCGGATCGATAAGAGTGACATTTACGAACGCTTTGCGGCGGTGACCCAGCAAACCCGGGAACTGGTCGAGAGCATGGAGGTCCTGACCGAGAAGCTCTCGCTGGTCCTGGCCGATAACGCCAAGCTGGCCATCGAAAACGACCACCTGCACGAGGTGATCAAGAAGCAACACGAAGAAAAGAAGCAAGAGGGCCTCTCCGATTCGCGGCGGATGCTGCAAAAGCTCTACCAGGAGGGCTTCCACGTTTGCAACGACATGTACGGCAAGCGGCTGGAGGACCACGAATCGTGTACCTTCTGTCTGGACGCCATCTACGGCCGTCACTAGGGGGAAGCATGCAAGCAGTTCAGTCATTTAAGAACCAGGCCGCCGGGACCCTCTACCTGGTGCCAACCCCGATCGGCAACCTCGGCGACATCACCGCCCGGGCACTGGACACCCTTCGCGCCGTCGACCTGGTGGCGGCCGAGGACACCCGCCACACCCAGCAGCTGCTCAACCACTTCGAGATCAAGCAGCACCTGGTCAGCCTCCACGAGCACAACTACGCCCAGCGGGTGCCGCAGCTGATCGAAGAACTCAAGGCCGGCAAGGACGTTGCCCAGTGCAGCGACGCCGGGATGCCCTCGATTTCCGACCCCGGCAAGGAACTGGTCGCCGCCGCCGTCAAGGAGGGCCTGCCGGTGGTCGCCCTCCCCGGGCCCAACGCCGGCCTGACCGCTTTGATCGCCTCCGGCCTGGTGCCGCAGCCCTTCACCTTCTACGGCTTTTTGCCGCGCAAGCACCAGCAGCAGGTGACCGCCCTCAGTGAGCTGGTCAACCGGCCGGAAACGCTGATCTTCTACGAGGCCCCGCACCGGCTGGCCAAGACCCTGGCCGCCTTGGCCGAGGTCTTTGGCAAGGAGCGAAAAGTGGTGCTGGCTCGCGAGCTGACCAAGCGCTACGAGGAATACCTCCGCGGCAGCCTCGGCGAGGCGGTCAACTGGGCGGAAAGCCAGCCGGTCCGCGGCGAGTTCGTGCTCCTGGTGGCCGGCAACGACCACCCGCAGGCCAGCGGGGAGGCCCCGGCGCAAGCGGCCGATCCAATTGAGCAAATCGACGCCGAGATCGCCCGCGGCCTGACCACCAACGCCGCCATCAAGCTAGTGGCCAAGCAGCGCGGGCTGAAGCGGCAGGAATTGTATAAGCAGTACCACCAGTTGTAGGAAAGGACGCGCAATGAGCGAGCAAACAGACTTTGAAATTAGCCACCAGGTTCCCTACTACGAGTGCGACGCCAGCGGCCACCTGACGATCGGGATGCTCTTTCGCCTCCTGATCTTGGTCTCCGAGGAGCACAGCACCGCCCAGAAGGTGGGCCCGGACCGGGTCAAGGCTCTCGGCGGCGGCTGGGTGATCATCGACTACGACGGCACGATCAACCGTCTGCCCAAGCGGGGGGAGACGGCGGTCTTCGGCACCCGGGTGGCGGCCTACAACCGCTTCTTCGTCGTCCGCGACTTCTGGGTTAAGGACGCGGCCGGGACGGTCCAGGTCAAGGTCAAGGGGCTCTTTGCCTTCATGAACCTGACCAGCCGCAAGATCGCCACCATCCCGACCGCCCTGAGCGAACCCTTCCAGCTGCCGGAGAGCCGTCGCCTACCCAAGGTGGCCCGGCCGACGGCGCAGGCGGTCGACGACCAGTGGCAAGCCAGCGACTACCGGGTCCGCTTCTTTGACATCGACCTCAACAACCACGTCAACAACGCCTGCTACTTCGATTGGCTGCTCGACCCGCTCGGCAGCGACTTCCTCCTCTACCACCGCCTGGTCGGCCTGAAGATCAAGTACGACCACGAGGTCCGCGCCGGGGCAACCGTTACCAGCACCTTTCGGCGGGAGGGGGCAGTGACCTACCACCAGGTCCAGAGTCAGGACGGGGTGGCGGCGGAGGCGGAGTTCACCTGGGAAGAGTGTTGAGCTCCGCAACGTTGGTGGGGGCCTCCGGGGAGTAGCTTCCGGGAGACTGGAACGGGGTGGGCACAACTTTGAGCCTCCAAGGAGTCTCAAAGCTTGGCCTTGTTCTAAGCGATAAATCGCTAAGAACAATTTCACCCCTGAGCTCCCGGGTCTACTCCCCTCCGGCGGTGGTACCACTGCTACTGAACGACTCTTTTCGCTTGGTGGCAACTTGTTTCCCTTGAGAGAACAAGCATCGCTGAAAAACTAGGTATGACTCCGCTCCGGGTGGTACCCCTGTAGCTAAAAGGTTCTCTTCGGTGGAAGACGACGAACGGATCCTCGCCATCGCCCTAAGTCTTCTTCCGGGCTTGGTTGTAAGAATGGACATTGAATTGAGAAAACCCGCAAGCCGACTTTACATTGGCTTGCGGGTTTTCACCTTGTCAGGGGCTGCCCCTGGAATGGGCTAGTTAAAGTGAACTATAATTCTGGTAAGAAGATTAGTTAACCAATTGGTGGGGGACGAGACGATGAAAATCACTGGCTACGAAGACCTACGGGTTCAACGGACGATCAAGAGCATTTACGATGCCTTTAGCGAACTGATCCTGGAACGCGACTACGAGAAGATCACGGTCACCGAGCTGGCCAAGCGGGCGATGATCAACAAGAAGACCTTCTACCGCTACTACCCAACCCTCGACGACCTCCTAGCCGAGCTCCAGGCCCGCTATTCCAGGAATACCTGCAGCTGATCCAGGAACAACAGCTGCAGTATCCGCGTGACCTGGCCAAGAGCCTCCAGCTCTTCTTCGAATTTTCGGCCAAGCAGGGGCCGGTCTACGACAAGATCACGACTTACGGCTCCTACAGTGGGATCCGCCAGCAGATGATCAACACGGTGATGAATAAGACCTGGGCGACCTCGGCCGCCTTTCAGCAGATGGCGCCCTTCAAGCAGCAACTGCTACTGAACTTCATCGAACAGACCGGCCTGGCAATTTACGTCCAGTGGGTGAAGGCCGGTAGGAAGGAAGAACTAGCGACGGTGATTGCCTACGCCAGGGCCCTGATGGAGGGTGGGGTCAAGCAGTTCTTGGAATTAGACGAATAAGACGGCAAAGGCTCCCCGCGGATGATGACTTTCGCGGGGAGCCCTTTTTTGCCTCAATAATCAAATTTCATTTTACCAAGCAGATCCACTGTTTCGGGGGTCAGCAGCCCCGCAAAGTAACTGCGGCCCTGGTCGAGCTGAGCAATTTGTTGCATCTCGGTGGGGGCAATTCGATTGCCAGCGAGCCCAGTTTTTCCTCTCTAGTGGGCCTGGGGCCGGTTGATCCCGAGACTCTCCCGGCGGCCGAAGTCGGGGTCGTTAACCATTCGGGCGACCAGGTCCGCGATCGCGGCGCGGGAAACGTCGTGGCCGCCGAAGGGTTCCCCCTTCCTGGTCAGTTCGTAGCGGGGATCGCCGTTGTCGAACCAGCCGGGGCGGATGATGGTGTAGTCGAGGTCGCTGGCCTCGATGAGGTCGGCCGCCTTCCGGTAGGGGCGCAGGATCCCGTTGTGGTAAGGGTCGGGTGATTCACCCAGCCAGGCGGGGATTTCCTGGTAGATCCCCATGGTGGTGATGAAGGCCAGCCGCTTCACCTGGGCGTGGTCCATCGCCACTACTAGGTGCTGAGCGTAGCGGTCCAGCTGCCCGGAAAGGGCGGCGAAGACGAAGTCGACCCCGACCAGGGTGGCCGTCAGTGCCTGGTCGTCGGTGACGTCCAGCCGGATTGCCGCTTCCCGCGCCGGGTCGGTAACCGGGATGCGCCGGGGATGGCGGGACGCCAGCACCAGCTGGGCGGTCGTCTGTTGCAGGAGTTCGCGGGCCACCACCCGGCCAATTGAACCGGAGGCGCCGATGATTAATACCTTGGTCATTGCAATCATTCCTTTCTCTTAGTCGGCCGGGCGGAAGTTGGCGAAGGCGGTCTCCTGCTCCGCCAGCGGCATCGTGAAGTAGCGCTGGTGCTTGTCGAGGGCGTCGATCGCCGCCATTTCCGCCGGGGTCAGTTTAAAGTCGAAGACGGCCAGGTTGTCCGCCATGTGCTGCGGGTTGGTGGTCTTCGGGAAGACGATGTGGCCCTTTTGCAGGTGCCAGCGGAGGATGATTTGGACGTTGCTCTTGTTGTACTTGGCCGCCAGTTGGGTGAAGACCGGTTCGGCGATTAGTTGGCGGTCACCGTGGCCGAGCGGGTACCAGGATTCCAGCCGGGTGCCATAGGGGGCCAGCTTCTCCTTTAAGGCCTGTTGTTGGTAGTAGGGGTGGAGCTCAACCTGCATCACGGCCGGCTTGATTGTGGCCTGGGCCAGGACGGCGTCGAGGCGGGGGCCGTCAAAGTTGCTGAGGCCGATCGCGCGCACCTTGCCCGCCCTAACGGCCTCCTCCATCGCCTGCCAGGCGCCGAGGTAGTCGCCGATTTGTTGGTGGAGGAGGAGCAGGTCGAGGTAGTCGGTCTGCAGGCGGGCCAGCATCTTATCGATTGCCTCCGGGGTGACGGTGCGGCCGTAGTCGCTCGGCCACAGCTTCGAGGTGATCCACACTTCCTCGCGGTCGAGGCCGCTGTGCTTGATCGCCTGGCCGACCCCGCGCTCGTTTTGGTAGGCGTGGGCGGTGTCGATGTGGCGGTAGCCCAGCTTGAGGGCGGCGCTGACGGCCCGTTCGGTGGCGGCGTCGCCGTTGATCTGGTAGACGCCGAGGCCGACTTGGGGGATCTGAAGCTGGTTGTTGAGGGTGAGGTAGAGTTGTTCAGTCATTTTTTTCTCCTTTGCTTTGCTTAACTTGATTATCTCCGCCAAATGGCGCCGGGGAAATGGGCAATCTTTTCGGGAAGGGACATAGGTAACGGAATTGGCAAAAGGGTGGCAGAACGATCACTTTTCCGGCCGCGGGGCGGGGCGTTGCCAGTTGATCAGGAGGGCGGCGACCACCAATCCCAGGCCGATCAGCATGATCAGGTGGATCCCGGAAAAGAGGATTGTTCTTAGTGAGGGAAGCAGGGCGGCCGGCAGCTTCTTGGCGGTCGCTGGGTCGGTCAGCTGGTTGACCATCCGGCTGGTCAGCGGGGCGTGGAGCTGGTGCTTGGTGTTCAGGCTCAGCACGGCGCCGAAGATGGCGGCTAGGAAGGTTTCCCCCAGGGTGCGGACGAGGAGGCCGAAGGTGGTCGAGCTGGTCATCAATTCACGATCAACCCCGTCTTGAATCGAGATCTGCATCGGGGTAAAGGCCAGGCCCATCCCCAGGCCGTCAAAGCCGCCGCTGACGATCAGCCACCAGTAGGGCGCCGATTTGGTGGCCATCACCAGGGCGATTGCAGACAGCAGGATGCTAAGGCCGCCGACCATCACGATCCGCTTATAGGGGAGGCTTCCCATCAGGCGGGCGGTCATCCGGGTGCCGACCAAGAGCAGGATCGAGGCGGCAATCTGGGTGAGGCCACCGGCGACGGCGCTGGTCCCCAGCAGGCCCTGCGCCCACAGCGGAGCGTAGACGCTGTAGGCAATGAAGAAGCCGTTGAAGAGGAACATGATCAGGTTCTGCGATTGGATTGACCAGTTCGCCAGCAGGTTGGCCGGCACGAGCGCCCGCGGACCCCGGCGTTTCTCGAGCCGGTAGAAGAGAGCGGCGAGGACGAGCCCGCAGAGAAGAAGGATCCCGGCCCGCGGCAGGCTGGTGGCGAGGGCGTCGCTGGCAAAGAGGAGGGTCGTCAGGGTCACGATCAATCCGAGGGCCCCCAGGGAGTCAAAGTACTTGCTGGTTGGCCGCACCGGTGCTTCCTGGTAGGTCGCCTGCAGCATTAGGGCGGCGAGGATGCCGAGCGGGACGTTGATGAAGAAGACCCACCGCCAGGAGAAGGCGTCGACCAGCCAGCCGCCGATCAGCGGGCCGACCACCGTGGACAGGGTGTAGGAGGCGGTCACCCAGCCGATTGCCCGGGCTCGCTGGGCGGGGTCGGGATAAAGCCGGGCGTAGATGATGAAGGGGATCGAAATCATCCCCCCGGCCCCGATTCCCATCAGCGCCCGCATGGCGATCAGCACCCCCATGGTGGTGGAAAAGCCGCCGAGAAAGGAGCTGGCGACGAAGAGCAGGACCGAGATTTGAAAGGTGCGCTTGTTGCCGATCAGTTCGCCCACCCGGCCCCAGAGGATGGTGGTGACCGCCGTGCCAAAGAGGAAGGCGGCGGTCACCCAGCCGATCAGCCGGATCCCGTTCAGGGCGCTGGTGATCGCGGGCAGGGCGGTGTTGATGATCGTGGCGTCGAGGCCGCCCATGAAGTTGGCCAACAAGAGGGCGAGGGTGGCAATCAGTCGTTTTTGCTTGGTCATTGGAACCTCCTTAGTTCATGCTGGTTTTTGCCCCGGTGATCAGCCACTGGCCGCCGACCCGGGCGAGGGTGGTTTGGGTGGTTAGCGGCCAGCGGTTGCGAAAGCCATAAATCCGGGCGTCGAGCTCGCTCTTGAGGGTTACCGTGGCCTGGTCGGTGCCGACCCGGGCGTGGACGGCCCGTTCCCGGCTGGTGAAGTAGTGCAGCCTTCCTAGTTCCAGCTGGTGGAGCCACTCGTCGCGCGACTGGACGGCGCCGGTGAGGTGAACAAAGCGGGCCTGCAGGGAAATGAGTTGCCGAAGGGTCGCCAGGTCGCCAGCGATCATGCCGGCAACCTGCTGGCGGACGACGGTAATTACTGTTTCTTGATCAGTCATCAATTTGCTTCCTCCTTCTTATCGATGACTTGATTATCGGCCCCCGGCTCCGGCAAAAAAATGGGCAGTCTTTGCCAAACGGGGACTTATGCCCCGGCTTGGCGAAAAGCGGGGCAGAAAATCTTCCCGGCTCGGTAGGCGGGGATTGCCCATTGACGGTCCCTTGCTTTTTGATTAGAATTATTAGCGTATTATGAGAGAATCTCATAGTTACATAATGATCAAAGCACCACAGAAGCAAGGAGGATGAACATGCCAGACGAAAACGCCCGCCTGCTGGCCGCTGAGGAAGCAGCCCTGGCAACCAGCAGCCGCATCAAGTACTTCGACATCGTGATCGACCACGGCCGGGGGGCCATCCTGACCGATGCCAACGGCAAGGACTACATCGACCTGCTGGCCAGCGCCAGCTCAACCAACACCGGCCACTGTCACCCCAAGGTGGTCAAGGCAATCCAGGACCAGGCCAGCCGCCTGATCCAGTACACCCCGGCCTACTTTGCCAACGCCAACGCCGCCCGCCTCGCCCCGCGCCTGGCGGCCAAGGCGCCGATCAGCGGCCCGGTCGAGGTGGCCTGGGGGAACTCGGGCTCCGACGCCAACGACGCGATCATCAAGTTTTCCCGCGCCTCCACCGGCCGGCGGGTGATCGTGGCCTTCACCGGGGCCTACCACGGTTCTACATATGGGTCAATGACCCTCTCCTCGGTCAGCCTCAACATGACCCGCAAGATGGGGCCGCTGCTGCCCGGGGTGGTCAAGGTGCCCTTCCCCTCGCCCTGGCTGCGGGAAGAGGGGGAGAGCGAGGGCCACTTCGTCGACCGCTTCTTCCAGTCCTTTTTGACCCCCTTTCAGACCTACCTGCCGGCCGAGGAGGTGGCCGCCATCCTGATCGAGCCGATCCAGGGCGACGGCGGGATCGCCAAGACGCCGACCGCCTTCATGCAAAAGGTGGCCGCCTTCGCCAAGGCGCACGGCATCCTGCTGGCGGTCGACGAGGTCAACCAGGGGATGGGACGGACCGGCTACTGGTGGTCGATTCAGCGTTTCCCCGGGGTGGAACCGGACCTGATGGCGGTCGGCAAGTCGCTGGCCTCGGGCCTGCCGCTGAGCGCGGTCGTCGGTCGCAAAGAGGTGATGGAATCGCTGGCCGCCCCGGCCCACGTCTTCACCACCGCCGGCAACCCGCTCACCACCGCCGCCGCCCTGGCGACCCTGGAGGTGATCGAGGAGGAGGACCTGCTGGACCGGTCGCTGCGCCTCGGCGCCCGCGCTCAGGACTTCTTTGAGGCGGCCCAGGCGCGCTACCCCTTCCTCGGGGCGGTGCGGATGTACGGCCTCGACGGCGGGATTGACATCGTCGACCCCGAGAGTGGGGAAATGGACCCGGTCGCGGCCACTAAGATCATCACCCGCGCCTTTGAACTCGGCGTGATCATCATCACCCTCCGCGGTAGCATCCTCCGCTTCCAGCCGCCGCTGGTGATCACCGAGGCCCAGCTCGACCGCGCCCTGGCAATTCTCGACCAGGCCTTTGCCGACTACGCCGCCGGCCAGCTGACCCTGCCGGCCAACAGCGACCAGATTGGCTGGTAAGGACCGCGCCCCCCTTCGCGTGCTATACTTATTATTAATAAGCAGCACGCGAAAGAAGGAATTTTTCATGGCACGTTCGGCCAGCCTCCCGACCCGGATTGAGGTCCGCGGGGGCCAAGTTCACAACCTCAAAAACATCGACGTCGACATCCCCCTCCACTCCTTCGTGGCCATTTCCGGCCTCTCCGGCTCGGGAAAGAGCTCGCTGGCGATGGGGATCCTCTACGAGGAGGGGTCGCGCCGCTACCTCGAGGCCCTGTCGACCTACACCCGCCGGCGGATCAAGCTCGGCAGCCAGGCCGCCGTCCGTGAGGTGCGTCACATCCCCAGCGCCCTGGCCCTCAAGCAGCGGCCGACGATCCCCAACGAGCGGGCAACTGTCGGCACGATGAGCGAGGTCTTCAACGTCGTCCGCCTGATCTTCTCTCGCCTCGGCGCCCCGCTTTGCCCCAACGGCCACCGGGTCCAGCCGAGCCTGGAAATTGCCCAGGCGATGGCCTACACCGACGAGCGGATGGGGATGATCACCTGCCCAACCTGCGGGGTGAAATTTGCCGCCTTTTCGGCCGAGGACTTCGCCTTCAACTCCCACGGCGCCTGCCACGAGTGCCAGGGGACCGGGCTGGTTAAGCAACTCGACGAAAGCAAGCTGATCCTCGATCCCAACCTGACCCTGGAGGAGGGGGCGGTGGCCTCCTGGCACCTGCCGGGGCGCAACTTCATGCCCAAGGTGGCCGAGCAAGCCGGGGTGCGGATCGACGTGCCCTACCGCGAGTTGACCGCCAAGGAGCGCGACTTCGTTTTGAACGGGCCCCAAAAAAAGTACCGGATGGACTTCCATTCCGGCACCGGCCGCGTTTTTCATGACTTCAACGCCCTCTACGAAAACGCCCACGATGCGGTGACCGCCTCGGCCAAGACCGCCAAGTCGGCCCGCTCGCAGGCGCGGATCAACGAGTTTTACACCTTTTCCACCTGCCCGGTCTGCCACGGCACCCGCCTGGAACCGGACCGGCTGACCCAGCTGGCCGGCGGCAAGACGATCGCCGAGGTGGCCGCCCTGCCGCTGAGTGACTTGGCCGCCTGGCAAAAAGCCGTGCAAGCCACCCTGCCGGCCAACATGGAAAAGCTGGCGACGGCGATCTTCGCCGACTTCACCGACAACCTGCGGCCCCTGCTCGAGCTTGGCCTCGACTATTTGACCCTGGAGCGTAGCGGCAACAGCCTCTCGACCGGGGAACTGCAGCGGATCCAGCTGGCCCGCACCCTGCGGACGGCGACCACGGGGGTCCTCTACGTCCTCGACGAGCCCTCGATCGGCCTTCACCCGGCCAACGTCGCCGGCCTCCTAAACGTCTTTCACGAGCTGGTGGCCCAGGGGAACTCGCTGGTGGTGGTCGACCACAACCCGGCGATCATCGCCGCCGCCGACTGGGTGATCGAAATCGGCCCCGGCTCCGGCAAGCAGGGCGGCCGGGTGCTGACCACCGGCAGCCCGGCCAGCCTGGCCAAGAACCCCGAGTCGCTGATCGGTCCCTACCTGACCGGGGCGGCGCCGTTGCGGACCCGGCCGGCGCGGGCACCCAAGCAGGCGGGGCAGCTGACCTTTGCCCTCGGCGACTACTACAACCTTCACGACGTCCACGGGTCCCTGCCGCTCAACCAGCTGACGGCGGTGACCGGCTTTTCCGGCGCCGGCAAGACCAGCCTGATCCTCGACTCGCTGGTGCCGGCGATCAAGGCCCAGGCGGCCGGCCAGCCCCTGCCGGCCCAGGTAAAGGCCCTTGAGAGCCCGCTCAAGGCGGTGGTCGCCGTCGACGCCGCCCCGGTCGGCAAGTCAACCCGCTCGACGGTGGCCACCTACACCAAGATCATGGACAACCTCCGCAAGCTCTTTGCCGCCCAGCCGCTGGCCAAGCAGCGCCACTACACCGCCTCGGCCTTTTCCTATAACAACAAGGGCGGCGCCTGCCCGACCTGCGGCGGCAGCGGGGTGGTGACCTTAGACATCCAGTACCTGCCAGACATGCAGCAGGTCTGCCCAACCTGCAACGGTGACCGTTACAACCCGGCCGTCCAGGAAGTCAAGTGGCAGGGCTACTCGATCGTCGACCTGCTCAAGCTCGACGTCCGCGCCGCCCGGGAGGTCTTTGCCGGCGAGGAGAAGATTGCCGGCGAGCTGGCCCTGCTCGAGGAGGTCGGCCTCGGCTACCTCCACCTCGGTGAGGACACGCCGACCCTGTCCGGCGGCGAGGCCCAGCGGCTGAAGCTAGTCAAGCACCTCAACCGCCGCCAGGCCGGCACCCTTTTCGTCTTCGACGAGCCGACGATCGGCCTCCACCCCCGGGACGTCGTCGTCCTCCTGGAGGTGATGCAGCGCCTCCTGGACCAGGGGGCGACGATCGTGGTGATCACCCACGACCTCCAGCTGATGACCAACGCCGACTACTTGCTCGACCTCGGTCCCCGTGGTGGTGCGGCCGGCGGCAAGATCGTGGCCGCCGGTAGCCCGGCCGTCCTGGTGGCCAGCGGCCGGAGCCTGACCGTTGACTACCTGCGCCAAGAGTGGCGGCGGTTCGGCCTGGCTGACCAGGACAAGTAGGCAAATTTGTTGCAAAAGCGGCCGGCCCCTCCCCACGGCCTTCCAAACGTGGTATCTTCGTAACGAATAGTTAATGTTTGGGAGGACGAGACTATGAAGAAAACACTGTTGATTGGGGCGCTGGCTGCCTCCGCGTTGTTGCTGGCGGCCTGCGGGAGCTCGCAGGCGGATTCGGCCAGCTCGGGTTCGCGGGTGAAGCTGGTGAAGACGACCAAGGCCTCCTCGGCCAGCCACAAGAAGAGCAGCACCGCCAAGAGCAAAAGTGGGTCAACGACGACCAGTAGCTCGGCGACCAGCAAGGCCGCAAGCAGCGAAAGCGTGAACGACGATATCGACGAACAGGAATGGGCACTGATGGGCTTCCTGAAGCTCGATGGCCAGGGAGTAGATCATCTCCTGAGCCTTGCTGACCAAGGACACTGGGGGCAGGGAGATAGTGTCTACACGATTGGTTTTGGGGGCCACACCACCGACATTGCGGTCCGCAAGGATACGGTGGTCGTGACCTACGACGCCCCAATTCCGGGCCAGGGCATGGGAAGCCGCAACGCCTCCAAGACCTACACGAAGAAGGAACTGGCCGCCGAGTATGGCAACGACACGGCCAAGCTTGACGAGTTCCTGCAACGGGTTGCCGACCACGAAAACACCCTCAACCAGTCGAACAGCAGCGACCAGTACGATGATTCGGACAGCGGGGACCAAACCAGCGATTCGCAATCGAGTCAGGACGTCGACACCACCGGTAACCCGGACGCAGAATACTAAGAAGACAGCAAACGACCCCTCGCCAACACAGCGGGGGGTCGTTTTTGCTAAGGAAAATGGGATGTCGCTTTACCAATCGGGGACGGGGGTGCCCTATTCGGCCTCGTAGACCAGGTGCTGGTTGACGAACTCGGTGAAGCCGAACTCGCTCAGCTCACGGCCGTAGCCGGACTGCTTGACGCCGCCGAAGGGCAACTCCGGCAGCGAGGCCCAGCCGGCGTTGATCCAGGTCATCCCGGCCTCGATCTGGCTGGCCACCTGGCGGGCGTGGGCGATGTCGGCGCCGAAGACGGTGCTGCCGAGGCCAAAGGCGGAGTCATTGGCCATGGCGATCGCCTCTTCTTCGGTTTGGTAGGTGAAGATCTGGGCCACCGGGCCGAAGAGTTCCTCGTCGTAAACCGGGTTGTCCTTGGTGATGTTGGTCAGGATCGTCGGCATGAAGAACTGGCCTTCCAGGTCGACCGGCTGGTTGCCGTAGACCAGGGTGGCGCCGCCGGCGATCGCCCGGTCAACCTGGGACTGGAGCTTTTCCTTGGCCCGCTTGGACGAGAGCGGGGCCAGGGTAGTCGAGCGGTCGAGCGGGTCGCCCATCTTCACCTGCTCGAAGACCTCCTTGACCATCGCGGTGAACTGGTCGGCCATTTCCGCCGGCACCAGGTAGCGCTTGGACGAGGTGCAGACCTGGCCGGCGTTGTAGAGGCGGGACGGGGCGATCGTCGCCTTCAGCTTAGCCAGGTCGGCGTCACGCAAGACGAGGAAGGCGTCGTTGCCGCCGAGCTCGAGGGTGCTCTTCTTCAGCGCCGCCCCGGCCACGCTGGCCACCGCCTGGCCGCCGCGGGCCGACCCGGTCAGGCAGACGCCGGCAACCAGCGGGTGCTTGATCAGTTCGCTGATCTGGTCGTAGGAGGCAAAGAGGTTGGTCAGGCTGCCCTCCGGGGCGCCGGCCTCGGCCACCAGGTCACAGAAGGCCTTGGCCGAGGTCGGGCAGTTGGAGGCGTCCTTTAAAAGCATCGGGTTGCCAACCAGGAAGTTGGGGATGAAGACGCGGGCGATTTGGTAGAAGGGGAAGTTCCACGGTTCGACCGCCACCAGCACCCCGAGGGCCTGCTTGAGGAGGTGGGCGTTGCCGCTTTCGGTGTAGATCGGTTGCGGGGCGAGGAAGTGGTCGGCCTCGGCCACGTAGTAGTCACAGAAGGCGGCACAGAGGTCGACCTCCCCCTCGGCCTCGCCGATCAGCTTGCCCATGTCGCGGGTCATGATCGTTGCCAGGGCGGTCCGGCGGGCGCGGAGCAGTTCGCCGAGCTTGGTGACGACCGCCTTGCGCATCTGCAGGCTGTCCGGGTCGGCCCGCCATTCCTGGTAGCGGGCGTGGGCGGCGGTCAGGGCTGCGGTGATGGCGGCGTCGCTGGTGTTTTCGTATTCGTGTTCCACTTGGTTGGTGTAGGGGTTAACGGTGCGGTAAGTCATTTGTTCAACGCTCCTTTGAATTTGCTGACGATTAGTTGATTGTCACTAATTGTAACCGCTTCCGAAAATTTCACAAGCTTTTTGGCAGATAAAGAAGGAGTGCACAAGACCAATTGCCCTTGCTTGGGGGAGAAAACGACGAAAAAAGTTGACTTCGCGGGACCGTGAGCAAACAAAATCGCCCTAGACCATTGCGGTCACGGGCGATTTTTTAATGCGGATTTTGGGCGACTAGGGCCGCGGCGGCCAGCCGAGGGCGCGGGCGATCGCGGCCGCCACCGCCGCCGGGCTCTGCCGGTCGGTGGCGATGGTCAGGGTGGCGCAGTCCTGGTAGGCGGCGTGGCGCTTGGCCTTGAGGGCGGCGATTCCCGCCTGGTCGAGCTGGCTGGCCAGCGGCCGGGTCGGGTCGTTGCCGATCCGGGCCAGGGTGGCCGCCGGGTTGGCCCGCAGGTGGACGATTGGCGCCCCGGTGGCCTTCAGGAGGGCTCGGTTACCCTCCTTCAGCGGGGTGCCGCCGCCGGTTGCCAGGATTCCCGGCCGGGTCAGGACGCTTTTTAGCACCCGTTGTTCCCACTGGCGAAAGAGGCCCTCGCCCCCCTGGGCAAAGAGGGCGGGGATCGACTGGCCGCTGGCCGCTTCGATCGCTGAATCGAGGTCGCAGACCGGGCGCTGGTACTGGCGGGCAAGCAGCTGGCTGATCGTCGTCTTGCCGCTGCCCATGAAGCCAATTAAGATGAGTTCCATTTAGGGCACCTTCCTTTCGATTCGGCGGTGGTTGGCCTGGCCCTTGGCAAAGAGCTCGTTCAGACTTGCCCAGTCTTTCTGCTGAAGGGCGGCCTGGATCTGGGCCAGTTCTTCCTGGTATTGGGCGAGGGCGGCGCTGATCGCCGGGGTGTTTTCCTCCATGATCGCCGTCCACATCGCCGGGTCGGCGGCCGCGATCCGGGTGGTTGAGCGAAAGCCACCGGCCGCCGCTTGTAGCTGGTCCGGGGGCAGGCTTTCGGCGGCCTGGTTCATCAGCGTGCTGGCCAGCAGGTGGGGGAGGTGACTCAACAGGGCCACCAGCCGGTCGTGTTCCGCGGCGGTCAGCTGCTCAAATTGGCAGCCGCAGCCGGCAAAGAGGGTTCGCAGGCGGGCCGCGGCGGCTTCTTGGCCGGCCGGAACCACTTGGAAGAAGCGGGCGCCGCTAAAGAGGTCGGCCCGGCCGTTGGCGGCCCCGGTTTGTGGGGCGCCGGCCATCGGGTGGCCGCCGACGAAGGCGATCCCGCGGGCCAGCAGGGTCTGGGCGGCGGCGAGGACCCCCTGCTTGGTGCTGCCGACGTCGGTCACGATCGTTCCCTTTGCCAGTGGCAGGGTTGCCAGCTGACGGAGGTCGGCGCAGATCTGGGTGACCGGGCTGGCGAGGACGACCACCGTCGCCGCTTCCACCTCGGCAAAGCCCGCTTGCCACTCGTCCACCAGCTCGCCGGCGGCCCGGCTGACCGGATTGGGGTCGCTGGCGACGATCCGCACCGCGGGGTGGGCGGCGCGGATTGCCCGCGCCAGCGAGCTACCGATCAGGCCGAAGCCCTTGAAAAAGACGGTTTCCATGCTAGGCGCCCCCCTTCAGCTGGGCCAGGTGGACGAAGAAAGCCGGGTAGGAGACCGCCACCGCCTGCTCGCCGGTCAGTTCCAGCGGCCGGGTGGCGCGGAGGGCGGCGATCGCCAGCATCATCCCGATCCGGTGGTCGCCGTGGCTATCGAGAACGGCTTCTTTAATCCGCCAGTCGGGCCGGCCGGTGATCACCATCCCGTCCGGCAGTTCCTCGATCGCCACCCCGAGCTTGGCCAGTTCCTGGCAAACGGTGGCGATCCGGTCGCTTTCCTTGACCCGCAGCTCGCCGGCGCCGGTGATCCGGCTGCTTCCGTTGGCGCAGGCGGCCAGGAGGGCGACCAGCGGCAGCTCGTCGATCAGGCCGGGGACGTCCTTGGCGCCGAGGGTGATCGGCCGCAGGGGGCCGCTTTCGATCGTTACCGTTCCCCGGGCCTCGCCGGCAACCGCCGGGGCGGGGGTGACTTCGAGGCGGGCCCCCATTTTTTCCAGCACCCGCAGGATCCCGGTCCGGGTCGGGTTGAGGCCGAGGGCGGGCAGGGTGAGCCTGGAATGGGGGACGATCGCCCCGGCCACCAGGAAGAAGGCCGCCGAGGAGAGGTCGCCAGGGACGGCCACCGCCTGGGCCTGCAGGTGGGGGACCGGGGCGACGGTGATCGTCTGCTGGTCGCTAGCGGTGGTCAGGTCGGCGCCAAAGGCCTGCAGCATCAGCTCGGTGTGGTTGCGGGTCGGCAGGAGCTCGCGGATGACCGACTGTCCCGGGGCCTGGAGGGCGGCCAGAATGAGGGCGCTCTTGACCTGGGCCGAGGCGACGGTCATTTCCACCGTCGCCGGCTGGAGGGGACGGCCGTGAACGGTTGCCGGCAGGGTGCCGGCGGGGCTGAGGCGAACCCGGCCGCCAAGGGCCGCCAGTGGTTGGCTGACCCGGGCCATAGGCCGCCGGGTCAGCGAGGGGTCGCCGACGAGCTGGCTCTCGAAGGGTCGCCCGGCCAGCAGGCCCATCAGCAGGCGGGTGGTGGTGCCGGAGTTGTTCATTGAGAGCGGCCCCGCGGGGGCGGTCAGTCCGTCCCAGCCGCGGCCGTGGACGGTCACCCGCTCCCCCTGGCGGTCGATCCGGACCCCCACTTGCTCCAGGGCGGCCAGGGTGGTCAGGCAGTCCTCGCCGGCCAAGAAGTGGGCGATCGTCGTTTCCCCCTCGGCGATTGCCCCCAGGATGAGGGCGCGGTGGGAGATGCTCTTGTCGCCGGGAACGGTCAGCCGCCCGTGCAGGCCGTGGGGGGCCGGGGTGAGGCGCTTAGTCATCGCCATCCCTCCCCTCGTTCATCCGCTCCCGCCAGGCGGCAACGCTCTTCTTGAAGAGGGTCAGCTCGTCGCTGGGGAAGGCCGCGCAGAGGGCGCGGACCAGCTCGATGGCAACCACGTTTTCGACCACCAGGGCGGCCGGGACGATCGCCGTCGTGTCGGAGCGCTCGACGTTGGCCTTGGCTGGCTGCATCGTCATCAGGTCGACCGTCGCCAGCGGGTGGTAGAGGGTCGGGATCGGCTTCATCGCCGCCGTGATCACGATCGGCATCCCGGTGGTCATTCCGCCCTCGAAGCCGCCGAGATGGTTGCTGGTACGGGCAAAGCCGGTGGCCGGATCGAAGGTGATCGGGTCCATTACCTGGCTGCCGGGGCGGGCGGCCGCCGCGAAGCCGTCACCGATCTCGACCCCCTTGATGGCGTTGACCCCCATCACCGCCGCCGCCAGCTTGGCGTCGAGCTTGGTGTCCCAGGAAGTGTAGCTGCCGAGGCCGGCCGGAACGTTTTCGGCGATCACCACGACGGTGCCGCCGAGGGTGTCGCCGGCCCGGCGGGTCTGGTCGATCAGCTGGTGGATGGCGGCCAGCTTGGTCGGGTCGACCAGGCGGAGGTCGTTGGCCGCGGTGGCTGCCTTCAGCTCGGCCAGGGTCATTTCGGTCGGGACGGGGGCGGTCAACGGGCCTACCTGGGTGACGGCGCTGGCCAACTGGATGCCGACCTGGGCCAGCAGCTGTTCGCAGACGTTGCCGATCGCCACTCGGATGGCGGTTTCGCGGGCCGAGGAGCGCTCGAGGACGTTGCGCAGGTCGGCGTGGCCATACTTGCGCCCGCCCACCAGGTCGGCATGGCCGGGCCGCGGCCGGGTGACCTTGCGGGTGGTGTTGGTCGGCGTCGCCGGGGTGGTCGGGGCCATGATTTCGCTCCAGTGGGCGTGGTCGCGGTTTTTGATCGTCAGCACCAGCGGCGAGCCGAGGGTCACCCCGTGGCGGAGGCCGCCGCAAACCTGGACCCGGTCGTGTTCGATCTGCTGGCGGTGGCCCCGGCCGTAGCCGCGCTGGCGGTCGGCGAGGGCGGTGTTGACCTGGTCGAGGTCGATGGTGAGGCCGGCGGGCAGGCCCTCGATGATCCCGGTCAATTGCGGGCCGTGGGATTCGCCGGCGGTGAGGTAGGTAAAGGTCATTTCAATTCTTCCTTTCGGGTGCGTTCGCGATGGCGGGACTGGGCGAAGATGGTGTCGAAGACGGCCGCCAGCTCGGCCTGGTGGTCGGGGGCAAGTTGGCAGACGGCGCGGCGGATGGCGGCCTCGCGCGCCGGGTCGGCGACCGGCAACTGGTGGGCGGCCTTGTAGGCGGCCACCTGGTCAACCAGGCGGAAGCGCTGGGCCAGCAGGGTCGCCAGGGCGGCGTTGACCGCGTCGAGCTGGGCGCGGAGGGTGGTCAGGTCAGTCATGGCGCGCGCCTCCCTTCGGCCAGGCCAGCAGGAGAGCCAGGCTAACCAGGCTGGCGAGGGCGCCGATCACCAGGTCGCCGGAAAAGGCCGCCGCGATGCTGGTGGTGGCCAGCTTGCCGGTGATCAGCGGGACGGTGAAGGAGGCCAGGCTGCCGAAGAAGTAGAAGCAGCCGGTGACCAGGCCGTGGCGGCCGGGGAAGAGGCGCATGAAGAGGGTCAACCCGGTTTGCATGATCCCCCCGGCGGCGGTCAGGCCAAAGACCAGCGCGCAGGCGGCGGCCACCAGCGGCTGACTGCCGCGAGTGATCAGGCCGGCCAAGGCGAGGGTGGCAACCAGGTTGAAGGCCACCAGGATCCCCCGCTCGTGGCCGGGGCGGTTGAGGAGGACGAAGAGGAGGCCGACGCCGAGGAGTGAGCCGAGGCTGTAGAGGGAGAGGAGGAAGTGGGCGCTGGTGGTGGTCAGCTGCAACCGGCGCTGGGCAAAGAGGGTGACCCACTGGGTGAACCAGATCATCAGCGCCATCGACAGGTAACCGTAGGCCAGCAGGAGACCGGTGGCCAAGCGGGCGCGACCGGCCTGGCCCGGGGCCGTGGATTTGGCCTGGACCGGCGGGGCCGGGGGAAAGCTGACCGTCGCCAGGTTGGCGAAGTTGGCCAGCAGGAGGGCGGCGAAGAAAAGGAAGGACCAGCCGAACCACCAGTGGTGGGTGGTCAGGCTCGCCACCAGCAGGGGGAGGACAAACTCGCCGGCCGACATTGCCCCCTTCAAGAGGACGGTGCCGCTGCCCTTGCCGGCGCTGAGTTCGACCAGCAGGGGGTAGGTGCCGGCGTCGAGGGCGGCGTTGGCCACCCCGGCCAGGATTGCCAGCCCGTAGGCCAACCAAACGGCCGGGTGGGCCAACATGCCGAGGGCGAAGAGCAGGTAGCAGGCCATCCCGAGGGCAACGAAGGTCCGCCGCGAGAAGCGATCGGCGAAGCGGCCGGTCAGCGGGTAGCCGATAAGCCGGCCGATGCCGACGCCGGAGATGACGAAGGAGACCGTCGCCAACGGCACCTGCCAGCTGGCAGCGAGGGCCGGCATGTTCTGGGCGAGGATGATCAGGCCCATGCCGTGGATGAAGTAGTTGAGGTAGAGGGTCAGTTTGAGTCGCCAGGTACTAGTGCTGGTGGCCCGGGGAAGGGAATTTTCCATGGGAGGCTCCTTTGGATGCTGGGGAAAAGCGACCAGCCGGGAAGGCAACAAAAAAGCCAACCGGCTGCGGGGAACGCAATCCGGTTGGCAATCAATAATTTAACGGTGGCTCCGCTAACGATTGGCCGGCCTAGATTTCAGCCAGGACCAGTTACTTTGCCCCGGCACGAACGTCCCCGTCCGCACCGTGCGCGGACGTAACTATCCAAGGGCAAAATAATAGGTCGGCACAAACATTAGCAAGAACTCCTTTCGAAAATGGTTGCTATTATTAAAGCATTCTAATTTTCGCCTGTCAAGCAGAAATTAACCCTCGGCCTGGGCGATTTGCTCCTGGAGGCGGGCGGCGTCAACTTTCCCCCGGCGAAATTCCGCATCGGCAACCGGGAAGTGCTGGTCGAGCTGGTCGAAGACCTGGAGGTCGCCGGTCAGGTGCGGGGCGCTAAAGGAAAGCAGGTGGCCGGCGAACTGGCGGTCGTCGCTGAGGAAGTGGAGGTGCCAGCCGGCGGCGGTAACGGTGCCGAAGATCGCCGGGGCAAAGTAGCCGATGATCGTCCCGCTCACCCGGTCGCGGTGGAAGGTCGGCTGCCCCTTGGCCACCTCCAGCAGGCTCGGGTAGGGGCGTCCTTGCTTGGGCGCCACCCGGACGGTGATGTCCTCAACCGTGCCGTGGAGGCGGAGGGCGGCGAAGACGTTGGTCAATTCGTGGCGGGCCACGAAGTCCTGGTTGAGGGCGGCGAAGTCAACCCGGTCCAGGCTCAGCGCGGTCAGGTCGGCCGGCTGGTGAACCGAGGCGAAGGGAAGGGTGACCTGGTCGTCGGTGACGTGGTGGACGGCCCCGGTGGAGTCGGCTTGGTAGACCTCGTTGTCCAGGATGACCACCTCGCCGTCGAGGCCATCGAAGGTGCCGATCCCGCACGAGCCGTGCTGCATTAGGTCGCCGAGGCTGATCGTGCCGCCGAGGTTGCCGGCCATCAGGGCGGCCAGGGTGCCGTGTTCAAAGAGTTTGCTGATAAGATTACTTCCTTTCTATCCGAGCTGGGAATCAATCAGGTTGCCGGCCAGCTCCTGGTTCTTGCGGTAGTCAACCGGAACGTCGACCACGACCGGGCCGGCGGTGGCAAAGGCCTGCTTCATGACCGCTTGCAGGTCGCTCGGCTGGTTGACCCGCAGGCCGGTGGCGCCGAAGCTCTCGGCGTACTTGACCAGGTCAACGGTGCCGAAGTCGACCCCGGCGGCGCTTGGGTACTTCAGTTCCTCCTGGAACTTGACCATGTCGTAGTGGCCGCCGTCGTTCCAGACGACCACCACCAGGTTGAGCTTCTGCTTGACGGCGGTGGCCAGCTCGGCCCCGGAGAAGAGGAAGCCACCGTCGCCGCAGACGGCGACCGCCTTCTTTTCGGGGTGGAGCATGGCTGCGACCATCGCCCACGGCAGGCCGACGCCGAGGGTCTGCATCCCGTTGCTGATCAGCAGGTGGCGCGGTTGGTAGCAGCGGAAGTGGCGGGCCATCCAGATGTAGTGGGAGCCAACGTCGAGGGCGACGATCGTGTCGTCGTCAACCTGGTTCTGGAGGGCGTGGACGATCGCCAGCGGGTGCGAGGCGGTGGTGCTTTCCGGCACCGGCTCGTTGCGGTCGGCGTTCAGTTGGTCCTTGAAGGCGGCTAGGGTCGGCTTGGCGGCCGCCGGGTAGGTGAACCCGGCCAGCAGATCGGTCAGCTGGTTGAGGCTGGTGGCCAGGTCGCCGACCAGTTGCAGCTCGGGGGTGAACTGGTTGTCGATCTGGGCGGCCTGGGTGTCGAGGGAAACGATCCGCAGCTGGCCCTCCTTGTTCCAGTTGCGCGGCTCATACTCGATCGCGTCGTAGCCGACGGTGAGCACCAGGTCACTTTGCTGGAGGAGCTGGTCGCCGACCTGGTTGCGGAAGAGGCCGATCCGGCCGAAGTAGGACTGGTCCTCGAGTTCGCGCGGGATCACCCCGGCGGCCTGGAAGGTCTCGACCACCGGGAAGGCGAAGTTCTGCAGGAGCTTGCGCAGGGCAGCAACGGTCGCCGGAGCGGCGCCGCGTTGGCCGACCAGGATTACCGGCAGCCGGCTGGCCTTGATCAAGTCGGCCAGCTTGGCTAGCCCGGTAGGGGCGGCCGGGCCAAGGCTGGGCTGCGGAGCAATCGTTAGCGGCTGGCCGCTGACCGGGGCGTCGTCGACGTCTTGGGGAAGGCTGACGAAGCTGGCCCCCTTGATTGGCCCCTGGCTGGCGGCGAAGGCGTTGGCCATGATCTCGGCGATGTTGTTTTCGTCCTGGATCTCGGCGCTGTAGCGGGTAATCGGCGCCATGATCGCCGTCGACGGCGTGCTCTGGTGGGTCAGCCGGTGGAGGTCCTTGCGTGGCACCTGGCCGCCGATGGCCAGCACCGGGTCGCCCTCGGCGTTGGCGGTCATCAGGCCGGTTGCCAGGTTGCCGACCCCGGGGCCGGACGTGGTGATCGCCACCCCGGTCTTGCCGGTCAACCGCCCGTAGGCTTGGGCCATGAAGACGGCGTTTTGCTCGTGGCGGGTTACGATTAACTTGGGATTGCCGGTGCTCTCCTGGCCGTCGAGGGCCTCGAAAAGGCGGTCGATCTTGGCTCCGGGGATGCCGAAGACCAGGTCAACCCCGTGCTGGCGCAGGCTGTCGACCATGACGTCGGCGCCGTACTGCTTGTTTCCCATATTGGTCACCTCAATTCATTGTGTAACGGGCCGGTGGGTTAGCGCGGCCACCGCCCGTCCGCCCCCATTGTAGCAAAGCAAAGGGAAGGGGGGATAATAATTTGGGGACGAAAAACCGGGGGCGGCCAGATAGGCCGCTCCCGGTGAGAGCAAGTACTAATGATGATGGTCGCGGTTTCGGTAGTCCTTCACCTGGCGAAAGCGGCGGGCGGCCGCCTCCTGGCCCTGGGCCTTGAGGTGGGCGACGTACTGGTCGGCCAGGTCCGGGGTGACCTCGGTGGTGCCGGGAACCAGGTGGATGGCCTCGGTGCCGGCGGCGAGGGCGGTCTGGTAGTACCACTCCTTGAACTTGAGGTAGGCCAGGGTGTCTTCCAGGTCGGCAATCTGGCCGCGCAGGTCCGCCTCGTGCTGGGCCAATAGGCGGGCGCGCTCGGCCAAAGTCGAATCGCCGATCAGGCGGAGCTGGATGAACTGGGCGATCTCGGCCACGCTCACCCCGGCGTTTTTCAGGCAGATGATCGTCCGCATCAGGTGGAGGTCGTTATCCGTGAAGGTCCGCCGCCCCTGGGCGTTGCGCTTGACGAAGGGGAGGAGGCCAGCCTTGTCGTAGTAGCGGATGGTGTCAATTGAGATGCCGAGCTGCTGGGCGGCCTGGCCGATGCTGTAGTTCATGAGTCTTTCCTTTCTGCTTAGTCGTCAACGGCGAGGGCCCGCTCCCGTTGCCCCTTGATTTCGCCCACCAGCGTGGTGAGGTTGGCCAGGCCGCCCTCGTAGGCAAACTGGCCGAGCGGCAGGTGGTCGGGGAAGTCGCCGCTGGTGACGACTTCGATGATGGCGCGG
The DNA here is from genome assembly GCA_944327195.1 of uncultured Limosilactobacillus sp. GTDB lineage: Bacteria > Bacillota > Bacilli > Lactobacillales > Lactobacillaceae > Limosilactobacillus. The sequence goes on from CALVGV010000014.1 coordinate 45,902, forward strand.
GCGATCTTGGCCGGGTTGCCCGGCGACTGGGTGACAAAGTTGCCGGCGGTGGCCACCGTCTCCTTGAAGGCGGCGTAATCGGCGATCTGGGGAACCACCTTGCCGGCGGCGCTGCCGGCCCACTGGGTCCGCGCCCCGCTCGGCTCAACCGTTAGTACCCGGATCCCCAGCGGGCCGACTTCCTGGCGGAGGGCGGCCGAGTAGCCCTCAACGGCGTACTTGCTGGCCGAGTAAAAGCCCATCGTCGGCAGGGTGGTCAGGGCGAGGGCCGAGGAGAGGTTGACGATTACCCCCTGGCCCTGCTTGCGAAGCTGGGGCAAGAAGGCCGTGGTCACTGCGGCCAGGCCGAAGAAGTTGACCTCAAACATCTGCCGTACCCGGGCCGGGTCGCTTTCCTCGATCGTGGCGAAGTAGCCCAGGCCGGCGTTGTTGACCAGGACGTCGATTTGGTCGCTGAAGGCCAGGCTGGCGGCCACCGCGGCGGCAATTTGTTCCGGCTCGGTGACGTCGAGGGCCAGCTTCTTGATCTGGCCGTGGTCGTACCGGTCGAGGTAGGCCAGGTCGCTTAGCTTGCGGGCGGTGGCGATCAGCTTGACTTCTTCCAGTTGGGCCAGCTGGGTGGCCAGTTGCTTGCCAAAGCCGCTCGAGCTGCCGGTGATAAACCATGTTTTCATGATGATCTTCCTTTCTATTCTAATCCGTGGCCGAGATTGCGGCCAGCCCGTCGAGCCAGGCCTGGTGACCGTTGAGCATCGGGTTGGGGCGTTGGGTGGCCAGCTGCTTGGCGGCGGGGCCAAGCTGGGACTCCTGGGTAAGGAGGCGGACCCGCTTGCCGGGCAGTTCCTCCAGCAGGAAGGCGTGGTAAACGTCGATGGCGTTGGCGGCCTCGTCATTGTTCCAGCCGTGCCAGGCGATCCGCGCCACCCCGCCGGTTGGGGCCTCTAGCTCCATCACCTGGGCCTCGATCGGGAAGCCGAAGGTGTCGAAGTGGAAGCGCTCGGCGAAGTGGAGCTCCGGGCTGGTTTGGTCGGCCAGGTGGATGTTGGTGGCGTTGTCGTAGTATTTTTCCCATTCGCTGGTGTCGACCAGGTAGTGCCAGACGGTGGCCAGGTCGCGGTTGGCGACGATCACCTCGTTGGAAACGAAGTTATCGGTGGTCCCGGGCAAGAAGCGGGTGGGGAAGTTGATTTGGTGTAGCATGTAATTCCTTCTTTCTGGTTGGCAAAGTGACTAACTGCTCTTAGCCTACATGCTGGAGTTGACTCCAGGACAAGCCCCTTTTTCAATTTTTTTGCAAAAAGGACTAGTAATTTCGCGGCGGATCTAGTAAGATAGTTTTTGTTGTTAAACGCGCCCTTAGTGTAATGGATCGCACGTGAGATTCCGGTTCTCGAGATCGGGGTTCGACTCCCCGGGGGCGCATTAAGAATTGAATATTCTTAAGATGCCCCAGTGGCGGAACTGGCAGACGCGCAACGTTCAGGTCGTTGTATGGGTAACCATGTACAGGTTCGAATCCTGTTTGGGGCACTATTAAAAGGCCGTTATCCTTGAGATGACGGCTTTTTTTATATTACAAAGGTGATTATTTGCGGAAAATTGATGACAGGGTGATGACGGGGAGCTAGTCCGAAGGGCCCTGGGAGTGGGTAGACGAACAAAGCCTCAGTTCTGTGCGCTTGCACGGTTCTGAGGCTTTGTTGCGTTCAAAACTGGCGACCAAAAATCCCCGCGCGCCAAGTCGGCACCGGGGATGGATCGGTCAATTTGAACTAGTAGTCACTCGACTTCAGCAGGTCGGCGGCGCCGTTGACCTCGCTTCGCTGGGAAGGGGTCTGGTAGTAGTCGTCCTTCAGGGCGGAAACGGTGGTCGTCTTGGTTTCGCCGGAGCCATCGTAGTCGGTCGGGATCTTGATGGTTACCTGATCGCCGTCGACCTTGTAGAAGAGGTAGCTCAGGAGGCTGCCGTTGGCGGTGACGTAGCTGTAGCCATCGGTGTCGTCGCTCGGGTCGTCGCTGTGGTGAACCCCGTAGGCCATCGTCCCGTCGGCCAAGTACTGCTTGAACCAGTCCGGCTCCTCCTTGAAGGCGACCATCACGCCAATCGTCTTGTCGGTGACCTTGTTGGCGGTGCTACCGTGCGGGGCCTTGTAGTCCCCGTCGGCGGAGCTGGTCGCGGCGCTTTCGGAGCTGGTGGAAGTGCTACTGGCCTTGCTAGTGGAGCTGGCCCCCAGGTCGTCAATTGAATCGTCGCTGCTGGCGCTTGCGGAGTGACTCGCCCGGTGGCTGGAACTGGTGCTGCTGGACTTGGCCACCAGCTGGGCCTTGCTGCTCTCGTGGCTGGTCTGGCTCCCGCAGGCGGTCAGCAAGAGGCCGCTGCTGACCAGGGCCAGCCCAACCAGGAGCTTGGGCATCGGTGAAAGGGTCATTGTTCTTTCCTCCTCCAAATGATTCCTCGCCGATGATAGCACGTTCCCCGCCGTTTGTGACGATAAAATGATGGATTTGAGAAGGAAATATTAATCAAGGCTGAGTAATCCTGAAGCTAGCTGAAGTTGACTAGCCGGAAATGGCGAGCCGGGCGCCGGGGACGGGGAAAAGCTTAAGTATTCCTTAACCATCGAGAAGATTTGTGCAACCGCTTTCTATAATGGAAGCCGTAAGCAATTATTAATTGATAGATTGGGAGTGTGTGCATTGGATACCAGTATCAAGCCACTCAAGAAACGGTGGCGGCTCAAGATGCCGGGGGCCTTCACGATCCTCTTCTTCCTGACGGTCGTGGCGGTCATGCTGACCTGGGTGGTTCCCGCCGGGAGCTACGCCAAGCTCCAGTACTCCGGTAACAAGCTCGAGGTCACCCAGCCCAGCGGCAAGGTCGAAAAGCTGCCGGCGACGCAAAAGACCCTCGACAAGCTGAACGTCAAGATCGACATCAAGCAGTTCACCTCCGGGGCGATTTCCAAGCCGGTCTCGATCCCCAAGACCTACCAGCGGCTGAAGCAGCACCCGGCCAGCATCTACAGTGTCTTCACCAGCATGGTCAACGGGACGATGGAGGCCGTTGACATCATGATCTTCATCTTCGTCCTCGGGGGCCTGATTGGGGTCGTCAAGGAGAGCGGCGCCTTTGAGGCCGGCCTGATGGCGCTGACCAAGAAGACCAAGGGGCGCGAGTTTGCCCTCGTCTTCCTGGTGGCGATCCTGCTGATGCTCGGCGGGACCCTCTGCGGGATCGAGGAGGAGGCGGTGGCCTTCTACCCGATCCTGGTCCCGGTTTTCCTGGCGATGGGCTACGACTCGATCGTCTGCGTCGGCGCCATCTTCCTGGCCAGCTCGGTCGGGACGACCTTCTCGACGATCAACCCCTTCTCGGTCGTGATCGCCTCCAACGCCGCCGGCACCAATTTCACCCAGGGGCTGACCGGCCGGGTGATCGGCCTGGTCGTGGCCGCCGTCTTCGTCATCCTCTACCTCCACTGGTACGCCCGCAAGGTGCAAAAGGACCCGACGGCCTCCTACACCTACGATGACCACGAGTCCTTTGCCAAGATGTGGTCGATGACGGCCGACGTGGCAACGCCGGACTTTGACTGGAAGAAGAAGCTGACCCTGATCCTCTTTGCGGTGGCCTTCCCGCTGATGATCTGGGGCGTGATGGCCAAGGGCTGGGGCTTCCCGGACATGGCCGCCTCCTTCCTGACGATCGCGATCATCATCATCTTCCTCAACGTCTTTGGCAAGCAAGGCTTGGGGGAGAAGCGGGTCGTTGACGCCTTCACCCACGGCTCGGCCAGCCTGGTCGGCGTGTCGATGATCATCGGCCTGGCCCGCGGGATCAACCTGGTCTTGAACAACGGCTACATCTCGGACACGATCCTCTACGAATCGACCAAGCTGGTGGCCCACATGTCGGGCTCGCTCTTCATCATCATGATGATGCTGATCTTCTTCGTCCTCGGCTTCATCGTGCCGTCCTCTTCCGGCCTGGCCGTGCTGGCAATGCCGATCATGGCGCCGCTGGCCGACACGGTCGACATTCCGCGCTACGTGGTGGTCACGGCCTACCAGCTGGGCCAGTACGCGATGCTCTTTTTGGCCCCAACCGGACTGGTGATGGCAACCCTGCAAATGCTGGACATGAAGTACTCCCACTGGGTGCGCTTCGTCTGGCCGGTGGTGGTCTTCGTCCTCGTCTTCGGCGGGATGCTCCTGGTGGGCGAAGTGTTGCTGTCGTAATTAAGTGAAGAAACAAGCAAAGCGGGGCACCGGGAAAAATTCCGGTGCCCCGCTTCTTGTTGTCAGGCCAAGAACTGCTGGTAGGCTTCCGCCGCTTCCTGGGCGGAGAGGTGGAAGAACTGGGTGATGGCGGCGAGGATCTCGGCCTCGGACTTGTGTTGGTCAGTCAGGAGGGAGATCATCGCGGTAATACCTTCCTTTCTGCCCTTGTCCATCCCTTTTTGCTCTTTAGCAGCCAGCTGGCGTTGGAAATCGAATTCGAGTTTCATGGCGAGCTTCCTTCCTGTGCTAGCGGCTAGGCTTACGAGGTCAGGGCCTGCTGGTAGGCCTCCTCCGCTTCCTGGACGGAGAGGTGGAAGAGCTGGGCGATGGTGGCAAGGATTTCGGCCTTGGACTTGTGTTGGTCAGTTAGGAGGGAGATCATCGCGGTAATTCCCTCACTGCGGCCTTCCTTTTTTCCTTTTTCGATGCCCTTGTCCATCCCTTCCTGCTCCTTAGCAGCCAGCTGGCGTTGGAAATCAAGTTCGAGTTTCATGTAGGTTCCCTTCCTTCCGCTGTCGGCCTTGATGCGTTCAATCTCCGCTTGCAAGCGGGTGATGTATTCATCATTAGTATCGACGTTTTTTTGCATCAGGTCAAGGAATGAGCGGATTTCCCTGGCGTGGTCGAAACTGGTCGCGGTGGCGTTGAAGATCACCAGGTGACGGTGGTCGCCGAGCGGCAAGGCGGGGTCGTAAATATCGCGGTTTTCAAACTGGTAGCGCGCCCGGCCCTTGCCAAAGTAGTCGAAGTTGCAAAAGAAGATCACGTAGGTCGGGTGAGCGGCCAGCTCGCCGTAGCGTTCTCGGTGGTGCAGGAGCTTCTCGTCGATCATCGCCTGGTAGAAGCGCAGGCGGAGGGCGAGGTCTTCCTGGGGGAGGACCTGCATCTCGACCTCGAAGACCCGCCCGGCGGCGTCCTGACCGTAAATGTCGTAGCACACCCCGTGGGTGTCGAGGCCGGCGGTGACGGTCTGCTGGGCCTCGACAGTGGTGAGCTTGGCGATCGTTAGCTCCGGCAGGGCCCGCTGGATCAGTTCTTGGCAGAGGGCCTGGTTTTCCATCACCGCGCCGAAGATCGGGTCGTCGGTGATCGTCATCCGGTCCCACTTCTGGCTGGCGGTGGCGGAAACGGCTTGGGGATCAAATGATGGTTCTGTCATTTCTAAATTACCTCCTTACTTATCTATATACGCGGAAAGGGCCAATTTTGTTCGCTCGAATTCAAAAAAGTTTTGCCCCCGAAGGAGTAAGTGTGCCCAAGCCCTTGGGGGACGCGGTCGCTACTAGCAGAAAAATTTTCTTCTTTCAACCGGTTGACACACCCCGATGAAAGCGGTATATTATTGGTGTCGACAAGGAAACCGCTTTCAAGATGCCTTGGCGACTAGTCCCGCCAAGGAAGAGCGGGAAAATTCGCCGGGTGACTTGAAAACGGGTTCACCAACGGATATCATCTAACGTATGTAAGAAATCAAATGGTTAGAAGAAAGAGGTTTTAATGATGGCTCAAGTATCATTAGACAGTTCCGCACTGAAGAAGTTCGTTCACGAAAACGAACTGGGGGAAATGCAGGCGATGGTCAACGCCGCCGACGAACAACTCCGCAAGGGGACCGGGGCCGGCGCCGACTTCCGTGACTGGCTCCACTTGCCAACCGACTACGACAAGGACGAATTTGCCCGCATCAAGGCGGCCGCCAAGAAGATCCAATCCGACTCCGATATCCTGGTTGTGATCGGGATCGGCGGTTCCTACCTGGGGGCCCGGATGGCAATCGACTTCCTGCACAAGAGCTTCTACCAAGCCGAGGCCGCTAGCGACCGCAAGGCCCCGCTGGTCCTCTTCGCCGGGAACTCCCTGTCCAGCTCCTACGTTTACGACCTGCTGCAACTGATCGGCGACAAGGACTTCTCGATCAACGTCATTTCCAAGTCCGGGACGACGACTGAACCATCAATTGCCTTCCGGATCCTCAAGAAGCGGCTGATCGAAAAGTACGGCGAAGAAGAAGCCAACAAGCGGATCTACGCCACCACCGACCGCAAGCGCGGCGCCCTCAAGACCGAAGCCGACGCCGCCGGCTGGGAAACCTTCGTCATTCCGGATGGCGTCGGTGGCCGTTACTCGGTTCTGACCGCCGTTGGTCTCCTGCCGATCACCGCTTCCGGGGCCGACATCGACCAACTGATGGCCGGGGCCAAGGCCGCCGAAGACAAGTACGTTGACGCCGACCTGGCAAAGAACGAGGCCTACCAATACGCAGCCTACCGCAACATCCTCTACCGCAAGGGTTACACCACCGAATTGCTGGAAAACTACGAACCGAACATGACCATGTTTGCCGAATGGTGGAAGCAACTTGCCGGTGAATCCGAAGGGAAGGACCAAAAGGGGATCTACCCGTCCAGCGCCAACTTCACCACCGACCTCCACTCGCTTGGTCAATACATCCAAGAAGGCCGGCGCAACCTGATGGAAACCGTTGTTAAGCTCGACACGCCGAACCACGACATGGAAATCCCGGCGGCCGACTCCAACCTCGACGGTCTCCAATACCTGGAAGGCAAGAACATGGATTGGGTAAACACCAAGGCCTACGAGGCCGTGGTGGCGGCCCACACCACTGGTGGGGTGCCGGTAATGACCGTCCACATCGAAAAGGAAGACGCCTTCACCTTGGGTTACCTGATCTACTTCTTTGAAGTAGCGATGGGGATCTCTGGTTACCTCAACGGGATCAACCCGTTCAACCAACCAGGGGTTGAAGCCTACAAGACCAACATGTTTGGCCTCTTGGGCAAGCCGGGCTACGAAGAAGTCGGCGACAAGCTGCGCAAGGAAATGGCTGAAAACAAGTAAAAACCGATTTACCGCCTGCGGCAAGCGGGCGGTAAATTTAAAGAAACTATGTTAAGCGGTTACAAGAAACGAAAAGGAGACGAGCATTATGTTATTAGGTAGTGTAGAAGCCGGTGGGACCAAGTTTGTTTGCGCCGTGGGCAACGAGGATTACCGGATCCAAGACATCACCCAGTTCCCGACCACCACGCCGGCCGAGACCCTGCAAAAGACGATTGACTACTTCAAGCAGTTCCCGGAACTGAAGGCAATTTCGGTGGCCTCCTTCGGGCCGATTGAAATCCGCCGCAACTCGCCGAAGTACGGCTACATCACCGACACGCCGAAGCCGGGTTGGTCCAACGTCGACTTCATCGGCACCCTCAAGAAGGAATTCGACCTGCCGATCTACTGGACGACCGACGTGAACGGCTCGGCCTACGGGGAATACGTGCTCTCGACTCTCTTCAACCAAAAGATCAACTCGCTGGTATACTACACCATCGGGACCGGGGTTGGTGCCGGGGCCGTGATCGACGGCAAGTTCGTCGGTGACATGGGCCACACCGAAATGGGCCACATCCGCCTCAAGCGCCACCCAGACGACCTCGACTTCAAGGGGATCTGCCCGTTCCACGGCGACTGCCTCGAAGGGCTGGTTGCCGGGCCGACCTTTGAAGCCCGCACCGGCAAGAAGGGCAAGGACGTGCCGCTGACCGACCACGTTTGGGACATCATGGCATACTACGTGGCCCAAGCCGCCGTTGACACGACCTTGATGTTCCGCCCGGCCAAGATCATCTTTGGGGGCGGCGTGGTTAGCGAAGAGTTCCTCAAGAAGGTTCGCGCCCAATTCAAGGAACTGCTCAACGACTACGTGGAAGTTGGCAAGTTGGAAGACTACATCGTGATGCCGCTGGCCAAGAACAACGGCTCGGCCACGGTCGGTAACTTCGCCCTCGCCCTCCGCGACTACCTCAACTAATCATTTGACATTTAGGCTCCGCCCCCTCGTTGGCGGGGCCTTTTTTCGTTGTGGGGGCCTTCGCTCCGCAAAAATTGCGGGATCGTGACGATGGCGGGCACAACTTTGCGAATGTTACTTAGTCTGAGAGCGACTGAAAGGAGCGCTCAGGCTTAGAAACATTCCATGCGATAGCCATCCAAGAACGAGGAGCAAAGCGACGAGCGATTGGCGAATGGCGAACCGCTGAGCCCCCCTCTCCGCGCCGGTCTCAAAGCTTGGCCTTTCACTAGGCGATAAATCGCCAAGTGAAATTTCGCCATCTTGACCCGCATTTTTGCTCCGCTCCGGCCGGCAGCGTAGAGAAGGCGGGGCTACTGATTGTGATAAAGCTACAACCGCACAGACAGTATCGGATAATAGTGGGTCGGATAAGGTTTGCTGATTGCGATATGGCTACAACCTCTCAGGTGGTGTTGAACGGTGAAAGAGCAAAATATCATTGCTATGAGTTATGACTGACTATTCGTGGAGGTGGAAAACGAGGGGAATCCTTCTCACCTACGAAAGCGCTATAATAACAGTAAGAATCGGTTATTACAAAGGGAGGACCGCTCATGCTCAAGCTCACTCTTCACCAGCCACCCACCACTGCCGCCAAGTGGCAGAACGGCCTCTTGACGGTGGCGGGGGTGGTTTTGCTTTCCCGCGGCACCGTTTGGGGACTTGTCCTCGCCCTCGTGGCCCTCAGCGGGGCACTGACGGCGGTCACCCGTCCGCCGGCCTGGTGGCGCCGGGTTGACCACCTCATCCAGTTGCTCGCCCAGCCGGCCGCCCTTGCCTTGGCCTGGGGGACGGTTGCTGGGTTGCTGGTCGAACTCACCGGCCAGGAAGGGGTGCTCTACCTGGCCGGCCTCTTGGCCCTGCCGCTCTGGCTGCCCTGGGCGCGCTGTCAGGCCGGGCCGCTTTGCTCTCCCGGAGCTCGCCTCCTGGCTCTACTGTGGCTCTTTCAGTTGCCACTGGCGCCGAGCACCTACTGGGGACTAGATGGCTTGTCGCTCGGCCCCAGCCTGACCTACCTGGTGGGAGCGCTGGGCTTCTTCGGGGCCGGGTTGGCCCTCCTTGAACAGTGGGGCTTCGGGCGGCCGTTCAACCTCGCCCGCCGCAAGGACGGTTGGCAGGTTCTTCCGAGCATCATTCTTCTGGTACTGGCATTCTTCCTGGTGCGGAGCAACTGGCCAAACAACTGGAGCAGGCTGACCGTCCCACTGGTGATGACTGCCCTAGAGGCCGGGATCGGCGAGGAGTTCCTCTGCCGCGCCGCCCTGCCGGCCTTTTTGGTCCGCTGGCTTTCGCGGGGCCGGCTGGTGGGGACGATCGTTCTTTCCAGCCTCGCCTTTGGCCTCCTGCACTTGATCAACCTAGCAGGGGGGCAGGGTGGCGCCTTCACGGCCTACCAGGTGGCGATGGCCGGCGTGGGCGGCCTCCTCTACGCCATCTTTTACCTTTACACCGGCCAGCTGTGGTTACCGATGGTCCTCCACGCCTTCACCGATCTGACCGGGGCCCTTGCGCCTGCAAGCAACAGCGCGGTGGGGAGGGCGGACTGGGGCAACCTCGCCGTCCTGCTGGCCCTTGCCCTGGGCCTGCTGGCCTACTTTGCCACCGGCAAGCGGGGACGACTGATGGAGGCCCACCTCATGCGACTTAGCGGCGAGTAGCTGCCCACTTGTTAGAAAGCCAAAGTAAGCCAAACCGGAGTCGGATTACCGGCGCCGGTTTTTCAGTTGTTATAATATAACAAAATAAATAAAATTTGACAGGGTAAATTTTGGCGAATTTACGTATGTCGCCGTTTGTAAAATTAAGTTAGAAAAATAGAAAGGCCATTTGTGGTAGACTTTTGAATACCCATACATCAAAAGAA
>CALVGV010000015.1 GCA_944327195.1 uncultured Limosilactobacillus sp.
AAAAAGCTAGCCCAAGCAGCCAAGCCGCTTGAACTAGCTAAAATGATCTATCAGTACCGATTGACAAAGAGCCGAAAAAGAGCCGGGCAAGGCACCCGGCTCTTTTTTCGATATAAATGGAATTTATTAAAATATTATGATATAATCAAAGTGAATGTAAGCGCTTTTGAATTCTGCAAATTCCGGTCGGTGGTAATTCAAATGAGACGAGTGGGAATCGAACCCACAACCTTTGGTTTAGAAGACCAATGCTCTATCCGGTTGAGCTATCGTCCCAAAACTTATTTCAGTATATTTGTGATACCGGCGGTTGTCAAATCAAAAAGTTTATTTTGGGAACGGAGGGTGATCAGCTTGACAGGAAAGAGGATCGATCCCCGGGTGGTCAAGACCCGGGCCAATCTCCGGCGGGCGCTCGTGGGCCTGATGCAGCACGAATCGCTGGATACGATCAGTGTGCAAAAGATTACCACGGCCGCCCACATTACCCGGGGAACTTTTTATCTCCATTACAAGGACAAGCAGGATTTTATTCAGGCCGCCCTGAGCGACTTCGTGGACGACTTCTTTGCCAACGTGATCGTCAAGAATCCGGAAACGGCCACGCGGGAGTGCTCGCTTTCCCGCCTCTTTTCCTATGTGGAGCGGAACGTGGACACCTACGCCGTTTTGTTCGGGCCCGCCCTGGACGCGCGCTACCTCGAACTGCTCTTTTCCCGCCTCCGGGCCGAACTGATTGAGTACGGGGAGCTGGTGGCCGCCCCGGCCGATACCTTGCCGGTTGACCTCCAGGCCGACTTCGTTGCCTCGGCCCTGATCGGGGTCCTGGACCGCTGGTTGGCCGCCGGGATGCCCTATTCCCCGCGGGCGATGGCGCGGAGCGTTTCCCAGATGCTGACCGGCGACACGCCGGCCGACTTGCCGGTGGCCACCTTCTTTGCCAGCCCCCAGCCGAGCGAGCCGCCACTCCTGGCCCGCTAAAAGAAGAAAAAATTCAACCCGCCCCTTGACGAGGGGCGGGTTGCTTGGTATTATTTGCATGTTGTATTTGTGAACCAGACAACTACAACCGCACGGCGGTAAGTGAAAAGCACACGCTACTTGCCCCGGCGAGTCTAAGAATTGAGGAGGTGCACAATATGTACGCAATTATTGTTACTGGTGGCAAGCAATACAAGGTAGAAGCTGGTCAAGCAATCTACGTTGAAAAGCTGGCCGCAGCAGCCGGTGAAAAGGTTTCCTTTGACAAGGTAATCATGGTCGGCGGCGACGACGTTAAGATCGGGAAGCCATTCGTTGATGGCGCCACGGTCGACGGCACGGTTGAAAAGCAAGGCAAGGAAAAGAAGGTTGTTACCTTCAAGTACAAGCCGAAGAAGCACACCCACACGAAGAAGGGTCACCGTCAACCATACACCAAGGTGATGATTGACGCGATCAACGCCTAAGTGGGGCGCGCTAAATGATTAAGGCGAATTTTTACCAGGACCAAGCTGGGAAAATCGTTCGCTTTAAGCTGACCGGCCACGCGGATTATTCCGTGGCGGGAGCCGACATCGTGTGTGCGGGGGTCTCCGCGTTGACCTTTAGCACCTTTAACAACTTGGGACGGCTCCTGAACCAACATCCGCAGCTGAAACAGGACCAGGAAAATGGCGGCTACTTCGAAGTCAGCGGCCTGGCGGGCGATCACGATTGCCAGCTCTTGCTCCTGGCCTTTCAAAACGGCTTGCTGGATATCATGAATGGTTACCGGCAGTACCTAGAAGTAAAAATATTCGCGGCATAATTGATTGCTGGAGGTGACAGTGATGCTTTTGGAAATGGATCTGCAATTCTTCTCCCACCACAAGGGGGGCGGTTCGACTGCTAACGGCCGGAACTCGGCTGGGCGGCGGCTCGGTACCAAGGCGGCTGATGGCTCCGTAGTTACTGCGGGCTCGATCATCTACCGTCAACGGGGGACCCACATCAACCCGGGCGAAAACGTTGGCCGGGGTGGGGACGACACCTTGTTTGCAAAGGTTGACGGCGTTGTTAAGTTCGAACGCTGGGGCCGGAACAAGCGGAAGGTATCGGTATACCCGGTAGCTGAATAAGAATGAGAAACGGTGACTGCCTTGGTGGTCACCGTTTCTTTGTTACATAGCACCCGCGCTCGCGCCATTCTTGTCTTTAACTAGGGATGATGGTATAATCACTAATGGTTAATACTTCGGAAAGGAGTGAGCAGGGATGCTCGCTCTTTTTATTGCCATTAAACCGGAGGTGAAATGATTTGAGTGCGGTAATTGACACGGTAACCGAATTGGTGACGCCAATCCTGGCCGACCACCAGTTTGAACTGTACGACGTTGAATTCGTGAAGGAGGGCGCCAGTTGGTACCTCCGGGTTTACATCGATAAGGAGGGCGGCATCACCCTTGAGGACTGCGCCACGGTCAGCGACCAGTTGAGTGCGGCTCTCGACGAATGCGATCCCGACCCGATCCCCCAGGCCTACTTCCTGGAGGTTTCGTCACCGGGGGCGGAACGGCCCCTGCGCAACGAACGAGACTACCAGCGGGCCCTTAACGACTACATCCACGTCTCCCTCTACCAGGCGATTGACGGCAAGAAGGTGTACGAGGGCACCCTGGTGGACCTGACGGCCGACCAATTGACCCTCGACTACCTGGATAAGACCCGTCACAAGACGGTGGTCATTCCCCGGGAGAAAATTGCCAAGGCCAGGCTGGCGATTAAGTTTTAACGAGTAAAGGAGGATAACATGGCAGCCAAACGAAAGAACAGCAGCGCCCAAGAACTCTTGGCCGCAATGGACGTGTTGGAACGGGAAAAGGGAATCAAGAAGGAAGTCATCATCGACGCCCTGACCGATGCCCTGGCCAACGCCTACAAGAAGAACTACGACGACAACAACGCCCGCGTTGAGGTCACGATCGACGACCACAGCGGCGCCTTCAAGGTGTACGTCTACAAGAAGGTGGTGGAAGAGGTCCTCAACCCGGTTGAGGAAATCAGCCTCCGCGACGCCCTGGAAATCAGCCACGGCTACGAGCTCGGCGATGACCTTCGCCAGGAAGTAACCCCGGCCAACTTTGGCCGGATCGCGGCCCAAACCGCCAAGAACGTCGTCTTGCAAAAGCTCCGCGAAGAGGAGCGGCGGATCGTCTACGAGAAGTACAAGCGGCTCCAAGACGACCTGGTGGACGGCGAAATCGCCCGTGAAGACCGGCGCTACATCTACATCGACCTTGGTGGTGGCGTTGAAGCGGCAATGAACAAGCACGACCAGATGCCAAACGAACACTACCGGGTTCACGACCGGGTGCAGGTCTACGTCACCCGGGTGCTGGAAGAGACCAAGGGCCCGCAAGTCTTCGTTAGCCGGACCGCCCCGGACCTTCTGAAGCGGCTCTTCGAAAAGGAAGTGCCGGAAATCAGCCAGGGGATCGTCGAGATCAAGAACATCGTCCGCGAGGCCGGTGACCGCGCCAAGGTTGCCGTCTTCTCGCGCGACACCAACGTCGACCCGGTTGGGACCTGCGTTGGCCCCCGCGGGAGTCGGGTGCAAGCCATCGTCAACCAACTGGGCGGCGAAAACATCGACATCGTCAAGTTTGAGGAAGAACCGGAAGAGTTCATCCGCAACGCCCTTAACCCGGCCGAGGTCAAGGGGGTATTATTTGACGAAAACAACGGTGAAGTGGAAGAATTAGAACAAGTAGGCGAAGACGGTGAAGCCCGCCAACGGATCCACCACGGCTGCACCGTGATCGTGCCGGACAACCAATTATCGCTGGCAATCGGTAAGCGCGGGCAAAACGTCCGCCTGGCCGCCCAACTGACCGGCTACAAGATCGACATCAAGCCGCTCTCCGAGGTTGACGACCAACCAGAAGACGAGCCGGCTGAGGACATTACCGAAGAATAGTCGCCAGAAAAAGCAGCGGGGTGAAAATAATGAAAAAGAAAAAAATACCGATGCGCAAAGACATTGTAACTGGTGAAATGATGCCCAAGCGGCAACTGATTCGCGTGGTCAAGAATAAGGAAGGCGAAGTGTCGCTCGACCCGACCGGAAAGAAGCCGGGCCGTGGGGCCTACGTTGCCATTGACGTGGCGATTGCCGAACGGGCCAAGAAGGAAAAGACCTTCGACAAGGCCTTTGGGGTCACCTTAACCCCTGACTTTTATGATGAATTGATTAAGTACGCGGACCACCAAGCGGCGCGGCAAAAGCTGTTTGGCAATGGATAAGCACGAACGAATCCTCAACCTCTTGGGGCTTGCCCGCCGGGCCGGCCAGGTGGTAACCGGGGAGGGGGCCGTCATCAAGGGCCTCCGCGCCGGCCAGGTCCACCTGGTTTTTCTGGCCGCCGATGCCGGGGCCGCCACCGCCAAGAAGGTCGGCGACAAGGCTGCCACCTTCAAGGCGCCGGTCTGCCGACAATACTCGCGGGCAACCCTTAGTCAGGCGATCGGCCAGTCCCGGTCGGTGATCGGGATCAAGCAGGTTGGGTTCGCAAACCAGTTTCAAAAACTATTAACCACCATCAGTGAGGGAGAGTGAACCAATGGCTAAGGAACGAATTTATGAATTGGCAAAGGAACTGAAGATGCCAAGCAAGAACCTGGTCAAGCTGGCCAACGACCACGGGATGACGGTCAAGAGCCACATGTCCTCGGTCACCCCGGACCAGGCAAGCAAGCTGCGCCAGCTGGCCAAGCCGGCCGCCACGAAGCCGGCGCCAAAGAAGGCCCAACCGGCCCCGGCCAAGCACGACCACAAGCAAAAGCCCGCCGAAAAGCCGGCGGCCAAGAAGCAGGCCCAGCCAAAGCACCAGGAAAAGAAGACGGTTGCCGAAAAGCCAGCTCACCAGTCCAACAACCAGGGCAACAATGGTAATAACAACGGCAACAAGAAGAAGGCTGCCAAGGGCCAAGGGGTCCACTGGTTTGGCAGCAAGAACGACAAGAAGAAGGGCAAGAAGAACCGGCGCAACAAGAAGAACCGCCAGAACCAACGCCTCCGCAACACCGGCGCCAAGCAGCCAACCCAACGCAAGGACAAGCCGTTACCGGACGTCTTGGAATACACTGACGGCATGAACGCCCAGGACCTGGCCAAGGTACTGCACCGGCCGGCCGCCGAAATCGTCAAGAAGCTCTTCATGCTTGGCGTGATGGTCAACCAGAACCAGTCGCTGGAAGCCGACACGATTGAAATCCTGGCCGCCGACTATGGGATCGAGGCCAAGGAAAAGGTCCAAGAAGACATCGCCGACCTCGACCGCTT
Organism: uncultured Limosilactobacillus sp.; assembly: GCA_944327195.1. GTDB lineage: Bacteria > Bacillota > Bacilli > Lactobacillales > Lactobacillaceae > Limosilactobacillus. Next base: position 5,303 of record CALVGV010000015.1, read on the forward strand.
CTTCGAGGACGCCGAGCAGGTCGACGAAGACAAGCTGGTTTCGCGGCCACCGGTTGTGACCGTCATGGGGCACGTTGACCACGGGAAGACGACCCTGCTCGACAACATTCGCCACTCCCACGTTACCGCCCACGAAGCCGGCGGGATCACCCAGGCAATCGGGGCCTACCAGGTTAACTACAACGACCACCTGATTACCTTCCTCGACACCCCGGGCCACGCCGCCTTCTCCGAAATGCGGGCCCGCGGGGCCAACATCACCGACATCACCGTCCTGGTGGTGGCGGCCGACGACGGGGTAATGCCGCAAACGATCGAGGCGATCAACCACGCCAAGGCGGCCAAGACGCCGATCATCGTTGCCGTCAACAAGGTCGACAAGCCGGGCGCCAACCCGGACCACGTGACCGAGCAACTGACCGAGTACGGCCTGATCCCGGAAGACTGGGGGGGCGACACGATCTTCGTTAAGATCTCGGCCAAGTTCGGTAAGAACATCGACGAACTGCTCGACATGATCCTCCTCCAGGCCGAAATGATGGAACTGAAGGCCAACCCGGACCAACGGGCGGTTGGGTCGGTCGTTGAAGCCCAACTCGACCAGGGTCGGGGCCCAGTGGCCACCCTCCTGGTTCAACAGGGGACCCTGCACGTCGGGGACCCGATCGTGGTCGGCAACACCTTCGGCCGCGTGCGGACGATGACCAACGAAAACGGCCGGCGGATCAAGGAAGCCACCCCGTCGACGCCAGTTGAAATCACCGGGCTCAACGCCGTGCCGGAAGCCGGGGACCGCTTCGTGGTCTTCGAAGACGAAAAGACGGCCCGGGCCGCCGGGGAAGAACGGGCAAAGCGGGCCCAGGACGAAGAACGGGCCCGGACCAGCCACGTGACCCTCGACAACCTCTTTGCCACGATGAAGAAGGGGCAAATGAAGTCGCTGCCGGTGATCATCAAGGCCGACGTTCAGGGGTCGGTTGAGGCCCTTGCCCAGAGTCTGCAAAAGATCAAGGTGGACGGCGTCCGGGTGGACATCATCCACAAGGCGGTTGGGGCGATCAACGAATCCGACGTCACCCTGGCCGAAGCCTCCAACGCCGTCATCATCGGCTTCAACGTGCGGCCGACGCCAAACGCCAAGAACGAGGCCGAAACCAACAAGATCGACATCCGCCTCCACCGGGTGATCTACAAGGCGATCGAGGAAATCGAGGATGCCATGAAGGGGATGCTCGAACCGGTCTACGAAGAAGAAACGATCGGCCAAGTCGAAGTGCGCCAGATTTACAAGGCCTCCAAGATCGGCACGATTGCCGGGGGAATGGTTACCAGCGGCAAGATCACCCGCGATTCCAAGGTCCGCCTGGTTCGCGATGGCGTGGTCATCTACGACGGCGAACTGGGGAGCCTCAAGCGCTTCAAGGACGACGTCAAGGAAGTCAAGCAGGGTTACGAATGTGGGCTGACGATCCAAAACTACAACGACATCAAGGAAATGGACGTCATCGAAGCCTACCACATGAAGGAAGTGCCGGTCGAATAAGCCGGCAAAGGAGGAGCGCATGCCAAATAAACGTTACCGGGCAGAACGGCTCGCCCAACTAATTCAGCGGGAGGTTGACGACATCTTGCTCAAGCGGGTCCGCGACCCGCGGGTCAAGGACGTGACCATCACCGGGGTGGACGTCACCGGCGACCTCCAGCAGGCAACCATTTACTACAGCCTCTTGTCCGACAAGGCGTCGGACAACCAGAAGGCCCAGGCCGGCCTCGACAAGGCGACCGGGCTGGTACGCAGTGAATTGGGGCCGCGGCTGAACATCTTCAAGGTGCCGCAACTGCGCTTTGAAAAGGATGCCTCGGTTGCTTACGGGAACCGGATCGACGAGCTCCTGCGGCAACTGCACCAAAAAAACGAACTGTAACCATAAGCGGATCGGCCGGTGCTGACTGGGGCGGGGGCTTCCCCGGCTTGGTTGGCCCGGCCCTTTTGCTTGGGGCAGGAAAGGACGAAGGAAATGGACGGAATTATTCCACTCTACAAGGAGCGGGGGATGACCAGCTTCGACGCGGTCAGCCGCTTGCGGCGGATCCTCCACGAGAAAAAGATTGGCCACTCCGGCACCCTCGACCCGGCCGTTGATGGCGTCTTGCCGATCTGCGTCGGCCGGGCCACCAAGATGGTGGAACTGCTGATGGCCTCGGGGAAGGAATACGCCGGCGAGCTCTTGATCGGCAAGGCGACCGAAACCGAGGACCTGACCGGGGCAACGGTGGCCACCAAGCCGGTGGAAGCCGCGATCAGCGAAGCGGCGATCCGGGAAAAGATGGCCGCCTTGACCGGCGAGATCACCCAGGTGCCGCCGATGTACTCGGCCGTCAAGGTCAAGGGCAAGCGCCTCTACGAGTACGCCCGCGCCGGGGAAACGGTCGAGCGGCCGGCCCGCCAGGTGACGATCAGCGCCTTTAAGTTGACCGCCACCAGTTACGATCCGGCCAGCCAGACCCAGCGGGTGCGCTTCGTGGTCGACTGCTCCAAGGGGACCTACGTCCGCACCCTGGCGGTTGACCTCGCCAAGGCGCTCGGCTACCCGGGGACCCTGGCCTCGCTGACCCGGCTGAAGAGTGGCGGCTTTGAACTCGACCAGACCCTCAGCCTGGCCGACGTCCAGGACCAGATGACCGCCCAGTTGCTGACCCTCTACCCGCTGGACTACGCGGTCCGCGACTGGCCGCGCCAGGTCCTGACCGCGGCCCAGTGGCCGTTGGTCAAGAACGGCGGCTGGTTGCCGGCCCATCAGGTTGCCGACCAACCGGCCAAGGTGGCCCTCTACTACCAGGACCGCCTGCGGGCCCTCTACCAGCTACGGGGCGACCAGTACAAGCCACTGAAGATGATTGATTTGCGGGAGGATTAGGAATGGAAGTCTTTCACATTCATCACCCGCTCGATCCCAGCACGGTGCCGGCCGGCCCGGTGGTGCTGGCGATGGGCTTCTTTGATGGCGTCCACCGCGGCCACCAGGCGGTGATCGCCCGGGCCAAGGAGGAGGCCGCCCGCCGCGGGGTGCCGTTGGCGGTGTTGACCTACGACAAGCTGCCGGGCCTGGTCTACTCGGCCTACCCGCAGGGGATCCACTACCTGGCCACCAACCGGCGCAAGCTGGCCTTGCTGGAGCAGCTGGGGGTCGACCGGGTCTACCTGGTTGACTTCACCGCCAAGCTCGGCTCCCTGCCGCCGCAGGAGTTTGTCGACGACTACCTGCTGGCCCTCGGGGCGGTGGCGGTGGTGGCCGGCTTCGACCACACCTACGGCCCCAAGGAGGTGGCCACGATGGACCGCCTGCCGGACTACGCCGCCGGCCGCTTTGCGGTGATCACCGTCCCGGCCCAAACCGCCGCGGCCGCCAAGATCAGCTCCACCCGGATCCGCCACCTGGTTGACCAGGGGCAAGTGCGGGAAGCGGCCGACCTGCTGGGCTACTGGTACAAGACTAGCGGGATCGTCGTCCACGGCTTTGCCCGCGGGCGGACGCTCGGCTTTCCGACCGCCAACGTCGACTGGGACTGCCGGGAGCGCATCCCCGGTGTCGGCGTCTACGCCGTCCGCTTCTTTGTCGACGGCCACTGGTACCAGGGGATGGCCAGCGTGGGCTACAACGTCACCTTCGGCAGCGACAACCAGAAGACGATTGAGGTCACCATCTTCGACTTCAACGCCAACATCTACGGCGAGCACGTCAAGGTCGAGTGGGTTACCTACCTGCGCGGGGAGGTCAAGTTCAGCGGCAAGGAAGCCCTGATCGCCCAACTCAAGCAAGACGAGCAGGCCGCCCGCCGGCTTCTGGCCACGGAACGCTTCCCACTGGCCGACCTGGACTAGGCCTTTAGGAAAAATTAACCGAACCAGGCCCCCGGATTGGCAAATCGTCATAAAAAGGGGCCAAAAATTTGGTACACTATAGTTTCAATACATTGTGAACAAGAGGAGGAAATTGTCATGTGTGGTTTTTCGGGGTGTCTTTCGGACAAACGCATTTATGACCCCAAGCAACTGAACGCCACGGTGCACACGATGAACAACATGATCATTCACCGGGGACCGGACGATTCGGGTTACTTCCAAGACGAACACATCACGATGGGTTTTCGCCGGCTGAGCATCATTGACCTCACCGCGGCGGGCCACCAACCGATGCCCTACATGGACGGCCGCTACATGCTGACCTTCAACGGGGAAATCTACAACTACCTTGAACTACGGGAAGAATTGAAGAAGGACGGCTACCAATTCAAGGGCGACTCCGACTCCGAAGTCCTGCTGGCCACCTACGCCAAGTACGGTACCGAGGCGCCGAAGCACTTCCGTGGGATGTTTGCCTTCGTGATCTGGGACACCCAGGAGCAAACCCTCTTTGCCGCCCGCGACCACTTCGGCATCAAGCCCTTCTACTACGCCGAAGAGGACGGCCGCTTCTACTACGCCTCCGAGCAAAAGGCCCTCTACCCGGTTCTGCGCGAGCACAGCTTCAACAAGGCGGCCCTGCAGGACTACATGACCTTCCAGTACGTGCCGGAACCGGAAACGCTGGCCACCGAAATCAAGGTCTTGGAACCGGGCCACAGCCTCTTCAAGAAGCTCAACCAGCCGATTGAGGTTAGCCGCTACTACGACCCGATGTTCACCCCGGTCCACCAGGAGGAAAGCGAGATCGTCAAGCGCCTCCACGACGTCTTGATCGACTCGGTCAAGATCCACATGCGCTCTGACGTGCCGGTCGGCGCCTTCCTGTCCGGGGGGATCGACTCGACGATCGTGGCCTCGATTGCCAAGCAGTTCAACACCAACATCAAGACCTTCTCGGTCGGCTTTGAGCGCGAGGGCTACAGTGAGCTCGACGTCGCCCAGGAAACCGCCAAGGCGCTCAACGTGGAGAACTACAGCCACGTGATCACCGCCGAGGAATTCATGAAGGCCTTCCCGTACTTCGTGTGGGCAATGGATGACCCGCTGGCCGACCCGGCGGCGGTGCCGCAGTTCTTCTTAGCCCGGACCACCCGCAAGTACGTGACGGTGGCCCTGACCGGGGAGGGGGCCGACGAACTCTTTGGTGGTTACCCGATCTACCACGAACCGATCTCGCTACGGCCGTTCAACTACACCAAGCCGCTCAACGGCGCCCTCAACCTGATCGGGCAGATGATGCCCCAGGGGATGAAGGGGAAGTCCTTCCTCTTGCGGGGGACGACGCCGCTGGAGAAGCGCTACGTCGGTGACGCCTTCATCTTCAACGAAAAGGAAAAGGCGGCCTTCTTGAAGGACTACGACCCGAACCACCCGGCCTACCAGGCGGTTGCCAAGTACTACCAGGACGCCAAGGACCTCGACCCGATCACCAAGATGCAGTACATTGACATGCACGCCTGGCTCAACGGTGACCTCCTGCGCAACGGTGACCGGACCTCGATGGCGGCCAGCCTCGAATTGCGGACGCCGTTCTTGGACCGCGAAGTCTTCAAGGTGGCGGCCCAGATCCCGAGCGAGCTGCGGATCAAGGGGGAAGTAGCGAAGTACGTCCTCCGCGAGGCGGTCAAGGACCTAATCCCGGGCCACGTCTTGAACCGCAAGAAGCTCGGCTTCCCAGTGCCGATCCGCTTCTGGCTGAAGGACGAAATGTACGATTGGACGCGGCAAATCATCCTTGATTCCCCAACCGACCAGTACTTTAACAAGCAGTACTTCCTCAAGCTCTTGGAGGATCACCGTCAAGGCAAGGCCGATAACTCCCGCAAGTTGTGGACGATCTTGACCTTCATGACCTGGTACGACCAGTACGTAACTATGGCCAGTGGCCCGGCGGCGGAGAACAAATAGGAGAAAGTAATCATGAACAAAGTCATTGTTCAAAAATTTGGTGGGACCTCGGTCCAAGATGCGGACACCCGGGGGATGGCCCTGACCCACGTTGAACGGGCCCTCTCGCGCGGCTGCCAAGTGGTGATGGTGGTGTCCGCCATGGGCCGGGCCGGGGCGCCTTACGCGACCGACTCGCTCCTGAACCTGGTTGGCGGCAAGGATAGCGCCCTCGCCCCGCGCGAGCTCGACCAGCTGGCCGGGGTCGGCGAGATCCTGTCGATGACCGTGATGCTCAACGAGGCCCGCAAGCGGGGGCTGAAGGCGGTCGGCCTGACCGGCCCGCAAGCCGGGGTGCGCACCGATAACGACTACCAGAACGCGCGGATTCGCCGGGTCGACCCGGCCCCGCTGACGGCGGCCCTCAAGCAGGCCGACCTGGTGGTGGTCTGTGGCTTTCAGGGGCAAAGCGAGGAGGGCTATCTGACCACCCTCGGCCGCGGCGGTTCCGACACCTCGGCGGTTGCCCTCGGGGCGGCCCTGAAGGCGGCCTACGTCGACATCTTCACCGACGTTGAGGGGGTCATGACCGGTGACCCCCGCGAGGACAAGGATGCCCGCCTGATTCCCTTCCTGACCTACTCTAAGATGGAAGAGATGGCGCTAAACGGGGCCAAGGTGGTTCACCCGCGGGCGGTCCAGCTGGCGGCCCAGGCCGACCTGCCCCTGCGGGTGCGGGCAACGACCCAGCTGGATGCCGGCAACTGGACGGTGATTGGCAATCGCAACTTCTTTGAAAAGGTAGAGGTGATTTAAGGTGCAAGCAAGTGAATTAATTGCCTGCCTGAAGTACAAGCAGGTGTTGCCGGCGGACTTCGCCGACTTTGGGGTCAGCGAGCTGACCCAGGACACCCGGAAGGTGGTTCCGGGGGCGGTCTTCGTGGCCGTAGTGGGCCACAAGGTGGATGGTCACCAGTTCATCCCCCAGGCGGTGGAGAAGGGGGCCAAGCTGATCGTGGCCGAGCACCCGGTTGAAACCAGCGTCCCGGTGGTGGTGGTGCGCGATAGCCACCGGGCAATGGCCTTCTTGGCCAACCGCTACTTCGGTCACCCGAGCCAACAGCTGCGGATGATTGGGGTCACCGGGACCAACGGGAAGACGACCGTCACCCACTTGATCGAGGAAATCTTCTCGCGGGCCGGCGACCTGACCGGGGTGATCGGTACCCTCTACCGCAAGATCGGTGCCGCAACCTACCCGACGATCAACACCACCCCGGACGCGATCACCAACCAGCGGACCCTGGCCAAGATGGTGGCCGCCAAGGTCGACACGGTGGCGATGGAGGTCTCCTCGATTGCCCTCCAGCAGGGCCGCGTGTGGGGGATTGACTACGACATCGCCGTCTTCACCAACTTCACCGAGGACCACCTGGCCTACCACAAGACGATGGCCCAGTACAAGCTGGCCAAGAGCCTCCTCTTCGCCCAGCTCGGTAGCGTGGCGGCCGACAAGGCGGCCGTCCTCAACGTTGACGACCCGGTTGGCCGTGAGTTTGCCGACTACACCGCCGCCAACGTGATCACCTACGCGATCGACCACGAGGCCGACGTGCGGGCGCAAAACGTTGCCCTCAGCCTCGAGGGGATCCGCTTCGATTTGACTGTCTTTGGTCAGCACTACCGGGTGGCAACCCCGCTGGTGGGGCGCTTCAACGTCGCCAACTGCCTGGCGGCGATCGCAGCCGCGGTGGCGGCGGGCCTGCCGGTGGAAACGATCATTGCCGCCCTGTCGACCGCGCACGGGGTGCGGGGCCGCTTCCAGAAGGTGCCAACGACGACCGGGGTCACCGTGATCGTGGACTACGCCCACACGCCGGACGGCCTGGAGAAGGTGTTGACCACCCTCAACCAGTTCGCCGAACACAAGGTTTACTGCGTGGTCGGCTGCGGGGGTGACCGCGACGCCAAGAAGCGGCCGCTGATGGCCCAGATTGCCGTCAAGGGGAGCACCCAGGCGATCCTGACCGAGGATAATCCGCGGACCGAGGATCCCAAGCAGATCATGAACGACATGCTGGCCGGGATCGACGAAACGATGCCGCAACCGGAAGTGATCTACGACCGGGCGGCGGCAATCAAGGAGGCGATCAACCGGGCCCAACCGGGTGACGCCGTATTGATTGCCGGCAAGGGGCACGAGGACTACCAGATCATCGGGACCACCAAGCGCCACTTCGACGACTTCGAGCAAGCCGCCGCGGCCCTGGAAGAAAAGGCCGCTCACTAATTTTGCACAACAAAAGAGGCAACCACGCGCCAGCAAAGCGTGCGGTTGCCTCTTTTTTCGGTTGCGGAATTCTAGTGGCGGCTAGCCCGGTGGTTGTGGCCGCCGCTGATCTTGTGGACCCGTCGCTGGAAGTGGGGACCCTGGTTGGCCAGCTTGAAGTGGCGGACCTTGCCGGGGAAGGGCTTGCCGGCGAGGCGAAGCCCGGTCCAGCGTTGCATGAGGTCGGTCAGGCTGGCCAGGTCGGCCAACTGCTTCTGGTCGCCCTCGCGCTCGGCGGCGGCCTTGATGTCGGTCTGCAGCCGTTGGACCAGGTTCTGGTGGTAGGCCAGCAGCTCGCCGGTCAGCGGGGCGTTGCGGTACTGGTTGAAGAGCTTTTCGATTAGGGTGAGGGCCTCAGCCACGGATTGGGGCTTGACGTAGCGGGATGATTCGGTTGCCATAATTTTTCTCCAAAAAATGTTTGACTATTGTTGACTTTTGCCGGTGGGGTGCGTATATTATTAGTTGTATTTAGCACTTAGCAAGTAAGAGTGCTAAAAGGAAGTGATGTGATGCTAACCAAACGGCAGGAGCAAATCCTCCAAGCGATTGTACGGCAGTACACCGCAACCGGTCAACCGGTCGGCTCCAAGCTGATCGCCTCGGTCTTGCCGATGAAGGTCAGCTCGGCCACCATCCGCAACGAAATGGTGGTTCTCGAGCACGCCGGCCTGGTGACCAAGGAACACTCATCGTCGGGGCGGGTGCCCTCCAAGCAGGGCTTTCGCTACTACGTTGACCACCTGCTCGACCCAACCACGATTACCAAGCACGATGCGGCGGCGATCCAAAACTTCTTGGGGGCCGAGTTCGCCAAGATCGACGAATTGGTTTCCGATTCGGCCCAGATCTTGTCGGACCTCACCTCCTACACCGCCTTCACCCTCAAGCCCGAGCAGCAAAACGAGAAGCTGAGCGGCTTCCGCCTGGTCCCCCTGGGGAACTCGCGGGTGCTCGGGATTCTGGTAACCGATAGCGGCAAGGTGGAGAGCCAGTCCTTTACCCTCCCCAAGGACGTCGATTCGGAGGCCTTCGAGGCGGTGGTCCGGCTGATCAACGACCAGCTGGTGGGCCTGGAACTACCGGAGGTCGTCAAGCGCCTGCGCGAAGACATTCCCTACCAGGTGACCCAGTACCTGGCCAAGCCGGAGGGTTTCCTCGACGTCTTCGGCAACGTCCTCGAGAAGGCGGCCGGCGAGCGCTTCTTCGTTGGCGGCCGCTTCAACCTCCTCGGGATGGAGCAGCACAAGGACGGCAAGGCGATGCAGGCGATCTACGAACTGCTCGATAGTGACCGCTTGTCGACGATCATCGACCCGGCCCCGGACAACGAGGGGATCACGGTCAAGATTGGCTCCGAGATCGCCAAAAACAAGCTCTTGGACGATTACTCACTGATTACCGCCCGCTACCGGGTTGACCAGTACGGCGAGGGGATCATCGCGGTCCTCGGCCCGACGGCAATGCCGTACCCGCGGACGATTGGCCTCGTTGATGCCTTTCGCCGCGAACTTGCAAAACGGCTGGTAAACTACTATCATCATTACTATGATTCCTAGGAGGGATTCGATGGCAAAGGAAGAGAAGGCAGCGGAAAAGACCGCGGCCGCTGAGCAGCCAACCGCCGACAAGCAGGCGGAAAAGCAAGCGGCAAAAGAACAATCACCAACCGCCGACCTCGAAAAGCAGGTTGCCGACCTCAAGCAACAGCTGAAGGACCAAGAGGACAAGTACCTCCGGGCGGAAGCTGAAATCCAAAACATGACCAAGCGCTTCAACAAGGAACGTGAAGGCCTCCTCAAGTACGACGGCCAGGACCTGGCCAAGGGGATCCTGCCGGTGCTCGACAACCTCAAGCGGGCCCTAGCAATTGAGGTCGAAGACGAAAACGGCAAGCAACTCAAGAAGGGGATCCAAATGGTCCACGACCACCTGGAACAGGCCCTGACCGCCCACGGGGTAACCGAAGTGGCGGCCCTGGGCAAACCCTTTGACCCGCAAACCTCCCAGGCCGTCCAAACCGTCCCGGTGGAAGACGGCCAGGAAGCGGACACGGTGGTCCAGGTTCTGCAGGCCGGTTACCTCTTGAAGGACCGGGTCCTGCGGCCAGCAATGGTTGTCGTTGCGCAATAACTGAGAAAAAGAAGGGATTAAAATGGCAAGTAACAAGATTATCGGGATTGACCTCGGGACGACCAACTCGGCCGTTGCCGTAATGGAAGGGAACGAACCCAAGATTATCACCAACCCAGAAGGGGGCCGGACGACGCCGTCCGTTGTTTCCTTCAAGAACGGGGAAGTGCAGGTTGGGGAAGTGGCCAAGCGCCAAGCAATCACCAACCCGAACACGGTGAAGTCGATCAAGAGTCACATGGGCGAAGCCGGCTACACGGTTGACATCGAAGGCAAGAAGTACACGCCGCAAGAAATTTCGGCCATGATCTTGCAATACATCAAGAAGTACGCCGAAGACTACATTGGCGACACGGTTACCCAGGCGGTAATCACCGTGCCGGCCTACTTCAACGACGCCCAACGGCAAGCCACCAAGGATGCCGGCAAGATCGCCGGCCTGGAAGTTAAGCGGATCATCAACGAACCAACCGCTTCCTCCCTGGCTTACGGGCTCGACAAGAAGGACAAGGACGAAAAGATCCTCGTTTACGACCTCGGTGGGGGGACCTTCGACGTTTCGATCCTCGAACTCGGTGACGGGGTCTTCCAAGTCCTGTCCACCAACGGGGACACCCACCTTGGCGGGGACGACTTCGACCAAAAGATCATGGACTGGTTGATCGACGGCTTCAAGGCCGAAAACGGGATTGACCTCAGCCAAGACAAGATGGCCCTCCAACGGCTCAAGGACGCCGCCGAAAAGGCCAAGAAGGACCTGTCCGGGGTTCAAGAAGCCCAAATCAGCCTGCCATTCATCACCTCCGGTGAAAACGGCCCGCTCCACTTGGAAAAGACCCTGACCCGGGCCCAGTTCAACCAACTGACCAACGACCTGGTTGAACGGACCAAGCAACCGGTGCTCAACGCCTTGAACGACGCCGACCTCTCCTTCAGCGACATCGACGAAGTGATCTTGAACGGGGGGTCCACCCGGATTCCGGCGGTTCAAGACATGGTTAAGGAACTGACCGGCAAGGAACCAAACCACTCGATCAACCCAGACGAAGCGGTTGCCCTCGGGGCCGCCATCCAGGGTGGGGTCCTGACCGGTGACGTCAAGGACGTGGTCCTGCTCGACGTAACCCCGCTTTCGCTCGGGATCGAAACGATGGGGGGCGTCTTCACCAAGCTGATCGACCGCAACACCACCATCCCAACTTCCAAGAGCCAGGTCTTCTCAACCGCGGCCGACAACCAACCGGCCGTTGACATCCACGTTCTCCAAGGGGAACGGCCGATGGCAGCCGACAACAAGACCCTCGGGAACTTCCAACTGACGGACATTCCGCCGGCACCGCGGGGGGTTCCGCAAATCAAGGTGACCTTCGACATCGACAAGAACGGGATCGTAAACGTTTCGGCCGAAGACCAGGGGACCCACAAGAAGCAAAACATCACCATCAAGTCCAACTCCGGTCTGTCCGATGAGGAAATCGAACGGATGAAGAAGGACGCCGAGGCCAACGCCGAAGCCGACAAGAAGAAGAAGGAAGAGGCCGACGTTCGCAACGAAACCGACCAACTCCTCTTCCAAACCGACAAGACCTTAAAGGAACTCGACGGCAAGGTTTCCGCCGACGAGATCAAGAAGGCCAAGGATGCCAAGGAGGCCCTGCAAAAGGCCAAGGATGCCAACGACATCGCGGCAATGAAGGAAAAGAAGGATGACCTAAACAAGATCATCCAGGACCTGACGGTAAAGCTTTACCAACAGGCCCAGGGCCAAGCCGGCGCCCAGGGGGCAAACGGCCAGACCAACACCGACAACGGCAACAAGAAGGACGATAACACCGTCGACGGTGACTTCGAGGAAGTTAACCCCGACGACAAGAAGTAAGGCCAACCCGCAAGTTGGTGCGGCGGGCCATCATCAAGCGCCCGGTAAGGCAATGAACGAAGTTTGGCTCCAAACGGGCTGGGCTTCGTTCTTTGTTATTTATCAAAAAAGTAAGCGCCGCCTGACAAATCTTGGCGGGCGGCCACGAACACAAGTGGGGAAAAAGAATGGCAGAAAAAGACTACTATGAGATTCTCGGGGTCAAGAAGGACGCCAGCGAGGCCGAAATCAAGCGCGCCTATCGCAAGCTGGCGGCCAAGTACCACCCGGACGTTAACCACGAGCCGGGAGCCGAGGAAAAGTTCAAGCAGATCAACGAGGCCTTTGAAACCTTGAGCGACCCGCAAAAGCGGTCCCAATACGACCAGTTTGGTTCGGCTGGCCCGCAGGCGGGCGGCTTTGGCGGTGGCCAGGGCTTCGGGCAAGGCTTCGGTGGCGCCCAGGGCTTCGGCGACTTCTCCGACATCTTCGGCGACCTCTTCGGCGGGGCCAGCCGGCGGCGGGATCCACGGGCCCCGCAGCAGGGGCGGGACCTCCAGTACACGATGACCCTCGAATTCATGGACGCGATCAAGGGGAAGGAAACGACAATCAAGTACAACCGCGACGCCCAGTGTGACCGCTGCCACGGGACCGGGGCCAAGCCGGGCAAGCAGCCGCAGACCTGTCACCAGTGTGGCGGCCAGGGCTTCATCCTCCACCAGCGGCAGACGATGATGGGGATGATGCAGTCGCAAGAAGTCTGCCCGACCTGTCACGGGACCGGTCAGGAGGTTCAACCGGGCGACCAGTGCCCGAAGTGCCACGGCCAGGGCCACGTCAGCGAGCGCCACGAGCTTAAGGTCAAGGTGCCGGCCGGGGTGGACGACGGCCAGCAAATGCGCCTGCAGGGCCAGGGGGAGGTCGGCAAGAACGGCGGCCCGTACGGGGACCTCTACATCGTCTTCCGGGTAACGCCGAGCCGCGATTTCCGCCGCGACGGGACGACGATCTACGTCGACCAGGACATATCCTTTACCCAGGCGGCCCTCGGCGACAAGATCAAGGTCAAGACGGTCCACGGCGACGTCGACCTGAAGATCCCGGCCGGGACCGAGTCGGAGACCAACTTCCGCCTCCGCGGCAAGGGGGTTCCCTTCGTCAACGGCCGCGGCGTCGGCGACGAGCACGTCACCGTTCACGTCAAGACGCCAAAGAACCTCAACAAGCGGCAAAAGGAGGCCCTGATGGCCTTCGCCGCCGCTTCCGGCGAGGAGGTCAAGGGGGTCAAGGGCGGCTTCTTCGAAAAGCTGCGCGACGCCTTCGACGAAAAGTAACAACCACACGACCAGGTGCCTGCCCGGTCTTTTTTGTGGGCCAAGCAGATATGCTATACTAAAGATTAGTGAGTAAACTAGAACGGAAGTGACAGCAGAACATGGACTTAAACGCGATGAAGGAACGCCAAAAGCGGATCCGCAACTTCTCGATCGTCGCCCACATCGACCACGGGAAGTCGACCCTAGCCGACCGGATCCTCGAGATGACCGACACGATCAGCAAGCGTGAGATGAAGAACCAGATCCTCGACGACATGCCACTCGAGCGGGAACGGGGGATCACGATCAAGCTCAACGCCGTTGCCCTGACCTACCACGCCAAGGACGGCCAGGACTACATCTTCCACTTGATCGACACTCCGGGCCACGTCGACTTCTCCTACGAGGTTTCCCGTTCGCTGGCCGCCTGCGAGGGGGCGATCCTGGTGGTCGACTCGACCCAGGGGGTGGAGGCCCAGACCCTGGCCAACGTCTACCTGGCCCTTGATAACGACCTGGCGATCCTGCCGGTGATCAACAAGGTCGACCTGCCGTCGGCCGACCCGGCCGGCACCCGCCAGCAGATCGAGGACGAAATCGGCCTCGAAACCGATAACGCCGTCGACATCAGCGCCAAGACCGGCCTCGGGGTTGACGAGGTCCTCGAGCGGATCGTGGCCGAGGTGCCGGCGCCGACCGGCGACTTGACGGCCCCGCTCAAGGCGCTGATCTTCGACTCCAAGTACGACGACTACCGCGGGGTGGTCCTCTCGATCCGGGTGGTCGAGGGAACGGTCAAGAAGGGCGACCGGATCAAGCTGATGAACAGCGGGACCGAGTACGAGGTGGCCGAGGTCGGGATCAACTCGCCCAAGCCGCTGGCCCGCGACGTCCTGATGGCCGGCGACGTTGGTTACCTGACCGCCGCCATCAAGGACATCAAGGACACCCAGGTCGGGGACACGGTCACCTCGGCCACCACGCCGACGGCCGAACCGCTGGCCGGCTACCGCCAGATGACGCCGATGGTCTACGCTGGCCTCTACCCGACCGACAACGCCAAGTTCAACGACCTGCGCGACGCCCTAGAAAAGCTCCAGCTCAACGACGCCGCCTTGACCTTTGAGCCGGAGTCCTCCCAGGCGCTGGGCTTTGGTTTTCGCTGCGGCTTTCTCGGCCTCTTGCACATGGACGTCGTGCAAGAGCGGCTCGAGCGCGAGTTCAACCTCGATTTGATCACCACCGCCCCGTCGGTTACCTACCACGTCGACCTCCACGACAAGACGACCAAGGAGGTCGAAAACCCGGCCGAGATGCCGGACGTTTCGGCAATCAAGGACATCAAGGAACCCTACGTCAAGGCCTCGATCATGGTGCCAAACGATTACGTGGGGGCGGTGATGGAGCTGTGTCAACGCAAGCGCGGCCAGTTCGACACGATGGAATACCTCTCCGACACCCGGGTCAACGTGATCTATCACATCCCGCTGGCCGAAATCATCTACGACTTCTTCGACAAGCTCAAGTCGAGCACCCGCGGGTACGCCTCGCTCGACTACGAGGTCGACGATTACCGCGAAAGCGACCTGGTGAAGATCGACATCCTCTTGAACGGCGACCGGGTCGATGCCTTAAGCTTCATCACCCACCGCGACTTCGCCGCCGAGCGGGGCCGCGAGATCGCCACCAAGCTCAAGGGGATCATCCCGCGGCAGAACTTCGAAATCCCGATCCAGGCGGCGATTGGCTCCAAGATCATCGCCCGGACGACGATCAAGGCCTACCGCAAGGACGTCACCGCCCGGATCCACACCGGGGACCCGGACCGGCGGGCCAAGCTGCTGGACAAGCAAAAACGGGGGAAGAAGCGGATGAAGGCCGTCGGCAAGGTCGAAATCCCGCAACAGGCCTTCATGGCAGTCCTGCAAACCGACGAGGAAACCGAGGACAAGTGATCGCGGGGGAAAGTTGCTTTTCCACCCAAAGTAGTGCACAATAAGATAGATATTGTCCGGGCGCCCAGCGGGGTGACCCTGGCGGGCAGAATACCAATGGAGGTCGATTGTAAATGGCAGAAGATTCAACCATTATCTTGAACGCGGGCGAGGCAGCGCAGGGGGAAATCCGGCTGGCCCCGCGGGTGTTGGAATTCATCGCCGGGATTGCCGCGAGCCAGGTGGAGGGGGTCTCCAAGCTGCGGGGCTCCTTTGCCAATAACGTTAGTGAGCTCCTCGGCCGCTCCGATCACCGGCGCGGGGTAAAGCTGACCGTCAAGGACGACCAGCTGACCCTCGACCTCGCCGTCACCCTCGACTACGGGGCAACCGTGCCCAAGGTGGCCGCCCAAATTCAGGAACGGGTCAAGCAGCAGGTGGCCCTGATGACCAACCTGAGCGTGGCCGCGGTCAACGTCCACGTCCAGGGGATCATGCCGGAAAAGGAACCCCAGGCGGCCCTCGACCCGGACAAGCTGTTTGAGCAAGAAGAAAGTAATGGTGAAGAGTAGTGAGTTTTAGTCGGCACAGCATCCGGGTGGCGGCCTTCCAGGCCCTGTTTGCTCTGGCAACCACGCCCGATGCGGAGAAGAGTGAATTGTACCAAACGGTCCTCAAGTTGCAGCCCAACGAAGAGGTGCCCACCTACTTGACCACCCTGGTGGACGGGGTGATGGACAACCAGGAAGAAATCGACGCGGCCATTGCCAAGCACCTGGCCCCGGGCTGGCGGCTAAGTCGCCTGCCGCGGCCGAGTTTAATCATCCTCCGCTTGGCAACCTTTGAGTTGCAAGAGAAGTTGGCCCCGGCGCCGGTGGTAATCAACGAGGCCCTGGAAGTGGCCAAGGACTTCACCGACGAGGCCTCCCGCAAGTTCATCAACGGGGTGCTCGGGAGCATGACAAGCGAATCAACGCCGGCCTAGGACGGCGATTAGGACGGGGCATTGCGCGGACGCGCGGCCCCGTTTTTGAAATCTAGAAGGGAGAACTATGGCAACGATTATTGACGGAAAACAGCTGGCGGCGACCAAGAACGCCGAGACCGCCCGGCGGATTGCGGCCTTAAAGGCAAAGGGGATCACCCCGGGGATTGCGGTGATTTTGGTCGGTGACGACCCGGCCAGCAAGGTCTACACCCGCAGCAAGCAACGCAAGGCGGGCGAGCTCGGCATCTACTCGGTCCAAGAAAACTTCCCGGCCACGGTGGATCAGGCAACCGTTCTGCAGACGATCCAACGGTTCAACGCCGACGAGCGGATTGACGCCATTCTGATCCAGGCCCCGCTGCCGGCCCCGCTCGACTGGCACGCCCTGGTGGCGGCGATCGACCCCCAAAAGGACGTTGACGGCTTCCACCCGGAAAACGTTGGCCGCCTCTACAACAACCTGCCCGGCAACTACCCGGTGGCCTGCACCCCGCGCGGGATCATCACGATGCTCGACTCGCTTGGCTTTGACTACGCCGGCAAGCAGGCGGTGGTGGTTGGCCGCAGCATCCTGGTCGGCCGGCCGCTGCACTCGCTTCTGGTCAACCGGGAAATGACGGTCACGATGGTCGGCCGCCAAACGCCGCGCTTTGCCGACCACCTGCGGGCCGCCGACCTGCTGGTGGTGGCGGCCGGCCACCCACAACTGGTCGGCGCCGACCTGGTCAAGCCGGGGGCGGTGGTGATCGACGTTGGCATCAACCGGACCGCCGCCGGCAAGCTGGTCGGCGACGTTGCCTTCGACCAGGTGGCCCCGGTGGCCGCGGCGATCTCCCCGGTTCCCGGGGGGGTGGGCCCGATGACGATCGCCACTTTGATGGAGCAGACGGTGGACCTGGCGGAGTGGAGGCGGGCCGATGCCAAAGACTGATCCGCTGACGATCGGCCAGCTGACCCGCTACATCGAGCGCAAGTTCACCGCTGACCCCTACCTCAACGCCCGCACCCTCTGGGTGGTCGGCGAGCTGACCGACTACCGGCCCAACAGCTACCACCAGTACTTTGCCCTAAAGGATGACACCGCCGCCGACCACGACCAGACCAAGATTAAGGCGGTGATGTTTCACAGTGCCTTTTCCAAGGTCCGCTTCAAGCTGGAAAACGGCCAAAAGGTGCTGGCCCGCGGCCGGGTGAGCGTCTACCCCGCCCGCGGCGAGTACCAGCTCTACGTCGACCAGCTGGAGGCGGTCGGCACCGGCTCCCTCCAGGTGGCCTTCGAGCAGCTCTACAAGAAGCTCAAGAAGGAGGGCCTCTTCGACCGGCCCAAGCGGCCGATCCCGCCCTTCCCGAAGCGGGTGGCGATCGTCACCAGTAACGACGCCGCCGTCAAGCACGACCTGATCACCACCTTCCGCCGCCGCAACCCGCTGATCCAGCTGGTCTTTTACCCGACCAAGGTGCAGGGGGAGACCGCGGCCCCGCAGATCGCCCGCCAGATCGAGCGGGCGGGGCAGGGGGACTACGACGCCCTGATCGTTGCCCGCGGGGGTGGTTCGCGCGGCGACCTTTGGGCCTTCAACGAGGAGGTCGTCGGCCGGGCGATCGCGGCCGCCCCGCTGCCGGTGATTTCCTCGGTCGGCCACGAGACCGACACCACGATTGCCGACCTGGCGGCCGATGCCCGGGAGGCGACGCCAACCGCGGCCGCCGTGCGCGCCTCGGCCTGGCTGCTGACCGACGTCTTGGCCAACCTCCAGGCCGCCCGGGCCGCCCTGGTTCACGCCCTACAGGAAGGGCTGGCCCGCCAGCAGCAACGCCTGACCGCCCTCAAGGCCGCCTACCCGCTGGCCCAGCCGGACCGCCTCCTGGCCCAGCCCAGCCAGCGAGTGGACGAGTTGCGCCACCGCCTGGTCACCGGTGAGGACCTGCTGCTTCGCCAGGAGGCCGCCCGCCTCCAGCACCTGAGCGACCAGCTGGCCGGCCTCGGCCCCCAGGAGCAACTGCGCCGCCAGGCCAGCCAACTGGCCCACGACCGGGCGGCGCTGGGCCAGGCCTACCGTTTGACCCTGGCCCAGCGCCAGCAGAAACTGGCCCGCCTGATCGGCCAGCTGGACAGCCTGAGTCCCTTAAAGGTCCTCAAGCGGGGCTACGCCTACGCCACCCAGGACGGGCAGGTGGTGTCAGCCGCAAACCTGGCGCCCGGCGCCGCCCTTAATTTACATTTTTATGATGGGAAAGCCGTTGTAACCGTTGATAAGGTTGAAAAAGGAGATTAAAATGACAAAAGAGCCGGAAAAGCAAAGTTTTGAGGAGCAGATGGCGGCCCTCGAGCAGATCGTCACCCGCCTCCAGGGGGGGCAACTGTCGCTTGACGAGTCAATCAAGGACTTCCAGGCCGGCATGCAGCTGGCCAAGGACCTCCAGGCCCACCTCGACGGGGCCCAGGCAACCCTGGCCCAGTTGATGGACGACGACGGCCAGCTCCAACCGGCCGAGGAAGCCGGCGAGGACCTGAGCAACAACGGGGTCCAAAACCAGGGTTACCACTCCGAGTTTGCCAAGAAGGGGGACGATGAGGATGCATAGCCTGCCCCAACTCCAGTCCCTGATCAACGACTACCTGGCCCTCCACCTGGATGCGGAAAGCGACCAGCCAACCCTGACGGCGGCGATGCGCTATTCTCTGCTCGCCGGGGGCAAGCGCCTGCGGCCGGCCCTGACCCTGGCGGTGAGCGAAATGCTGGGCCAGGAGCTGACCCCGGCGGTCGTCAAGGCGGCCTGCGCGGTCGAACTGCTCCACACCTACTCGCTGATCCACGACGACCTACCGGCGATGGACAACGATGACCTGCGCCGCGGTAAGCCAACCAACCACAAGCAGTTTGGCGCCGGGATGGCCACCCTGGCCGGGGACGGCCTCTTGACTTTGGCCTTCACCTGGCTGAGCGAAAACGACCTGCCAACGGCGACCCGGCTGGCCCTGGTCCAAGCCCTGGCCAAGGCCGCCGGCCCGGCGGGGATGGTGGCCGGCCAGGCCAAGGACATCGAGGGCGAGGGCAAGCACCTTGACCTCGCCGCCCTCCGCGACCTCCACGCCGAAAAGACCGGGGCCCTGCTCTGCTACGCGGTTGAGGCCGGCGGGCTGATTGCCGGGGCAAGCGAAGGCACCCTGGCCACCCTGCGGGACTTTGGCCGCCAGTACGGGCTCGCCTTTCAGATTGAGGACGACCTCCTCGACGTCACCGCCAGCGAGGCCACGGTCGGCAAGGAGGTCAACCGCGACGCCGCCGCCCACAAGAACACCTACCCGGGCCTTTTAGGCATCGAGGGGGCAAGGGCGGCCCTGAAAGCGGCCCTGACCCAGGCCAAAGCGGCCCAGGCGGCCCTGCCAAACGGGGCGGCCCTCGACGCCTTCTTGGCCTACTTCACGCACTTTAATTAGGGAGTTTCCATGGAAAAAGAACGGGTTGACATTTTACTAGTAAAGCAGGGGCTGTTCGATTCCCGCGAGCAGGCCAAGCGGGCGGTGATGGCCGGCGAGGTGCTCGGCAAGAACAACGAGCGCCTCGACAAGCCGGGGCAAAAGATTGCCACCACCACCACCCTCCACCTCAAGGGCAAGAAGATGCCCTACGTTAGCCGCGGCGGCCTCAAGCTGGCCAAGGCGCTGAAGAGCTTTGGCATTTCGGTGGCCGACAAGGTGGTCCTAGACATCGGTTCCTCGACCGGGGGCTTCACCGACGTGATGCTGCAAAACGGCGCCAAGCTCAGCTACGCCCTCGACGTCGGCACCAACCAGTTGGTCTGGCAGTTGCGCGACGACCCGCGGGTGGTGGTGATGGAGCAGACCAACTTCCGCTATTCCAAGTTGGCCGACTTCACCCACGGGCAGCCGGAGTTTGCCTCGATCGACGTTTCCTTCATTTCCCTCGGCCTGATCCTGCCCCCGCTGGCACAAATCCTGGTGCCGGGCGGGGAGGTTGCCGCCCTGATCAAGCCCCAGTTTGAGGCCGGCCGGGAAAAGGTTGGCAAGCACGGGATCATCAAGGACCCGGCCGTTCACCGCGAGGTCATCGACCACGTCTTCACCCTCGCCACGGCCGCCGGCTTTGCCGTCCTGGGCCTGGACTTTTCGCCGATCAAGGGGGGCCACGGCAACACCGAATTCCTCGCCCACCTGAAGTTGGTGGGGGAGAAGGCGAGCGTGGCCCCGACGATTGACGTTGCCGGGACCGTGGCGGCCGCCCAGGCGGAATTGAAGGAACA
The DNA here is from genome assembly GCA_944327195.1 of uncultured Limosilactobacillus sp. Taxonomy (GTDB): domain Bacteria; phylum Bacillota; class Bacilli; order Lactobacillales; family Lactobacillaceae; genus Limosilactobacillus. The sequence goes on from CALVGV010000015.1 coordinate 25,984, forward strand.
GTAGCCAGCCCCGGGCAGTTTTTTGGGGCATAGAGGAGGAGTGCACCATGAAAAAGGCCAATCGCCAAGCAGAAATCAAGCAGCTGATCGAACAACACGCCGTTGAGCGCCAGGAGGATCTGGTTTCCCTCCTCGGTGAAGTCGGCATCCAGGTCACCCAGGCCACGATTTCGCGCGACATCAAGGAACTAAAGCTGATCAAGGTGCCGACGGCCGACGGCGGCTATCGCTACAGCATGCCGACCAAGAAGTCGGAAAACGAGGACAGTCAGCTGAAGCGGGCAATCAAGACCTACCTGCAGGAGCTCAAGAAGTCGGACCGCTTCGTGTCCCTGACCATGCACCCGGGGCACGGCCCGGTGGTGGCGATGCTGATCAACCGGCTAGACTTCCCCGAGGTCTTTACCGCGGTGGGCGACGACATGACGGTCCTGGTTGTTTGTCAATCCCCACTGGCGGCCGACCAGTTTGTCGACCTACTGAAGCAAATGAGGTAGAAAGATGCTACAAGAGCTGACGATCGATAACTTGGCAATCATTAACCACCTGACGCTCGACTTTGCCGACCAGATGACCGTCCTAACCGGGGAAACCGGGGCCGGGAAGTCGATCATCATCGACGCGGTCGGGCTGCTGGCCGGGGGGCGCGGGTCAACCGACTTCATTCGCCGCGGGGCCAGCAAGCTGACCCTCCAGGGGCAGTTCACCGTTCCCAAGGCGCCGGCCTACCACGACCTACTGGACCGCTACGGGATCGATGCCAGCGACGGCACCCTGATCATCTCGCGCGAGATTCACCAGACGGGGCGCAACACGATCCGGGTCAACGGCACCCTGATCAACGCCACCGCCCTCCGCGAACTGGGGAGTGGCCTGGTCGACATCCAGGGGCAAAACGAACACCAACGGCTGATGCAACCGGAAAACCACCTGCCGATGCTCGACCAGTTTGCCGGGGCGGCCGTCCTGGACCTGGCAAAGCAGTACCGCCAGGTCTACGCCGACTACCAGCAGCTGAAGGCGGCGGTCGAAAAGAAGAAGGAAAACGAGCAACTCTGGGCCCAACGGCTCGACATGCTCCGCTACCAGGTGCAGGAAATCGAGCGGGCCGAGCTCAAGGCCGACGAGGAAGACCAGCTGGAAAGCGAGCGCGACAGGCTGGAGCACTTCCAGCAAATCAACAACGCCCTAAACCAGGTGGTTGCCGGCCTCAACGGCGAGGAGGGGGCGCCGGTCCTGGACCAGGTGGCCGAAATGCGGAGCCAGGTCGAGGCCATCGAGAGCTTTGACCAGCAGTTTGCCGACCTGGCCAAGGGGCTGGGGGATGCCTACTATTCCCTCCAGGACGCGGCCGAAACCGCCAGCCGGGCCCTCGACGGCCTCGAGTTTGACCCGGGGCGGCTGGCCCAGATCGAGGACCGCCTGACCCTGATCGGCGACCTCGAGCACAAGTACGGCGACCGCCTGCCCGACGTGCTGGCCTACTACGAAAAGATCCGCGCCGAGCTGGCCGAGATGGAGAAGGTTGCCGACTCCGACAATGACCAGGAGCAGCGGCTGGCGGCGACGGTTGCCAAGCTGACCACGCTCGGCAAGCAATTGACGGCGGCGCGCAAGCAGGCGGCCAAGCGGCTGGAGCAGGCGGTCCACCAGCAACTGCGCGAGCTCTACATGGAACGGGCGGTCTTCAGCGTTCACTTTACCCCCTTGGGCGACCAGTTCCGCTCCCAGGGGGTCGACGAGGTCGAATTCTACATTCAAACCAATCCCGGCGAACGGATGGGACCGCTGGCCAAGATTGCTTCCGGTGGGGAACTGTCCCGGGTGATGCTGGCCCTCAAGACGATCTTTGCCCAGAGCGAGGGGGTCACCAGCATCATCTTCGACGAGGTCGACACCGGGGTCAGCGGCCGGGTGGCCCAGGCAATTGCCGACAAGATCAAGCTGATCGCCACCGACTCCCAGGTGCTGTGCATCACCCACCTGCCGCAGGTGGCGGCGGTGGCCCAGCACCACTTCCTGATCAAGAAGCGGGTCGAAAACGAGCGGACGACCACCTCGGTCACCCCGCTCGGCACGGAGCAGCGAATCGACGAGTTGGCCCGGATGCTGGCCGGCGAAACGGTCACCAAGCTGACCCGCGACCACGCCCGCGAGCTCCTGAAGATGGAGCAGGGCGGGAAGTGAGCCGCCACCGGAAAATGAGCGGACACCAAAAAAAGCCATTCGCAAATTTTCGCGAATGGCTTTTTTGATTAGAAGAATGGTTTGCACAAAAAGAAGATGATCGGCACTAGCAGGGCCGGCAGGAAGTCGAGCGTCTTGATCTCCCGCAGGCGGAGCAGGTTGAGGCCGGCGGCAACGATCAAAAAGCCGCCGACGATTGCTAGCTCGGTTACCAGCGGGCCGGTGAAGAAGGTGGCCGACAGGTCCTTGGCCACCCAGTAGATCGCCCCCAACCAGCAGAAGAGAATTGGGGCGCAGACCAGCATCGGCCAACCGAAGCCGGCCCCGAGCAGGACGGCGGTCACCAGGTTGAGGCTGGCGTTAGTCATCAGCATCGTTTGGTCGCCCTTGGTGGCCGCCATCACCGGGCCGACGATCGAGAGGGCGCCGATGCAATAGAGGAGCAGGCCGGTGGCGATCCCCTGCCCGGCGCGCGAGTTGGCAAAGCGGGCGATCAGGTGGTCAAAGCGATCGGCCACCCGCACCGCGGTGCCGAACAGGGCCCCGAGGGCGAGGCTGATGATGAAGAGCACCGGGTAGTGACTCTTGGGCAGGTAGTTAGCGACGCTTTCGAAGCCAATTCCGAGGGCGGCCAGCCCAAGGGTAGTGTAGAGTACCTGCTCAAAGCGGGGGGCGAGGCCGCGCTTGAAGATGGCCCCCAGGACGGTGCCGCCAATGACGGCAAAAAAGTTTGCGATGATTCCAGGCATGATATTCCTTCCACTTCTCAGTTAATCCATTTACTCATTATAGGGGAAGGGAAGGGGGCTTGCCAAGCTTAGCCGGCGATGTAGCGAACCTGCTTGAGGGCAAAGAAGTAGGATTTCTTGCCGGCGGTCAGCAGGTAGCGCCCGTCGGCAAGCTGCTTGAGGCGGCCGCGAACGTTGATCGGGCTGCCGTCGCTGGTGGCGGGCATCAGCTGGAGGAAGACCTCGCGGTGATCGGCCACCGCCATCTTCAAGAAGAGCTTGCGCTGGAAAAGGGGTTCGACCGGCAGGAGGGTGACCGGGGCCACCGTTTCCTCGAAGAAGGGTTCCGTCAGCAGGGGCTTTAAGTGGGAGACGAGACGAGCTGTTCCTTGGTTAACGCGATTAAGAGTGGATTTTTGCATTTTTACCGACCTCCGAACTATCGTTTGCAAGAACATTATACGAACGGCCGTTTCAAAAATCAAGGGTTTCGTTCAAAATTTTGTTCGCAAGCGGGCGCGATTAATTTGGAATATGGCTTGAATTAAGGCGGTAAGTATTGCAAAATAGCAGTAATACCTTCAAAAAGAAGAGGAGAAGACGATAGATGACAAAGCGTGGGATGTTGATTGTCCTTTCCGGTCCGTCCGGGGTCGGTAAGGGAACGGTGCGAAAAGCGATCTTCGACCAACCAGGAAATGATTTTCAGTACTCGATCTCGATGACCACCCGCCAGCCGCGGCCGGGGGAGAAGAACGGGGTTGACTACTTCTTCGTTTCCAAGGAGGAATTCGAGGAGAACATTCAAACCGGCCAGATGTTGGAATACGCCAAGTACGTTGACAACTATTACGGAACCCCGCTAAAATATATTGATGAAACCCTTGCTGCGGGCAAGGACGTCTTCCTTGAGATCGAGGTTAATGGGGCAATGCAGGTGCGCTCCAAGCGGCCGGACGGGGTCTTCATTTTCCTGACCCCGCCGGACCTGATGGAATTGAAGCAACGCCTGATTCACCGGGGAACCGACAGCATGGACGTGATCAACAAGCGGATCCACAAGGCCTTTTCCGAGATCGAAATGATGCAAAATTACGACTACGCGGTGGTCAACGACGAGGTGGAAAACGCGGTCGAAAAGATCAAGGGGATCATTCGCAGCGAACGCCTTCGCGTGCCGCGGGTAATGCCGGACTACTTAGAAATGTTAGGAGATTCGAAGAAATGATTCTGTACCCATCAGTTGATGAACTGTTAAAGCAGGTGGACTCCCGCTACTCCTTAATCATGCTGGCAAGCAAGCGGGCCCACGAAATTGATAAGTTCCGTGCCGACGAGGACCGCGCCCAAGTGGCCGACAAGCCGGTTGACCTGGAAAACGACAAGCCGATGTTGCTCGAAAAGTACAACTCGTCGAAGTCGGTTGGGATGGCGCTCGAAGAAATCGAAGCCGGCAAGGTTTCGATTGAGGGCGAGGACTAACAAAAAGCTCGAAAAGCGAAGCAGACAGCGCTGGCGAAGAATCTTCGCCGGCGCTTTTGCCGTATTATTATCCCCCAGCGGAGGAAAGGAGCCTATCAATGGCAAAAATTGCGGTCTACGTTAGCGGTAGCGTGGCGGCCTTTAAAGCCGCCACCCTGGTGCGAGAATTGCAGCGCCAGGGGCACACGGTGCGGGTCGGCCTAACCGCCGCCGGGGCCCGCTTTGTGCCCCCGGCCACCTTCTACGCCCTGACCCACCAGCCGGTCCTGGTTGACCTCTGGGACCAACAGCAGGGGCCGGTGCCCCACATCGAGTTGGCCGACTGGGCGGAACTGAGCCTGGTGGTCCCGGCCAGTGCCGACTTGATCGCCAAGTTGGCCACCGGCCTGGCTGACGACGCGGTCTCGACCACCCTGCTGGCGACGGCCAGCCCGATCATGGTGGCCCCGGCGATGAACAGCCACATGTGGGCCAAGCCGGCCACCCAGCGCAACCTGGCCCAACTCAAAGCGGACGGCTACCGGATCCTGCTGCCGACGACCGGGCCGCTGGCCGAGGGCTACTCGGGAACCGGCCGGCTGATGGAACCGGCAGACATTGCCGTGGCCGTTGCTGATTTCCTTGCCCAGAACCAGGCGCTGGCCGGCCGCCGGGTCCTGGTGACCGCCGGGGGAACCCGCGAGCCGCTGGACCCGGTCCGCTACCTGGGGAACCGTTCCTCGGGCAAGATGGGGCTAGCGATTACCGAAGCCGCCCTGGCCGCCGGCGCGGAAGTGACCCTGGTGGCCGGAACGGTCAGCGTTCCCTTACCCAGTCACCCACGCTTGACGATTGAGCGGGTGACCACCACCGCCGAGCTGCAGGCGGCCGTCGACCAGGCGGCCCCCGAAGCCGACCTGGTGATCATGGCGGCGGCGGTGGCCGACTTCCGGCCGAAGACGGTGGCGCCCCAAAAGATCAAGAAGCAGGCCGGTCAGGCCGGGCTGACGATCGAGTTGGTCAAGAACCCGGACATCCTGGCCGCCCTCGGCGCCAAGAAGCGTCCGGGCCAAGTGGTGGTCGGCTTCGCGGCCGAAACTACCGCCCTGCTGGCCAACGCCGAGAAGAAGCTGGCGGCCAAGGGGGCCGACTACATCGTGGCCAACGACGTCAGCCAGGCCGGCAGCGGCTTTGGCACCGCCACCAACCGGGTTACCCTCCTGCAGCCCCACCGGGAACCGCAGGCCTGGCCGCTGCTGACCAAGGAGGAGGTTGGCCGGCGGCTGATCGCCACCCTGGCCGCGCGCCTGCAGGCGGGGGAGCAGCAATGAAGGGCGGACAACTCGTCCAGGTGATCGTCGACGTGCCGACCCGGCAGACCAACCGCCCCTACACCTACCGGGTGCCGGACAAGCTGGTCGACCAGGTCCAGGTTGGCATGCGGGTGGCGGTCCCCTTTGGCCGCGGCAAGCGCCAGGTCGAGGGCTTCATCGTTGGCGTCGGTCCGGCCGGTAACTACCAGGGGGAGCTAAAGGAAATCGCCGCCCTCCTGGATTTGACCCCGGTTCTGACCCCCGAACTATTGGAATTGAGCAAGTGGCTGGCCAAGACCACCTACGCCTTTTGGATCACCTGCCTCCACGCCCTCCTGCCGACCCTTTTGAAGACCACCAGCAAGCGGCTGGTGGTGCCGACCGACCGGTTGGAAGCCGACCTGAAGGCGCAACTCTTTGGCGGCCTGGACCAACTCGACCTCAGCCAGGTCCAGGGGGAGCCGGAGGTCATGCACCAGCTGGTCAAGCTCCGCCGGGCGGGGAAGGTGAAGTTGGTGACTGAGGTGGCCGATCGCGCCCGCGCCAAGCGGGTAACGGTGGTTCGCCCGCGGCTTGACTTTGCCGGCCTGGAAGAGGAGCTGGCCGGCCTGGCCAAGAACGCCCCCGCCCAGCGGCGCCTGCTCGGCTTTTTGCAGGGTCTGGCCAAGGAGGGGATGCCCCTGGCCCGGGCCCGCCTGGTCAGCGGCCTCTCGGCGGCCACCTTCACCCTCGGCGAGAAGCGCGGCTGGCTGGAGAAGGTCTCAGTGGAGCAGTACCGGGTGCCGATGGCGACGGTGCCAACCGCCGACCGCGCGGTGACTTTGACCGCCGACCAGGAGCAGGCGGTTGCCGCCATTCGCCAGGCGGTCACCAGCGGCGATTCGACCCCCTTCCTACTCAAGGGGGTGACCGGCAGCGGCAAGACCGAGGTCTACCTGCGGGCAATGGCCGCCGCCCTGGAGCAGGGGAAGCGGGCGCTGATGCTGGTGCCGGAAATTTCCCTGACCCCCCAGGTCGTCCAGCGGGTCCGCGCCCGCTTCGGCCGCCAGGTGGCGATTTTGCACTCCGGCCTCTCCAACGGCGAGCGCTACGACGAGTGGCGGCGGATCCGTGCCGGCGAGGTTCAGGTGGTGGTCGGCACCCGCTCGGCGATCTTCGCCCCGCTCGATTCCCTCGGCCTGATCGTGATTGACGAGGAGCACGAGGGCAGCTACAAGCAGGAGGACGCCCCCCGCTACCAGGCCCGCGAAGTGGCCAAGTGGCGGGCCAAGTACCACCAGGCGGCCCTGGTCCTCGGCTCGGCCACCCCGAGCCTGGAAAGCTACGCCCGCGCCAAGACCGGCGCCTACCACCTCCTGACCCTGCCCAAGCGGGTCAACCAGCGACCGCTACCGCCGATTCAGGTGGTCGACATGCGCCAGGAACCGCGCCAGGGGGGCGAGAGCAACTTTTCCCGCGCCCTCTTGGCGGCCCTTGGCGACCGGCTGGCCCGCCGGGAACAAAGCATCCTCCTGCTGAACCGGCGCGGCTTTTCTTCCTTCATGATGTGCCGCGACTGCGGCTTTGTCCTCAAGTGCCCCAACTGCGACATCTCGCTGACCCTCCACCTGGCCACCCGGAGCATGAAGTGCCACTACTGCGGCCACGAGGAGCCGATTCCCGCCCGCTGCCCCAACTGCGCGAGCCGCCAGATTCGCTACTACGGCACTGGGACCGAGAAGGTGGAGGCCGAACTGGCCCAGCGCCTGCCGGAAGCGCGGGTGATCCGGATGGACGTCGACACCACCCGCCGCAAGGGGATGCACGAAAAGCTCCTTCGCCGCTTCGGCGCCCACGAGGCCGACATCCTGCTGGGGACCCAGATGATCGCCAAGGGGCTCGACTTTCCCAACGTCACCCTAGTGGGGGTCCTCAACGCCGACACCGGCCTCGAGTTGCCCGACTTTCGCTCCGGCGAGCGGACCTTCGACCTCCTGGCCCAGGTCAGCGGGCGGGCCGGCCGGGCGGACAAGGCCGGCCAGGTGGTGATTCAGACCTACAACCCGGACAACTACGTGATCCAACTGGCCCAGGCCCACGACTACGAGCGCTTCTTTGCCACCGAGATGCGGCTTCGCCAGCAGGCCCAGTACCCGCCCTACTTCTACAGCGTCCGCCTCTTGGCCTCCTCGCCGGAGGAAAAGGAGGCGGCGGACTTGATGCAGCAGGTGGCCCGGCGCCTCCACGGGCAGTTGGCCCCGGAGACGGTCGTTCTCGGGCCCACCCCGCGGGCGATTGCCCGGATCAAGAACCGCTACTACTACCAAATCGTGATCAAGTACCGGACCGACCCGGCCCTGGCGCCGCTTTTGGCGACCCTCCAGCAGGAGACCCAGGCCCTCGGTGCCGCCCGCTTCGTGATCGATCCCGATCCCCAGTACTTTATGTAACCCGAAAGGAGGAAGTGCAATGACTTCCGTTGTTTTTATGGGCACCCCCCAGTTTGCGGTGCCGATTCTCCAAGCCCTGATTGACGACCCGGCCTACACGGTCAAGGCCGTTTTGACCCAGCCGGACCGCCGGGTGGGCCGCAAGCACAAGCTGACCGCCTCGCCGGTCAAGCAACTGGCCCAGCAGTACAACCTGCCGGTGCTACAGCCGGCCAAGCTGGCCAAGAGTGCCGAGCTCGACCAGCTGGTGGCCCTGGCCCCGGACCTGATGATCACCGCCGCCTACGGGCAGTTTTTGCCGACCAAGCTCTTGAATGCCGCCAAGATCGCGGCGATCAACGTCCACGGTTCGCTGCTGCCGAAGTACCGCGGCGGGGCACCGATCCAGTACGCGGTGATGAACGGCGATTCCGAAACCGGGGTCTCGATCATGTACATGGTCAAGCAGATGGACGCCGGCGACGTCCTCGCCCAACGGCGGGTGCCGATTACCGCCGAAGACGACGCCGGAACGATGTTTGCCAAGCTCAGCCTGGTCGGTCGCGACCTACTGATGGAAACCCTGCCGAAGCTGGTTGCCGGCGAAGTCGAGGCGACCCCCCAGGACGAAAGTCAGGTGGTCTTCTCGCCAAACATCAGCACCGCCCAGGAGCGGATCGACTACCGGCTCCCGGCCCGCCTGATCGACGCCAAGGTGCGCGGTCTGCGCCCCAAGCCGCTGGCCAACCTGGTCTTGGACGGGGTGGTGACCAAGCTCTTGGACGTGACCCCGCTGGCTGAAAAGACCGCCCTGGCCCCGGGCCAGGTGGTGCGGGTCGAAAAGCACGGCCTGATCCTGGCGGCCGGGGAGGGGACCACCTACCGGATCAACCGCCTCAAGCCGGCCGGCAAGCCGGCAATGGAGATCACGGCCTACCTGAACGGGCACCAGGACCTGGCGGCCGGAAAGCAGGCGGTGACCGATGACTAAGCGCAGCCTGACCACCCCGCGGGCCCTGGCGGTGGTGGCCCTGACCCGGATTAATCGCCAGCACGCCTATTCCAACCTCGAGGTCAACCAGCTACTGGCCCAGCACCCGCTGACCGCACCCGACCGGCGCCTCTTGACCAGCCTGGTTTACGGCACCCTCCAGCACCGGCTGACCCTGCAGGCCTGGCTGGCACCGCGGGTTCACCGCCGGCTCGACGACTGGGTTCAAGAGCTCTTGTTGGTCACCCTCTACCAGTACCACTACCTCGAGCGGGTGCCGAACTTCGCCGCCACCAACGAGGCGATCGAGATTGCCAAGACCCGCGGCGGCGCCGGGGTGCGCAAGTTCGTCACCGGGGTCCTGCACGCCGTCCTCAAGACGCCCTTTCCCGACCCAACCAAGCTAAGCGACCCGGTTCAGCGGCTCAGCCTGGCCGCCAGCCTGCCGGAGTGGCTGGTTCGCCAGCTGATTGAAGAGTACGGGCTGACCCAGGCCGAGCAGGTGGCCGCCAGCGTCAACCAGCCGCCCCACCAGAGCGTCCGGGTGAACCGGGCTAAGACGACCCCACAAGCGGCGATCGCCGCCCTTAAGGAGGAAGGGGTCACCGCCAAGCCGAGCGCCGTGGCCGGCGACGGCCTGGTTCTGGAAGGGGGACGGCTCTTTGAGACGGCCGCCTTTAAGGAGGGCCTGGTGACCGTCCAGGACGAAAGCGCGATGCTGGCCGCCGAGAGCATGGACCTCAGCGCCGCCCAACTGGTGCTGGACGCCTGCAGCGCCCCCGGCGGCAAGACCGGCCAGCTGGCCGCCGCCCTGGCCGATCACGGTGGCCGGGTGATCGCCCTCGACATTCACGCCCACAAGGTTCGCCTGGTCAAGCAGAACCTGGCCCGCCTCGGCCTGGCCGGGGTGGTCGACACCCGCCAGGGGGATGCCCGGAAGCTCGACTTCTTGGCCGATGCCAGCCTCGATGCCGCCCTGGTCGATGCCCCCTGCAGCGGCCTCGGCCTCCTGCGCCGCAAGCCGGAGATCCGCTACCAAAAGCAGCTGGCCGATAGCCACCAGCTCCACCAAATTCAGCTGGCGATTTTAAATGCCGTCGCCCCAAAAATTAAAAAGGGCGGTATAATGACATATAGCACGTGCACGATTCTCAAGGAAGAGAACCAGGAAACGGTGGCGGCCTTCTTGGCCAGCCACCCCGAATTTGCCTTAGAAAAAACGCAAACCGCACGGGCGATCAAATCAGACCGGGCAGAAAAACCGCTCACGATTTTGCCAAGTGACTTTGGGTCCGACGGGTTCTTCATTGCGACCCTCAAACGGATCGACTAGAAGGGAATTACGAAGGCTCATGAAGATTGATTACTTAACCGATATCGGCCGGCAACGACGGGAAAACCAGGACCGGGTGGCGCTGTTTGAAAACGGCGACCGCCAGCTGGCAATCATTGCCGACGGGATCGGGGGCAACCAGAGTGGGGACGTGGCGGCCGCCTTGACGGTGCGCTTGCTCGGTCAAAACTTTCGCAAGAGCGCCCCGAAAACGGTCAAGCACGCCAAGAAGTGGCTGCAGGACCAGGTGACCCTTGCCAACCAAACCCTCTTAAAAAAAGCAAGTGAATCATTGGCCTTTCGCGGAATGGGAACGACGATGGTGGCCGCGGTGACCCTGGCCAAGGGCGTGATCGTGGTGGCCAACATCGGCGACAGCCGGGGGTACATCCTCCACGGCCCGAACCTGACCCAAATCACCGTCGACCACTCGCTGGTCAATGAACTGGTAAAAAACGGTGACCTTACCGAACAGCAGGCGCGCAATTCGCCGCAAAAGAACATTATTACCCGGGCAATTGGCATTTCCCGGGCGGCCGAAATCGACGTCAACGCCTTTAGCCTGACGGCGGGCGACCAGCTTTTGCTGTGCTCGGACGGCCTCTCCAAGATGGTTGAAAATGCCACCATGACGGCGGTGCTCTCCCAGGACCAGTCCGGGGCGGAGAAGTGCGCCCAGCTGGTGGCCCTGGCCAACCAGGCCGGCGGGCTCGATAATATCACCGTGCTAATCGGCAAGTACGAGCAAGAAAGGAAATAAGATGAAATCCGGATACAAGCTTAGCAACCGGTACCGGATCCTCCGTCCCCTTGGCGAGGGGGGCATGGCAAACGTTTATCTTGCCTATGACTTGGTCCTTGAACGCAAGGTGTCGGTCAAGTTGTTGCGCCTCGATCTGCGCGACGACCCGAAAACCAAGCGCCGCTTCGAGCGCGAAGCGATGGCGGCCACCCAGCTCAATGATCCCCACATCGTTGGCATTTACGATGTCGGGACCGACCATGGCATGCAGTATATGGTGATGCAATACGTTGAGGGGACCGACCTCAAGGCATTCATCAAGCAAAACTACCCCATTCCCCTCCCCCAGGTGGTGGACATCATGGAGCAGGTGCTGGCGGCGGTGCAAACTGCCCACCAGCACGGGATTATCCACCGTGACTTAAAACCACAAAACATTTTAATCGACGAAGACAAGAACATTAAGATCACCGACTTCGGGATCGCGATGGCCACGGCGGCCAACTCGCTGACCCAAACCAACACCCTGGTGGGCTCGGTCCACTACCTGTCGCCCGAACAGGCCCGTGGCAGCATTGCCACCGAGCGGTCGGACATCTACTCGCTGGGGATCATCCTCTTTGAATTGCTAACCGGCCACGTTCCCTTCGAGGGGGAAACGGCGGTCTCGATCGCCCTCAAGCACTCGCGCGACGAGATGCCCTCGGTCCGCGACGTCAACCCGGCGATTCCGCAGCCGCTGGCCAACGTGGTCTACAAGGCAACCGCCAAGTCGCCCGACCAGCGCTACGCCTCGGCGGCCGAGATGGCGGCCGATTTGAAGACCGCCCTCAACCCGGGCCGCGAAGCCGAACCGCGCTTCAAGGAGAGCGACCACTGCGACGACGAGACCCGGGTCCTCGACCTAAACGAGCTTAAGCAGGCCAAGCAGGCGGCAGAAGAAAGCGCAGACCAGCCAGCCCAAGAAGAGGAACCGGCCCCAACCAAGCCGGCGCGGCGCGGCTGGCTAGTGGCCCTGATCGTCGTGGTGATTTTGGCCCTCGGCTGCCTCTGGTACTTCACCCGGCCGCTGGCGGTGCCGAACCTGGGTGGGGAAACCGTGGCTGAGGCCCGCCAAACCCTGGCCAAGCACCACATCAAGCTGGGAACGGTGAGCAAGCGAACTGATTCCAAGGTCGCCACGGGAACCGTGATCAAGGCCAAGCTCAAGGAGGCCCACTACGGCCAGAAGGTGGACCTGGTCGTTTCTAGTGGGGTCAGTCACTGGAAGGTGGCCGACCTGGTTGGCACCAGTGCCACGGCCACCAAGGAGAAGCTAGAGGCCAAGGGCTTCACCGTCAAGGTCAAGAAGCAGTACTCCGACACGGTCAGCAAGGGCGAGGTGATCAAGCAGAGCCTGACCACCGGGCAAACGGTTAGCCCGCAAAAGAAGGTCGTTACCCTGACCGTCTCGGCCGGCCGCAAGCAGGTCAAGATTCCCAACCTCAAGAACTGGGACATCCAGGACGTTCAGTCCTTTGCCAACAAGCATGGCCTCCAGCTGACCGAGACCCAGCAGACCTCAACCACGGTGGCCACCAACCGGGTGATTTCGCAGACCCCGAAGGCCGGCAGCACCCTGGCCAAGGGGGACACCCTGACGGTGGCGGTCGCCACCTCGGGCAGCAGCCTGAAGACGACCAACGTCCAGATCACGATTCCCTTCGACAGCAGTAATGGTCGCAAGGAGAACCGGGTGCAGGTCTACATTAGCGACGCCTACCACAACCTAACGATGCAGTACGAAGACATCACGATCAGCCAGGAAACGGTGATCTACGTGCCGCTGACCCTGAAGGGCAACGAGCGCGGTTCCTACAAGGTGATCCGCAACGGCAAGACGATCATGAGCGCAACCAACATCACCGGCTAGGCCGGCCCCAGTAAAGGAGAGAGTGTTTGAAAACCGGAATCATCCAGCAATCATTGAGTGGCTTCTACGACGTCTTGGCGGACGGCAAGCTCTACCGGACCCGCGGCCGCGGCAATTTCCGCAAGCGGGGACAAAAACCGCTGGTCGGCGACCGGGTTGAGTTTGACCCGGCCGGCTACCTACTGAAGATCCTGCCGCGGGAAAACCAGCTGGTCCGCCCGCTGGTGGCCAACGTCGACCTGGCGGTGGTGGTGACCGCCGCCAAGCAGCCGGACTTTTCGCCCAACCTGCTCGACCGCCAGCTGGTCGCTTTGGCCTGGCAAAAGATCACCCCGCTGCTCTTCTTCTCCAAGACCGACCTCTTGACCGACGATGAGTTCACCGTCCTCGAAGCGGTGGTGGCCGGCTACCGGGAAATTGGCTACCGGGTCTTTTACAACCGCGACCCCTTCGGCCAGGAAGCACTGGCGGCGCTTAGCGACCAGCTGACCGGCAAGGTGGTCACGATGATGGGGCAGACCGGGGCCGGCAAGTCGACCCTCTTGAACCACCTGGCCCCGGAGCTGGCCCTGGAAACCGGGGTCGTGTCCAAGGCCCTCAAGCGGGGCAAGCACACCACCCGTAAGGTCAGTCTCTTAGACGTCAACGGGGCCCTGGTGGCCGATACGCCGGGCTTTTCCTCCTACGAGGACTTCCCGATGACGATCGACGAATTGCCGACCCTCTTCTTTGAATTTGCCGCCCTGGCGCCCCAGTGCCGCTTCCGGGGCTGTCGGCACCTAAAAGAACCGGGTTGCGCCGTGAAAAAAGCGCTTGAAGATGGTAAAATAATGCAGTCAAGGTACCGCGATTATTGTCAGTTCCACGACTTGATCGTGAACCAAAAGCCAAACTACTAAAAGGGAGCTGTGTTTTTATGATTAAGGTTGCACCCTCAATTCTGAGTGCCGACTACGTTAACTTGCAAAAGGACATCGAAAAGGTGGAAGCTGCCGGGGCCGAATACCTTCACATCGACGTGATGGACGGGACCTTCGTGCCGAGCATTTCCTACGGGCCGGGCTTCGTGAAGGCGATCCGGCCAATCACCAAGATGGTGCTGGACGTTCACCTGATGGTTCAAAACCCGGAACACATCTTGCCGGACTTCATTGAGGCCGGGGCTGACATCATTGGGGTGCAAGTTGAGGCAACCCAACACATCCACCGCGCCCTGCAAATCATCAAGAAGGGCGGCGTCAAGGCCGAAGTTGTCATCAACCCGGGGACGCCGGTTGAAATGATCAAGCCGGTTCTCCACATGGTTGACCAGGTGCTGGTAATGACGGTTAACCCGGGCTTCGGCGGGCAAAAGTTCCTGCCGGAAACGGTGGCCAAGATTGCCGAATTAAACCAGCTTAAGAAGGACCTGGGGCTGGACTTCGACATCGAAATCGACGGTGGGGTCAACAACGAGACCGTCAAGGCCTGCGCCGAAGCCGGGGCCACGGTTGCCGTGGCGGGGTCCTACGTTTACAACGCCGACGACCCGGCTGCCCGGATCCAGGCAATCAAGGACGCGACCAAGTAGGCGTCCGCGCAACATTCAACCCAGAAAGAGGCCGGATTTTCCCGACCTCTTTTTAGTAAGGAGGAAGCCATGAAGGTTGTCAACGTGATGGTGGGGGGGCCAGCCAGCGAAATTCCGGAAGAAACCGTTCTGGCCCACCGCGAGGAAGCCTGGGTCGGGGTCGACTACGGGGCCAGCTACCTGCTGGCGCGGGGGATCACCCCCCAGCTGGCGGTGGGTGACTTCGACACCACCAAACCGGCCGCCCTGGCACGGATTAAGGCGGCCGGGGTGTCAGTCCGCACCTTCCCGCCGGAAAAGGACTACACCGACAGCCAGCTCGGCGTCAAGGCGGCGGTCGAGGACCTGGCCGCCGACCGGGTCAACCTCTTTGGCGCCACCGGGGGGCGGCTCGACCAGTTTCTTGCCAACCTCTACCTGCCCCTCTTGCCGGACTTTGCTCCCTGCCTGGAAAAACTGGTGCTGATCGATCGCCAAAACGTGGTTCGCTACTACCGGCCCGGCGAGCACGCCGTCCGCCAGCTGCCGGGGATGCAGTACCTGACCTTCGTCAACCTGACCCCGGTCCGCGGGCTGACCCTAATCGACGAAAAATACCGGCTGACCAATTACGACTCGGCCGTGCCGGTCTCCTGGTCGAGCAACGAGTTCACCGCCCCGGTCAACCACTTCGCCTTCACCAGTGGGGTGGTGGCGGTGATTCAGAGCCGCGATAGCGCCGCCACCGGCCCCCGCTGAGGAGGGAAAAGAGGTGTCAAGGAGAATTCCTTGAAAGAAACTATTGAAATCCCCCGGGGCCTATGGTAAATTATTTAGGTGAGTTACAGCGCCTCGGCGCTACTGAGAAAACTGATGAGGAGAGGAGGGTCCCCCAGATGGCGAAGGATTTTATCACCGGTAAACGGACACGCTTTGGTAACAAGCGTTCGCACGCCCTGAACTCAAGTCGTCGTAGCTGGAAGCCAAACTTGCAAAAAGCAACCATTTTGGTAAATGGCAAGCCGAAGAAGGTTTACGTTTCCGCCCGGACGTTGAAGTCAGGTAAGGTTACCCGCGTTCACTAATTAACCTAAGGAGGCTGGGAAGCAACTCCCAGCCTCCTTTTGCGTTCCACGCGTTTGCCACCGGGATTGGCAAAGCTTTTTAAGCGCGCGCAACTATGGTAAGATGATGATGACTTTTAGCGAAAAGGAGGCCATTTGAATGGCAGTGAAGATCAAGACAAAGGCTGGCACAATCGATATTGCGAGTGACGTGATCGCAACGGTGGTTGGTGGGGCCGCAACCGATAACTACGGTGTCGTTGGAATGGCCAGCCGCAACCCGCTGCGCGACGGGGTAAACTCGATTCTCCAGCGGGATAAGTACAACAAGGGGGTCGTGATTCGCCAAACCGAGGGCGGGATCACGGTCGAAGTGAACATCATCGTCGGCTACGGCACCAAGATCTCCGAGGTGTCCAAGAGCGTTCAAAATAAGGTGAAGTACAACCTCGAATCAATGCTCGGCATTACCGCCGACGAGGTGATCGTCTGCGTCCAAGGGGTGCGGATGTTGGGGAATGACTAGCTAGTTGGAGGAATTTGATTTTGGCAGTTACTACAATTACGAACCTTGAATTTGGCAAGATGGTCCAGGCGGCCGCGGCCAAGTTAAACCAACAAGCCGAGTTTATCAACTCGCTGAACGTCTTCCCGGTGCCGGACGGGGATACCGGGACCAACATGAGCATGTCGATGGCCAGCGGGGCCAAGTACGAACGCGAGGCGACCTCGCTGAACGTTGGTGACCTCGCTAGCGCCCTGGCCAAGGGGCTCTTGATGGGGGCCCGCGGGAACTCCGGGGTGATCCTCTCGCAGATCTTCCGCGGCTTTGCCAAGGGCTGCGAAGGCAAGAAGGAGCTGGACGCCAACGACTTCGTGGCCGCCTACGCCAACGGGGCCAAGACGGCCTACCAGGCGGTGATGAAGCCGACCGAGGGAACGATTCTGACTGTCGTTCGCGAATCGGCCCAGGCCGGCCTGAACGCGGTCAAGAAGACCAACGACCTCGAGGAGATCCTTTCCCAGATCGTTGACGCCGCCGATGCGGCCCTGAAGAAGACGCCCGACCTTTTGCCAGTGCTGAAGGAAGTCGGCGTGGTCGACTCCGGTGGCCAGGGGCTGGTCTTTGTTCTGCACGCCTTCTACGGTGCTTTGACCGGGGAGGAGATCGAAGACGAATTACCGGACAACGCCCAGATGGACGAGATGATCAACGCCAAGCACCACCAGAGTGCCCAGGGGAAGCTCGACCCGGCCGACATCAAGTACGGCTACTGCACCCAAATGATGGTCCGCCTTGGCAAGGGGCCAAAGGAAACCAAGTCCTTTGACTACGACGAGTTCTACAACTACCTGGCCAAGCTCGGCGACAGCCTGTTGGTGATCAACGACGACGAGGTGGTCAAGGTTCACGTCCACACCGAACAACCGGGGACGGTGCTTTCCTGGGGCCAGCAGTTTGGGGACCTGCAAACGGTCAAGGTCGATAACATGCGTTGGCAACAAGAAGAGATCATGGAACAAGACGACCAGCCGGTAGCCACGCCGGAACCAACTAGCGAGGCGGCCCCGGAAACGGCGGTGATCGCGGTCGCTTCCGGCGACGGGATCACCAAGCTCCTCAAGAGCCTCGGGGTGACGACCGTGATCGCCGGCGGTCAGACGATGAACCCAAGCATCCAGGACCTGACCGAGGCAATCAACCAGTCCGGGGCCAAGCAGGCCCTGGTATTGCCGGACAACGGCAACATCTTCATGGCGGCCGACCAGGCGGCGGCGGTGGCCGACATCCCGGTCAAGGTGGTCCACGTCAAGACGATCGCCCAGGCGATGAGCGCCCTCCTGGAATACAACCCGGAGGCCAGCCTGGAAGACAACCAGGCGGCAATGGAGGCCGTGATCGGCAACGTTGCCTCCGGGGAGGTCACGGTGGCGGTTCGCGACACCCAGCTCAACGGGGTTGAGATCAAGAAGGACGACTACATGGGGATCGTTGACGGCCAGATCGTGGCGGTCAAGGAAACCGTGATGGCCGCCGCCGAAGCGATGGTCGACCAGATGCTAGATGAGGACAGCGAAGTGGTCACCATCCTCTACGGCCAGGACGGTAGCAAGCAGGAGGCCGAGCAGCTCCGCGACAAGATTCTGGAGGAAGACGACGAGCTCGACGTCCAGATCTACGAGGGGGGCCAGCCAGTTTACCCGTACCTGATCGCCGTCGAGTAGGCAACCAATATTAATTGCAGTAGACTGGGAGTTCTTCCCAGTCTCTTTCGTACATAGGGAAAAAGGAAGGGGGAAGTTTGATGAAGTCCTTGCAGGATCCGGTGACCGCCCTGAAGGGAATCGGCGCCAAGAAGGCTAAGCAGCTGGCCACCCTCGGGATCGAAACGGTTGAGGACCTCCTGACCCACTACCCCAGCCGCTACGACGACTTCGCCCCCACCAACCTCGAGGAGGCCAAGGACAAGCAGAAGGTGACCCTTCACGGGACGGTGGTCGGCGAGCCGGTCCTCAGCCGCTTCGGCTACCGCAAGAGCCGGCTGAGCTTCCGCCTCCAGGTTGGCGCCCAGGTGGTGATGGTAATCTTCTTCAACCAGCCCTACTTCAAGGACAAGCTGATGGTCAACGGCGACGTCACCGTCCTCGGCACCTGGAACCAGGGTCGCCAGCAGGTGATGGGCACCAAACTCTTGGTCAACCAGCCGGGCAAGGAAACCCTCGGGGCGATCTACGCCGCCAACAAGCACGTCCGCCAGGCCACCCTCCGTCAGCTGATCCACCAGGCCTTCAGTCAGTACCAAAACGTGATCGCCACCCTCCTGCCGACCAGCCTGCGCCAGCGCTACCAGCTGCTCGACCGGGTGACGATGTTTCGCTGGCTCCACTTCCCCGAAAACGGGGACCAGGCCAAGGCGGCGCGGCGAACGGCGGCCTACGAGGAGGTCTTCCTCTTCCAGCTCCGCCTCCAGTCGATGCGGCTGGCCCGGCGGCGGGCGGCCGGCCCGGCGATCGAGTACAATAACGAGGAGCTGCGCGCCTTCATCAAGACGATCCCCTTTGAGCTGACCGGCGCCCAGAAGCGGGTGGTCAACGAGATCTGCCGCGATCTGCGGGCGCCCTTCCAGATGAACCGCCTCCTGCAAGGGGACGTCGGCAGCGGGAAGACAGTGGTGGCAGCGATCGCCATTTACGCCACCATCCTGACCGGCCACCAGGCGGCCCTGATGGCACCGACCGAAATCCTGGCCGAGCAGCACGCCGAAAAGCTGGCCAAGCTCTTTGAAAACACCCCCGTCAACGTGGCCCTGCTCACCGGTTCGCTGACCGCCAAGCAGCACCGCCTGCTCAGCGAGCAGATTGCCAGCGGCAAGTGCAACCTGATCATCGGCACCCACGCCCTGATCCAGGGGCCAATCGAATTTGCCAACCTCGGCCTGGCGATCATCGACGAGCAGCACCGCTTCGGCGTCGACCAGCGCAAGGCCCTGCGCGAGAAGGGGGACAACCCCAACGTCTTGGCAATGACGGCGACGCCGATCCCGCGGACCCTCTCGATTACCGCCTACGGGGAAATGGACGTGTCGATCATCGACGAGCTGCCGGCCGGCCGCCAGCCAATCAAGACCACTTGGCTCAAGGAAAGCCAGGGCGAGGCCGCCCTCGACTTCCTGCGCCAGCAGCTAGCCGCCGGCGCCCAGGCCTACGTGGTCAGCCCGCTGATCGAGGAGTCGGAAAAGCTCGACGTTCAAAACGCCACCGCCCTCTACGAGCACTTTGCGGCCACCTTTGGCCCCACCTACCAGGTTGGCCTCTTGCACGGCCGGATGAGCGCCGAGGAAAAGGCGGCGGCGATGGCGGCCTTTTCGGCCAACCAGGTTCAGGTGCTGGTGGCGACCACGGTGATCGAGGTCGGTGTCGACAACCCCAACGCCAGCGTGATGGTGATCTATGACGCCGACCGCTTCGGCCTCGCCCAGCTCCACCAACTCCGCGGCCGGGTCGGCCGGGGCCAGCGCCAGTCCTACTGCCTGCTGGTGGCCGACCCCAAGACCCCCGAGGGCAAGCAGCGGATGGAGACGATGGTTGAAACCACCGACGGCTTCGTGGTGGCCCAGCGCGACCTCGAGCTGCGCGGGGCCGGTGACCTGCTCGGCAAGAAGCAGTCGGGGATGCCGGACTTCAAGATCGCCGACCCGGTTGGCGACCTCAAGATGATGCAGTACGCCCGCCAGGACGCCCTGACCCTGCTGGAAAGTTCCCACTGGGACGAGCAGGACGACCACCTGCCCCTGGTAGCCTACCTGAAGCGGCGCAACCTGCAGACCCACTTTGATTAATAATGGAGGAAGAGAAAATGAAAATTGCTGTTGATGCCATGGGCGGCGACCACGCCCCTCAAGTGATCGTCAAGGGGATTGAAGCCGCCCGCGACGCCCACCCCGACCTGGACTTCATCCTCTTCGGCGATCCCGCCAAGGTCAAGCCGCTCCTGCAAAACGCGGAGCGGATCACGATCGAGGCGACGAGCGAGGAGATCGAAATGGGCGAGGAGCCGGTGCGGGCGATCCGCAAGAAGAAGGATTCCTCCCTGGTCCGGGCCGCCCAGGCGGTCAAGGAGGGGACGGCCGACGCCTTCTTCTCCGCCGGCAACACCGGGGCGATCCTGGCGGCCGGACTCTTCATCGTTGGCCGGATCAAGGGGATCGACCGGCCAGGCCTGACCAGCGTCCTGCCGGTGGCCCTGCCCAACCCGGCCGGGGCAACCCGCTTCGTCTACCTCGATTCCGGGGCCAACGCCGAATCTAAGGAGAAGAACCTCCTTCAGTTTGCCCAGCTGGGCCGCTTCTACGCCAGTCAGGTGCTCGGCGTAAAGAACCCGCGGGTGGCCCTCTTGAACAACGGCGGCGAAGAGGATAAGGGGGACAGCTTCCACAAGGCGGTCCACCAAGAACTGAAGGCCGCCGGCGACCTCAACTTCATCGGCAACATCGAGGCCAGTGAGCTCCTGCACGGCAAGGCCGACGTGGTGGTATCCGACGGTTGGACGGCCAACGCCGCCCTGAAGGCCACCGAGGGGACGGCCAAGGTGATGCTCAAGCTGATCAAGAACGGCATCATGGAGGGCGGCCTGCGGGCCAAGCTCGGCTACCTCTTCTTGAAGCCGGTCTTCAAGAAGATCGCCAAGCTGATGACCCCGGCCAACTACGGTGGGGCGGTCCTCCTCGGTCTCAAGGCGCCGGTGGTCAAGGCCCACGGGGCGGCCGACGAAAAGGCGGTCGTGGCCACGATCGACCAGATCCACCAGATGCTAACCAGCGGGGTGGTCCAACAGACCGGGGCCTACTTCCAGCCAGAAGAAAGTAAGCAAACCGTGGACAATTCGGCCGAAAACTAATAAAATAAAGAGGTTAGTTTAATTTCAAATTAAGAGGTTTGACGAAAATGGATAAGAAAGAAATCTTTAATCAGATTGCCGCCATTGTGTCGGATCACTTCGACATCGACCGGGCAAAGATTACTGATGATCTGAATTTGAAGACGGATCTAAACGCGGATTCGATCGACTTCGTTGAATTTGTTTTGGAGGTCGAAGATACCTTTGGCGCCCAAATTGACGATAGTGAAGCCGAAAAGTTGAGCACAATCGGTGAAGTGGTGGATTATATCGCTGCCCACCAGAAGTAAGAAGCAAGTGGGGTCGCGATGAAGGAAACCTTCGTCGGGGCCTTTTTGATACCCCGGGCGCGCCCGTTGCCTGATTAGGGAGCGGGCGGCCCTTGCGTTGCCACTTCTTCGTTGAAGCGGGCGAGAAGCGGTTGTTTCCCGGTTCAATGGCGCAAGTGGTTCCCACAGAAAGGAATAGCCATGATTACAGAATTACAGGCCTACTTGAAGGCGGAATTTGGCATTGAGTTCCACAACCTGGACCTCCTGGCCGAAGCCTTCACCCAGGCGTCCTACGTTAACGAGCACCCCAAGGAAAAGCTCAAGTACTACGAGCGGATCGAGTTTCTCGGCGACGCCGTCTTGCAACTCTTCGTTTCCGAATACATCTACCGGCGCTACCCGGAACTGCCGCAGGGGAAGCTCACCCGCCTGCGGGCGGCAATGGTGTGCGAAGACAGCTTCTCCAAGTTTGCCCTCGAGTGCCACTTCGACCAGTACATCCGCCTCGGCCACGGGGAGGAGCTGGCCGGGGCCCGCAAGCGGCCGGGCCTCCTGTGCGACATCTTTGAGTCCTTCATCGGTGCCCTCTACCTTGACCAGGGGAAGCCGGCGGTCGAAAAGTTCATCCACCGGGTGATCTTCCCCAAGCTCGACCAGGGCTGGTTTGACCACGCCGTCGATGCCAAGACCAGCCTGCAGGAATTCCTGCAGCGCAACGGTGACGTCGATATTGCCTACCACCTCCTTCACGAGGGCGGCAGCGAAAACGAGCCGGTCTTCACCGTTGAGGTGGCAGCCAACGGCAACGTCATCGGCCAGGGGACCGGTTCCTCCAAGAAGCACGCCGAAATGGCGGCCGCCCAGGATGCCCTGCAATCCCTGCGCCAAACAAACAAGTAGGGGAAGCCTATGCGACTGATTTCACTCGAACTGGACGGCTTCAAGTCCTTTGCCGACAAGACGGTGATTAACTTTCAGGACGGGGTGACCGGGATCATCGGTCCCAACGGGAGCGGCAAGAGCAACGTCATTGAGGCGATTCGCTGGGTAATGGGCGAGCAGTCGGCCAAGACCCTCCGCGGGGAGAAGATGGCCGACGTGATCTTCAACGGCGCCAAGGACCGCGCCCCGCTCAACCGGGCCCAGGTCAAGCTGACCCTCGACAACAGCGACCACTTTCTGGCGACCCCCTACACCGAGGTGACGGTCTGCCGCAAGCTCTTTCGCTCCGGGGTCAGCGAGTACTTGATCAACGGCCAGGCCGTCCGCCTGAAAGACATCACCAACCTTTTCCTCGGCTCGGGGATCGGCAAGGAATCCTTTGCCGTCATCTCCCAGGGCCGGGTGGCGGCGATCTTTAACGGCAAGCCCGAGGACCGCCGCCAGCTGATCGAGGCCGTTGCCGGGGTCGGCAAGTACCGGGCCGACAAGGCGGCCGCCGAGAAGCGGCTGGCCGAGACCAACGACAACCTAAACCGGGTCAACGACATTGCCTACGAGCTCCAGCAGCGGCTCGGTCCCCTGGAAGAGCAGCGGGCGCTGGCCCAGGACTACCTGGCCCAAAAGGACCGCCTCGACCTGCTCGACCAGACGGCGACCGTTCGCCGGGTGCTGGCGGCCAAGCAGGAACTGGCCGCCGTCAAGCAACAACGCGCCCGGGCCGAGAAGCTGGCCGCCGATTACGAGCAGCGGGTTCACGCCGCTAACGCCACCACCGGCAAGCTCCAGACCGCCCGGCGGGCCCAGGTCAAGCAAAAGGATGCCGCCCAGGCCACCATCTTAAACCTTACCCAGCAGCTGGCCCATCTGAACAACGACCAGTCGCTGGCCAAGGTCAAGCGCGACCAAGCCGAGGCCGAACTGGCCCGCCAGCAAGCGGCCCTGGAAGCGCTCGGCGCCGACCTGACCGCCGCCCGGGCCGCCAAGGAAGCGGCCGCCCAGGCGGTGGCCGACCACCAGGCGGCGGTTGCCAAGGCCAAGGAAAGCCTGGCGGCCGACCCGAGCGCCAGCGCCGCCCAGCGCCAGGCCGAATTAGAAGCCACCCTGGCCAAGCTGCGCGACCAGCAGGTGGACCAGGTCCAGCAGCTGACCACCCTCCACAACCAGGCAACCTTCCTCAAGCAGGATCACCAGCGGGGGGAGAGCCAGGCCAAGGCGGCCAGTGCCGACCAGTCGGCGCGGGCGGCCAAGCGGGAAGAGCTGCAGGCCCAACTGACCGAAAAGAAGGGGCAGCAAGAAGCGGCCGCGGCCCGCTTGGCCGACCTGAAGAAGCAAGTGACCGCCACCCAAGGCGACCTGACCGCCACCCAAGCGGCCTACGAAGAGGCCCAAAAGGCCTGGTACCAGGCCCTCGGCAACCTGCAGTCCCAGCAGGCACGGGTCAAAAACTACCAGGCAATGGCGGCCGATTATACCGGCTACTACTACGGGGTGCAAAACGTCCTCCGCGAACGGGAGCAGTTCAGCGGCCTCTTTGGGCCGGTCAGCGAGCTGATCACCGTTCCCAAGGAATACACCCCGGCCTTTGAAACCGTCCTCGGCGGCCAGCTCCAGCAGCTGGTGGTCGCCGACCAGGAAACCGGGAAGACGATCATCCGCTACCTGACCCGCACCCGCGGCGGCCGGGTGACCCTCCTGCCGCTCAACGCCTTGCGCCAGAGCCGGGTGCCGGCCAGCTGGAACCAGCTGCGTCAGGCTCCCGGGGTGATCGGCCGGGCGCCGGAACTGATCCAATACGCGCCGCAATTCCAGCCGGTGATCGACTACTTGCTGGCAACGACGATCGTGGTTGACACCCTCGACCACGCCACCGCCCTCTCCCGCCAGACCCACCACCAGTTCCGCCTGGTGACGGTCGCCGGGGAGGTAATCAACGCCAGCGGGGCGATGAGCGGGGGGAAGAACCGCCAGCAGCGGGTCGGTCTTCTGACCCAGCGCGAGCACCAGCAGGAATTTGAAGCGGCCGTCACCCAGGCCGAAGGGGCAAGTAAAGCCGCCGAACAGCGGGTGGGCCAACTCCAGGCCAAGCGCCAGCGGCTCCAGCAGACCGGGGCCGCCCTAACCGACCAGGTCCAGGCCGCCCAGGAAGAGGTGGCCCGCCTGGCTAGCGAGGCCGGCGACCTGACCAACCAGGTGACCGAGCTCGACCGCCAGCTGGCCGCCCTCAAGCTGGCGGCGGCCAACCAGTCCGATCAGCACCAGCACTACCAGGAAGCGGTCGACCAAAACCAGGCGGCCACTGCCAAGCTGAGTGCGGCGGCGGCGGCCACCAAGGCCGCCCTGGCCGAAAAGCAGGCCGAGCTGGCGGACCTTTCCGCCAAGCGCACCGCCCAAGCCGAGCAGCGCCACCAGCTGGAGCAGGCCCTGGCGGTTGAGCAGGAGCGCCTCCACCAGGCCCAGGCGGATTGCGACCACCAGGAAAGCGTCCTGGAACAGGCTGGAGCCCGCCAGCAGGCCATCGAAAAGGCGATTGAAGAGCTCAAGCACCAGCTGGCCGCTCCCCAGCAGGCTAGCGGCGAAAAGACTGCGGCCCTGGAGGAAGAACTGAAAAAGGCCAAGCAGGAGGTGGCCACCCTCGACGACAACCTGGCGGCGGGGGAAGCCGCCCTGACCAGTGCCCAGGAAGAGGCCGAACGGCTCCAGGGACTGATGCGGGCCGCCTACGATGACCTGACGCGGATCAACGAGCGCCGCTTGAACCAGGAAAACCTGGTTGACCAGGGGCTCAACCACCTCAGCAGCGACTACCAGCTGACACTTGAGGCGGCCCAGGAGCGGGCGGTCGACCTGGCGGACGAGGAGCTGCAGCGCCAGCTCAAGCTCCTCCACCGCGGGATCGCCGAGCTGGGGACGGTCAACCTAGCCTCGATTGAGGAGTACGACCAGGTCAAGGAGCGGGCCGACTTCCTGGCCGCCCAGCAGGCCGACCTCCAGGAGGCCGAGCGCCAGCTGCGCGAAACGATGGCCCAGATGGACGAGGAGGTCAAGCGCCGCTTCTCGACGACCTTCGACCAGCTGTCGACCGCCTTTGCCACCACCTTCAACCAGATCTTTGCCGGCGGCGAGGCCAAGCTGATCTTGACCGACCCCCATGACCTGTTGACGACCGGGGTCGACATCTACGCCCAGCCGCCGGGCAAGAAGCGTCAGCAGCTGACCCTCCTCTCCGGGGGGGAGAAGGCACTGACCGCCCTGGCCCTCTTGTTTGCCATCTTGAAGGTCCACCCGGTGCCGTTTGCGATCCTCGACGAGCCGGAGGCGGCGCTCGACGACGTCAACGTCGACCGCTTCGCCACCTACCTCGACCGCTTCGGCAACCAGGGCCCGCAGTTCATCGTCATCACCCACCGCAAGGGGACGATGGTCAACGCCGACGTCTTGTACGGGGTGACGATGCAGGATTCGGGGGTTTCCAAGGTGATCACGGTCAACGTGGACGAAACCCTCAAAGCCGCCCAGAAGAAATAAAGAACGGAAGTGAAAACAATGGGATTATTTGATATTTTCCGCCGCAAGAAGAAGGCGGCCGAAAGCGCGGCCCCAGTCAGCGAAGAAGCCGTCAGCCAAGCGCCGGCGAGCGCGGAAAGCCAAGCGCCAACCCCGGCCCCGGCAAGTAGCGCGGCGGCCACCAGCAGTGCCGCCCCGCAGGAACAGGCACCAGAGAGCGAAGGGGTAGCTACCAGCAAAACGGAGGGTGAGGTCACTAGCGCGGCCCCGCACGAAGGGGAACCGGAACCGGCCGAAACCACCAGCGAAGCGCCGACCCCGGTCAACGCCGAAGAAGAACCGACCACGGTGCCTGCCGAGGAGGCCCCGGCCAGCGAATCTGCCGCCGAGGCTACCAGCGAAGCGCCGGCCGAGGAAGCGCAGCCGGAAAGCGAAGGCGCGGCCGAATCAGCCACCCCGGCTAGCGACCAGCCGGAAACGCCGGTCCCGAGCGCGCAGGCGGAAAGCGAAGCCCCGGCTACCGCTGATCGTGAAGGGGAGGTCGAGGATGATACCGCGGCCGCCAATGCTAACGAAGAAGCAAGCGAAGAAAGTGCCACTAGCGCCAGCGAAGGGGCCGAAGAGTCCAGCGCGGCGGCCACTAGCGAAGCTCCGGCAACTGCAACCGAGCCGACCAAGGACCAGAAGTACGAACGGGGACTGGCCAAGTCGCGGACCGGCTTCGGGGCCCGCTTGAACAAGTTCCTGGCCAACTTCCGCCACGTCGACGAGGACTTCTTCGACGACCTCGAGGACCTATTGATCGAGTCCGACGTCGGCTACGAGATGGCGATGCAGTTGGCCGACTCCCTGCGCGAGGAGGTCAAGCTGCAAAACGCCAAGTCCAAGCAGGACGTCTCCAACGTGATCATCGAGAAGATGGTTGACCTCTACGAGGCGGCCGGCAAGGACGAGCAGACCGGGATCAACTTCGCCAAGGAGGGCCCAACGGTGATCATGTTCGTCGGCGTCAACGGGGCCGGCAAGACGACCACCATCGGCAAGCTGGCCGCCGCCTACAAGCAGGAGGGCAAGCGGGTGCTGCTGGCGGCTGCCGACACCTTCCGCGCCGGGGCCACCGAGCAACTGGAAGTCTGGGCCGACCGTGACGGGGTTGACATCGTCACCGGGCCGGAGAAGGGCGACCCGGCGGCGGTGGTCTTCGATGCCGTCAAGCGGGCCAAGGAAGAGGATTACGACGTCCTCTTCGTTGATACCGCCGGCCGCTTGCAAAACAAGGTCAACCTGATGAACGAGCTGGCCAAGATGAAGAAGATCCTGACCCGCGAAATTCCGGAAGCCCCGCACGAGGTCTTGCTGGTGCTGGATTCAACCACCGGGCAAAACGCCCTCAACCAGGCCAAGCTCTTCAAGGAGAGCACCGACGTGACCGGGATCGTTTTGACCAAGCTCGACGGGACCGCCCGCGGGGGGATCGTGCTGGCGATCCGCAACGAACTCCACCTGCCGGTCAAGTACGTCGGCCTCGGCGAACGGGTTGGCGACCTCGAGGCCTTCGACCCGGCCGAGTTCGTCTACGGGCTCTTCAAGGGCCTGGTGGTCACCGACTAGCCCGGTTAGCGAGGAGGCGCGGACATGGAATTGGAGAAAAACGAACGGGTCAACTCGCTCTTTGCCTTCTACCGGCCGCTCCTGACCAAGAAGCAAAGCGAGTACTTGGCCCTCTACTACGCGGATGATTATTCCCTCGGCGAGATTGCCGAAGAGTTCGGCGTCTCCCGCCAGGCGGTTTACGACAACATTCGCCGGACCGAAAAGATTTTGAACGGCTACGAGGAAAAGCTTGGCCTGCTGACGGAGTTTGCCGCCCGCAACCGCCAGGTCGACCGCCTCCAGACCTACGTGAAACAGCACTACCCCACCGACGCGGAACTGCTCCGCCTGGTGGCCCGCCTAGAAACCTTAGAAGAGGAGTAGAATATGGCATTTGAAGGATTAACTGAGCGGCTGCAAAAAACGATGGAAAAGCTGCGCCGCAAGCCAAAGGTCACCGATGCCGACCTGCGGGAAACGATGCGCGAAATCCGCCTGGCCCTGCTCGAGGCCGACGTTAACTTCGCCGTCGTCAAGGACTTCGTAAAGAAGGTCCGCGAAAAGGCCGCCGGCGCCGAGGTGCTCAAGGGCCTCAACCCGGCCCAACAGATCGTCAAGATCGTCAACGAAGAACTGACCGAAATGATGGGGGAAACGGCGGTGCCGCTGGAAAAGGCGCCGCACATCCCAACGATCATCATGATGGTCGGGCTCCAGGGGGCCGGGAAGACGACTACCGCCGGCAAGCTGGCCAAGAAGCTCAAGGACGAGCAAAACGCCCGCCCGCTGATGATCGCCGCCGACGTTTACCGGCCGGCCGCCATCACCCAACTGCAACAGGTGGCCGCCTCAATCGACGTGCCGGTCTTTGAAGAGGGGACCGACACCGACCCGGTTCAAATCGTCAAGGACGGGATGGAAGAGGCCAAGAAGAACCACAACGACTACGTCCTGATCGATACCGCCGGGCGCCTGCAGATCGACGAGAAGCTGATGGACGAGCTGGCCCAGATCAAGGAGCTGACCCAGCCAAACGAAATCCTGCTGGTCGTCGACGCGATGACCGGGCAAAACGCCGTTAACACCGCCGAGGGCTTCAACGACAAGCTCGACATCACCGGGGTGGTCCTGACCAAGCTCGATGGCGACACCCGCGGCGGGGCCGCCATGTCGATCCGGGCGGTCACCGGCAAGCCGATCAAGTTCGTCGGGGAAGGGGAAAAGATGGAGGACCTCGAAGTCTTCCACCCCG
The DNA here is from genome assembly GCA_944327195.1 of uncultured Limosilactobacillus sp. GTDB lineage: Bacteria > Bacillota > Bacilli > Lactobacillales > Lactobacillaceae > Limosilactobacillus. Next base: position 54,633 of record CALVGV010000015.1, read on the forward strand.
ACCGGATGGCCTCGCGGATTCTGGGGATGGGGGATATGCTCTCCCTGATCGAAAAGGCGCAGAAGAACTTCGACGAAGAGCAGGCCCAGGAAACGATGGAGAAGATGCGGGCCAACAGCTTCGACTTCAACGACTTCCTTTCCCAAATGGACCAGATCACCAAGATGGGACCGATGGAAAACCTGCTGAAGATGATTCCGGGGATGGCCAACAACCCGGCCCTGCAAAACGTCAACCTTGACCCCAAGCAGTTTGCCCACATCAAGGCGATCATCCTCTCGATGACCCCCGAGGAGCGGGAGAACCCCGACCTGATGAACCCGAGCCGGCGGCGGCGGCTGGCGGCCGGGTCCGGCCGGCCGATCGTTGAGGTCAACCGGATGATCAAGCAGTTCAACCAGATGCGCAAGATGATGAAGCAGGTCACCAACGGCAACTTCAACGGCCTCCAAAACATGATGGGCGGCCAGATGCCGGGCGGCAAGATGGGCCAGATGGCGATGAACCAGATGGCCCGGCGGATGAAGAAGAACAAGCAAAAACGCCTCAAGGCCCTGAAGAAGGCCAAGCGGCGCAAGAAGAAGTAATTGCAAAAGAGGTTCAAGCTCACTTTGGGCTTGAACCTCTTTTGTCTTCCCGAGCAGGCGGGAGATGGCCGGCTCCGCCTAATACCTGGCAAAAATCCTAACCCCTGAATTGACAAAGCCCCCAATCTGTCAGACTTATCGGCGGTAGTGTAATGTTTTCATAGGTTGAGATGAATAATTCATTTCTGAGGATGATTCTCTCACCTAGACCAATTTAG
>CALVGV010000016.1 GCA_944327195.1 uncultured Limosilactobacillus sp.
ACCCCGGTCGAATTCCGGGATCAAGCCGCCTAAAATTTCAGTTATTTCCTTTGTCCACTTGACAGGGCCCCGTCCAGAAGTGGGTGGCGGCTTTTTTTTTTGCAAAAAAATGGCCGCGCAATCGCTTGGCGCCCAAGCCCTCCCGCAATTGACCGAAAAAAGTTACTTATCCACAGGGTAAATTTTGGCCAATTTACGTATATATCAAGTAGGAGGGATAAACCATGAAAATTTGCAAACCAATCTTGACCCTATTGGCCGTCAGCCCGCTGCTCCTTGCCAGCCCCGCCAAGGCGGCCGGACACCCGGAAGCGAACGACCCGACGGTGGAACTGGCCCGCAAGCTGGTCTTAAAGGAGCGCCCGCCGCTGACCGCCGCCGAGCTGGCCAAACTCAGCCCGGAAAAGCAGGCCGCCCTGCTGGACCTGCTCCAGGACTACGCCGATCGCTACCGCCAGGCCTTTGCGGCGGGACTGGCGGCGGCCAAGGAGGCCCAGCCGCAAAGGAGCGCCGCGACCGCTTTCGCCCCGGCCAGTTCGGCCCCCGCCGAAAAGGGGCAGTCGGCCGCCTCTGCCGAACGGGAAGCACCAGTAGCGGCGCCTGCCCCGGCCATTCCATCGTCTTCGGAAGCCACCTCGGAAGAGCAACCCTTCCAGGAACCGGCCGCTAACTCCGCTTCAACCGCTCCGGCAACCAGCACCACTCCGCCGCTTGCCAGCCCTGCGCCCGCCGCTTCACCGGCCGAAGCTTTGCCGGACCTGCCCCCGCTGACCGAGTCCCAGCAGGACTTCATCACCCGCCTCGCCCCGGCGGCCCAACGGGTGGCCGCCGCCCACGACCTCTACCCCTCGGTCCTCCTGGCCCAGGCGGCGCTGGAAAGCAACTTCGGCGCCTCCGACCTCGCCCGCGGCCACCAGAACCTCTTCGGCATCAAGGGCCGCTTCCGCAACCAGGGGGTCCAGCTACCGACGATCGAGCACCTCAACGGCCAGGATAGGTCGGTGCTGGCCACTTTCCGCCACTACCCCGACCAGGCGGCCAGCCTGGCGGACTACGCCGCGGTGCTCGATCAACCCTGCTACCTCGGCGTCCACCGCCGGGTGGCGGCCACCTACCGCCAGGCCACCCAGGCCCTGCAGGGCACCTACGCCACCGACCCGGCCTACGCCCAAAAGCTCAACCAGCTGATCGACCGGTATCACCTGACTAAGTACGACCGCCCGGTTGCTTCCAAGCCAAGCGCTGGCGGGGGAAGGGCGACGAGTGGGAGCGAAGCCGACCGAACGGCGCGTTCCGGGGGAACGGGGACGGCGGCTGCCGGTCAGGCCCCGCTCAAGGAGCTGGACTGGCGCCTGCCGGTAGTCGGCGGTGCCGGTTCGGTCGGCCTCCTCGAGGCCCTCCGTCGCTTGTTGCGTTAGTATGGAACGGTTCCCCGTCATCGATTGAAAGCGCTACCGAATTTTTGTTAAAATGAAACTAGGAAAACGCTAATCAACTAACGAAAGAGGGGACACCACCATGCTTTACGTAATTTTTATCCTGGGCCTCCTCGTGGGAGTGGGCTGCTTGCTACTCGTGCTGGCCGGGGTGAAGAAGCTGCGGCCAAAGCCGGCCCTGCTGACGGCCACCGTGAGCCTGCTCCTCGCTCTCCTGCTTGGGGGCGGGGCCTGGTGGTACCAGGCGACCACCACCAATACGGCGACGGGCAACAGCGACTACACGACCAAGCTGACCGCCAACCGGGGCTTCAAGCTCCTCAGCAGTGGCCAGCAGACCGATGACGACGAGTACACCTTTACCACCGATTCGGCCGGCAAGTTCACCCTCAAACTGAAGGGCCTGTCGAACACGACGGTCAAGATCGAAGACGACGATGACAGTAGCACCGCCCACTTCAAGACCAAGCGGGTGGCGCTAAAGAAGGGGAAGGTCACCAAGGTGACGATCAGCCTGCCAAGCGGGGAGACCAGCCACTCCTTCACCCTCGAGGACTACTTTGACGACGGCTTCGACTTCACCCTGGTTACGCCGGCGGCCAGCTCCAGCAGCCAGTCCGCCAGCGACTGGGAAAGCAAGTAACAATCGTTTTTTGAAAGCGCCCCCAAACTGTCCTACAATAAGGGTGAAGTTAGCAAAGTCAATGAAAACGGGGGCGGTAAAAATGCGGATCTTGACTATTGGTAAGTTCGGCGGGGGCCGGCGCCGCCAAGTAATTTCCGGCCTGGTGATCAGCCTTTTGGTGGCCGCCGCGCCCCTGCCGGCACTGGCCAGCTCGCCGGCGAACGCGACCTCGATCGCCAACCGGATCAGCAAGCAGGCCGCTTCTTCCTCGCTCACCATCACCACCAACCAGGCGGGGAAGGGGACGATGGAAATCAAGGGCTTGTCTAATAATCAGACCATCACCATCAAGGACGCGGAGAAGGGGAAGAAGGCCCACTACCAATCGCGGCGGATCAAGCTCAAGAAGGGAATAATCACCCGCTGTAGCATCACCCTGGCAAAGGGGGAAAAGCGCCACTCCTTCTTGGTTGAGGGCTACCTTGCCCACCCGCTTCACTTTACCCTGGTCCGCCCGGCAAGTTCCACGGGAAGCCATCGCAGTTCAAAGTAAGAAAAAACGACCGATCATCAATTGTATTTGATAATCAGTCGGTTTTTGTCGTAATTTGCGATTAATTCTGTTAGAATGTTGTTGTCTTAACGAAATATGTCCTAGCGTAGTTCCTTCAGCCGGTCGTCGATCATCGCCAGCACGGTGGCCACGTTTTGCTCGTCCTCGAGGTTGTAGCGGTCGAGGTCGATCTTCATCTTCGGGCTGGCGTCGTATTCCTCGTACCACTGCTTGTAGGCCGACCACATCTTGTAGTAGTAGTCCTTCAGCTCCGGCTTGTTGTCGATCTGTTCGTAGTCGCGGCCGCGCTTCTTGATCCGGTAGAGGATCGTGTCGAAGGTCGTTTCCGAGTAAACCATCAGGTCGGGGGCCTTCTTCGGCAACTGCTTGAGGTCGGCCATCATGTTGTCGAGCAACTGGAGGTAGACCTTCAGCTCGGTGTCGGAGATGTTGCCGGCGCGGTTGTTTTCCTTGGTAAAGAGGGCGTCTTCGTAAATCGACCGGTCGAGGACGTTGTTGTCGTCGGCCAGGGCCTTCTTGATCATTGAAAACCGCTTGTTGAGGAAGTAAATCTGCAACAAGAAGCCGTACTGCTTCGGGTTCTTATAGTACAATGGCAGCACTGGATTTTCGCCCACCGGCTCGAAAAAGGCCTGGGTGTTTAAGTGCTCCGCAATCTTTCCGGTAAGGGTCGTCTTGCCGACCCCGATCATTCCCGCTGTGATAATCACCATGTCTGCCCCTCTTTACTTGATTTTTTGCAACGGACAATATCATACTACATTCCGAACCGTGACAAAAGGATTGACTTTTAGGAAGGAACTTTTCCATGCAAAAAATGACCCCGGAAGACATCAAGGCGGCCCTGCTGGTCAGCCAGCAAAACGGCACCCTGGTGGAGGTGTATAACTTTGCCGACGACGACACCTTCAACGTCGGCTTCGTGATCGCCACCGACCAGTCCTTCGTCCTGCTGATGACCCTCGATTGGGACGCCAAGGTCAACGGCCTGACGGCGATCCGCCTGACCAGCATCCACGCCGTCCGCAGCCAGACCGACTATTTGACGACCGTTTCCTACAAGACCAAGGTCGCCCACCAGTACCACTACTTTGACCTCTGGCACCTCCAGGAGCGCCTGCGCAGCCACGACTACCGCCACCGGCCGATCCTGCAGACCCTCTTGCACGAGGCGGTGGCCGAAAAGGAGCCGGTGGTGATCGGCACCAAGAAGTACAAGGGACGCGACGACTTCGAAGGGGTGATTGCCCAGCTCGGCGAGATCAAGCTGACCCTTCATTATTACAACGAACACGACCTGTCCTCGCTGTGGGAGTACGAGCTTCTCTTGGCCCAGATCGACTACCTGCGGGTCTTTGGTAGCCAGGGAAGGACAACGGCGGCCGTCTTGGCGGGGGTCTTTGACCTAGCGACCGGGCCCCAAATGGGGTAAAATGTTTACCAACAAGCTTCACCGGGAAAACCGACGGCTTGGGGCCGGGTGTTAGCCCGCCCAAGGCCGCGTGGGGAGACAAGCTTTTCCGGGGATGAATAGAGAGGAATTAAGATGGCAAAGAAAGTCACGATCAAGGACCTCGCCAAGGCGGCGGGGGTTTCGGTTACCACCGTCTCACAGATTTTAAACGGCAAGGGGGCCCGCTTTAGCCAGGCCACCCAGGACCGGGTCCTGGCGCTGAAAAAGGAGCTCAACTACGTGCCCGACTTCAACGCCCGCAACCTGATCCTTCACTCGTCCAAGACGATTGGCGTCCTGGTGCCCAACATCGGCAACCCCTTCTTCTCCTCCTTTGCCCGCGGGATTCAGGCGGTCTGTCGGGAAAAGGAATACATGCCGCTGATCTTTTCGGCCAACCACGAGGTCGAACTGGAGCGCTACTACCTCAGCCGCTTGGTTGAGCGGTCGGTCGACGGGCTGATCATCGCCTCGGCCTCGATCACCACCACCACGATCGACGAGATCCTAAAGCCCAACGCGATTCCCTACCTCCTCTTCGATCAGAACCAAACCGACGCCGGCGATCGGGTTCAAGTCGACGATTACCAGGGGGGTAAGCTGGCCGCCGAGCACCTGCTCGCCCTCGGCCACCGCAAGATCAGCATGTACTTGCCGACCAACCCGACCGATAACGTCCTTCACCGGCTCGCCGGCTTCAAGGAGACCCTCCAGGCCGCCGGGGTGGCCTTTGGCGAAGACAACGTTGTTCACACCGCCCTCACCAAGCGGGGGGGCTACGAAGGCACCGCCGCCATCCTGGCCCAGCAGCCGACGGCAATCTTCTGTGCCAACGACGAGCTCGCCATCGGTCTCTACCGCGGTCTGGCCGAGCGCGGGGTCCGCGTGCCCCAGGATCTGTCGGTGATCGGCTTTGACGACATCGACCTCGACGAGTACGTCACCCCGGCCTTGACCACCATCCACCAGCCAATCAACCAGCTCGGCGAGGAGGCCGCCCACCTGCTCTTCAAGCGGATGGCCACCAAGGGCGAGTTGGCCACCCAGGTGACCCGGATGCCGGTCGAACTGGTGGTGCGCCAAAGCACCGCCGCCGTGGAGGCCAGGTAGATGCGGCGGCTGAAGCTTCGCCAGTGGGCCTTTCCTGGCCGCCTCTTGTTGATGGCCTTCTTTGCGCTCCTGGTCCAGCTGCCGGCCTTTTTCTTGTTGCCGGTAAAGGCAAGTAGCCCGCTGGCCCAGCAAGTGCTCTGGGTTGGCCTCTACCTGCTGTCCTTTTGTGCCCTCTTTACGGCGGCGCTCTGGGCCTGCCGGGCCTGCGAGCCGCCCACACCGCCGGCCCGGCCCTGGCGGGTGAGCCTCGACTGGGTGCTCGGTGGCTACCTGGTGGTCTTTGCCGCCCAATCGGCGCTGACCACCCTCAACCGGGCCCTCTACCGCCAGAGCCAGACCGCCAATAACCAGGCGATCATCCACCTGATGGAGAGGAGCCCACTGGCAATGGGGGCGATGTGCTTGGGGGCGGTGGTCTTCAGTCCGCTGGTCGAGGAGCTGCTCTTTCGCGGCCTCTTGATGAACCTCTTCTTCAAGCCCGGCCAGTTCTGGGCCCCGGTGGTGGTCTCGGCGCTCGTTTTTTGCCTCGAGCACGCCAGCACCACCCCGATCAGCTACCTGGTCTACCTGGCGATGGGGCTGGTCTTTGGCTACGTCTACCGCAAGAGCGGCAACCTCAAGTATTCGATTGGCGTTCACGCCCTCAACAACCTGGTGGCGATGAGCCTGGTCTTAATTAACCTGTTAACGGGAGGAAATTAAATTGGGTTGGATTCGGATCAATAACATGCGCTTTTACACCTACAACGGCGTCCTGCCGGAGGAAAAGCGGCTCGGCCAGCGGTTGGAAATCGACGCCGCGCTGGCCTACCCGGTGGAAACGGCGGTCAAGGACGACGACTTGAAGACGACCGTCAGTTACGCGGACGTCTACGAAACGATCAGGGACTTTGTGGAGAAGAATTCCTTTGACCTGATCGAAACGGTTGCCAACCGGGTCTGCGACCTGGTGCTGACGATCTACCCGAGCCTGACGGCGGTCCGGCTGCGGGTGCGCAAGTACAGCGTGCCGATCGCCGGCCAGTTTGACAACGTGGAAATCGAGGTGGAGAAGCAGAATGCGCACCCAGTTCACCCTTAGCATCGGCACCAACCTTGGCGACCGGGCGGCTAACCTCCGCCAGGCGGTTCGCTGGTTAGCGGCCAACCCGGCAATTCAGGTCGAGCGCCTGTCGGCCATCTACGAAACCGAACCGGTCGGCGGGGTTGTCCAGCCGGCCTTTTATAACCTGGCCCTGGTCGGCACCACCATCCTCGGGGCCAGCGAGCTCTTGGTCTACCTCCACCTGATCGAGCGCTCCCTCCACCGGCGGCGGCTGGTCCACTGGGGGCCGCGGACGATCGACCTCGACATCCTGACCTTCGGCGACCGCCACTACGACACGGCGACCCTGACGATTCCCCACCCGGAGATGGCCAACCGCCGCTTCGTTTTGGTGCCGCTCGCCACGGTGGTCAGCGGGGATCAGCAAGCGTGGGTGGAGCAACTGCTAGCAAAAACCAGCGACCACAACTGGCTCAAAAAAACGATTGAAAGCGGGGAAGTTAATTCATGGATCAAGAACGAATCGCCCACGCGGTAAGGGAAATCCTCGAAGCGGTCGGGGAGGATCCCAACCGCGAGGGGCTACGCGAAACGCCGACCCGGGTGGCTAAGATGTACGCCGAGGTCTTTTCCTCCCTCGGCAAGCAGCCGGAAACAGTTGCCAACTACAAGGTCTTTCACGTGACCGAGCAACCGGAAATGGTGCTGGTGCAGGCAATTCCCTTCTATTCGATGTGCGAACACCACCTCCTGCCCTTCTTTGGCACCGTCAACCTGGCCTACGTTCCGCAAGCGGGGCGGGTGATCGGCCTCAGCAAGATCCCGCGGCTGGTTGACTTCGTGACCCACAAGCCGGGGATGCAGGAGCGGGTGACCACCGACCTGGTGGCCGAGCTGACCCGCCTGCTCGACCCGGCCGGGGTGGCGGTAACGATTGCCGCCCGCCACCTCTGCATGGAGATGCGCGGGGTCAACAAGGCCGGCCAGTTTACCTACACCAACCGCTTCACCGGCGTCTTCAAGGACGACCTGGCCCTCCGCCAGGAATTCCTCCAGCAAACGGGAGGCAGCAATGGCCAGCTACGCTGAAATTATCGCCGGCCTCAGCCCGGCCATGAAGGCGGGCCAGGCCGACCGGGTGGCCCTCTTGAAGCGGGTACTGGCCGCCCTCAACCACCCCGATTTGGCCTACCGGATCGTCCATTTGGCCGGCACCAACGGCAAGGGGTCGACCGGCCAGCTCCTGACCCAGCTTTTGCGGGCCAGCGGGGCGCGGGTCGGCCACTTCGCCAGCCCGGCCCTGGTCGACGACCGCGAGCAAATCCAGCTTGACGACCGGCCGATCAGCAAGGCGGCCTTCGTGGCAACCTACGACTACATTCGTCGCCGCCTGCCGGCCGGGATCGCGCCCGCTGACCTGACCGTCTTTGAGTGGTGGACCCTGGTGGCCCTCCAGTACTTCGCCACCGCCGGTGCCCAGTGGGTGGTCCTCGAGGTCGGCTTGGGGGGCGAAAAGGACGCCACCAACGCGATCGCTGCTCCCACCCTGGCGGTGATCACCCACCTGGCGCTCGACCACTGCAAAATCCTCGGCAACCGCCTGGAGGAGATCGCCGCCGCCAAGGCCGGGATCATCAAGCCCGGCAGCCGGGCGGTGGTGGTGGCCCCCGAGCAGGACCCGCGCGTCCTGCCGGTGCTGAAGGCGGCGGCCAACCGGGCCGGGGTGCCCTTGGTGATGGCGGCCGAGCGGGCGACGGTCGCCGCCGCCGGGGAGGGGCAGGTGACGATCACGCGGCCGGGCCACCGACCGCTGACGACCGCCCTCGGCCTGAAGGGGAGCTACCAGCTGGCCAACCTGACGACCGCCCTGGCCGCCCTTGACCAGCTTAAGGTCGCCTTGGCGGATTCCCAGCTGGCAGGTGCCCTGGCAACGGTTCGTCTGCCGGGTCGCTTCCAATTACTTGGCGAGCAGCCGCCGGTGATCATCGATGGCGCCCACAACCCGGACGGCGCCCGCCACCTCCTGGCGGCCCTGAAGGCGGCCTACCCGCAGGCCAAGTTCTTCTTCGTCCTCGGCTTTTTGGCCGACAAGAACGTGGCCGCGATGGTCGACCTCTACCGGCCGGTTGCCAGCCGGAGCTGGCTGGTCACCCCGGATCACCCGACCCGGCGCCTGCCGGCCCAAAAGCTGCGGGATCTGCTACCGGAAGGGGAGGTCGCACCGAGCGTTGCCGCCGGCCTGAAAGCGGCGCGGGCGGCCGCCGATCCGCAAACGGTAGTCGTGGTGACTGGTTCCTTTTACGTAATTCGGGAGGTGGCCAAGAAGTGGTCGAATTCGTGATTGCATCCAACAATGATTTCAAGGTGACCTCGCTGGCGGAGATCCTGGCCTTCTTCGGCGCCAGCGGTCACGGCTACCAGGACCAGCTGGGACATTTGAATTTCCCGGCCGAGGGGGAGGTCAGCTACGCGGCCAACGCCCGTGCCAAGGCCGAGTTCATCAGCGCCCGCCTGCCGCAGGCCTGGGTGATTGCCGATGATTCCGGGATCACCCTCGCCAACTGCCCGGGCCAGTTCGGGGTGCGGACCGCCCGCGACCTCCACGCCAAGTATGGCACCCCGCAGGTCAACGCCCGCCTGGTCAAGCTGGCCGGGGAGCGGCGGGACTTTGAGATGACGACCGTCATTTCCCTGGCCCGCGGCGGCCAGCAGCAAGCGGCCTTCACCGGCACCCTGCGCGGGACGATCGCCCGCCAGGTTGCCCCGGTCGGCCACGGCCTCGACCAGATCCTAATCCCGGCCGGCCTGTCCGTTCCGTTGGGCACCCTGCCGCTGGCCGACTTTGTTCAATACGACCACCGCAGCCGCGCGGTGGCGGCCCTCTTGAAAAAAGGAATGGAAGAATCCAATGAAGCTTGAAAATTGGCACCCCGAAGCGAGCGCGCCCCAGCTGGCCCCGCTCTTCACCAGTCCCCAGACCGACTACTTGCGCTTTGTTGGCGGGGATTCCGACCAGCTCCGGGCCTTCCTGGCCCCCTACGATTGCCCGCTGGTGCCGCTGGCCGACGGGCTGGCCTTTGCCCTGCCCAAGGCGACCTGGGAGCCCTTTGCCGCCCGGGTGCGGCGCCGCTTTACCACCGACGGCGACCTGCTTAATAGCCTGGCGGCGCGGGAAGCCGAGCGGACGGTCTGGTGGCAGGCAGGCCGCTTCCGCTACAACCTCAACCGCCAACCGCTGGTCTACGGGATCCTCAACGTCACCCCGGATTCCTTCTACGACGGCGGCCGCTTCAACCAGGAGGAGGCGATGGCCGCCCAGGTGAAGGCGATGGTCGAAGCCGGGGCCGACATCATCGAGCCGGGCGGGCAGACCACCAAGCCGGGGGGCTTCGTCGAGGTTGATCCGGCGGAGGAATGGGCGCGGATCGCCCCGGCAATCGCCCTCTTGAAGCGCGACTACCCCCAGGTGGCAATCGCCGTCGACACCTACAAGTTGCCGGTGATGGAACGGGCGCTGGCGGCCGGGGTCGACATCATCAACGACGTCAACGGCTTCGAAACCGCCGCCAAGCGCCAATTGCTGGCCACCTACCCAACGGTGGGCCTGGTGACGATGCACTCCAGTCGTGGCCACGAGTACCAAAACCTGACGGCGGGGATGCGGGATTTCTTCACCCGCAACCTAGCGGAACTAGCGGCGGCCGGGATCGCTCGCGAGCGGATCTGCCTTGACCAGGGGATCGGCTACGCCAAGGTGGCCGACGGCGACCAGGACCTGGCGATGATGAACAACCTGGGTCAGCTGACCGATTTCAAGCGGCCGGTGATGGTGGCGATTTCGCGCAAGGGCTTCGGCAAGCGCCTCTTCGGCCTCGCTAAGGAGGACCGCCTCGGTGTGACCCTGGTGGCCGAAACGGCGATGATGCTGGCCGGCGGCCGGGTGCTACGGGTCCACGACGTCAGGGAGACCCGCCAGCTGGTGGACCTGGTCGACCGGATCCGGCAGGCCTACTGGACGACAGACTAAAAGAACGGCTTTCCAATTGCGGAAAGCCGTTCTTTAATCACCAGGGAATCAATAGCAAGAGGACGGTCACCACCAGCTGGCTGAGGTGGGCCAGGTGGGGGCTGCCGAAGGTCAGCCGCTTGCGGCGAAAGCTTAGCTCGGTGATCACCAGCACCAATAATAAGAGGGCCACCTGGGCGAGGTTGATCAGCGGCAGGTGGGGGAGGGTCATCAGGGCGCCGACCAGCTTGCCGGCCAGGAGGACGAAGAGGCAGAGCCGGGTCAGCACCGAGAAGAAGGAGAGGTCCTTTTCCCGCTTGGCGTTGAGGCTCTTGTAGTAGGTGATGAGGCTGGCCACCACCAGCAACCAGCGGATGATTCGAATTACCATCGGCAGGCCCTCCTTTCCAATTCGGGCGAAATTCTTATTCCTATTTTACCACGCTTGCTCTGCGCCCGCCGGCGGGAGGCCAATTTCTCGGGGAAAGCCAGAAAAGAGACTTGAAAAACGACGAAAAACGTGTAAAATATTTTCTATTATTGTAAATGCCAGAAAATGAGGTGAACTGGATGACTTTCTTTAAGGTTGGGGACCAGGTCAAGGCGGACAAGTTTGGTCCCTTGGAAAACGACTTCGGCGGGATCGTCGAAAAGGTCTACGATAACTCGATCATGATTGCCATCAAGGATTTCGCCCCGGCGGACAAGACGAGCGTGAACGAACTCAACGGCCGGGCGGTAATCCGCAAGGACGAAGCCACGATGGTGAAAGCAGTTGAGCGGACGCCGGAAGACGAAGAAGCGGCGGCCAAGGAAGAAAAGGAAAAGGGCGCCAAGGCAAGCAAGTCGAGCAAAAAGAAGCGCCCGGCAAAAAAGTCGGAAAAATAGGGTGACAAATCCGGCGGCACTTGTTATTATACTAAAGGTGATTGATTCACCTCGTATTTGCGGGTATAGTTCAGTGGTAAAACATAACCTTCCCAAGGTTAAGTCGCGAGTTCGATTCTCGTTACCCGCTTTGATGGGCACTGCGGTTGCGGTGTCCCTTTTTATAACATCGGCAGTGGTGTTATAATGGTTCCGTTAGCAACAGTAGGGCGTGGTTGTCTTGCAGCGATCCCGGGGCGGTGGAAGCCGGGAGATGACCCGTTTCGAAGCGGGGCTAGCGGTACAGGTGAATATTACATTTAATGAGTGGAATGTAAATTCAAGTAGAGTGGTACCACGGGAATTCTCGTCTCTAGTTAGCCAAGCGCTAATTAGGGGCGTTTTTTGCTTAAGGAGGAATATTGATGGACGAAAAGCAACAAGTAGTTAAGGCCTTGCAGCCGGCATTGCCAGACCTGACGGTAGAGGAACTGACCGCCAAGGTTGAACGACCAAAGGATAACAAGAACGGGGACTACGCCTTCCCGACCTTCTTCCTTGCCAAGACGATGCACAAGGCGCCGCAAGCAATCGCCCAGGAACTGGTGGAAAAGATCGATGACGCCGGCTTTGAAAAGGTCGTTGTTGCCGGCCCGTACATCAACTTTTTCCTCGACAAGGCTAGCGTGGGGGCCGAGATCCTCAAGGCCATCCTGGCCGACCCGGAAAACTACGGGTCCAAGGACCTCGGTCACGGCGGCAACGTCACGATTGACTACTCCTCGCCAAACATCGCCAAGCCGATGTCGATGGGGCACCTGCGGTCAACGATGATCGGGGAATCGATCGGCCGGATCCTGGAAAAGGAAAACTACAAGGTAATCCGGATCGACTACCTGGGGGACTGGGGAACCCAGTTCGGGAAGCTGATGGCCGCCTACAAGATGTGGGGGAACGAAGAAGAGGTCAAGAAGGACCCGATCAACACCTTGCTCAAGTACTATGTCCGCATCAACAACGAAGCCGACGAACACCCGGAATACACCGAGGCCGGCCGCGACTGGTTCGCCAAGCTTGAACACGGCGACGAGGAAGCATGGCAGCTGTGGAAGTGGTTCCGCGAAATCTCCCTGGAACGGTTCCAACGGGTTTATGACATGCTCGACGTCCACTTCGACTCCTTCCACGGGGAAGCCTTCTCGGCCCAAAAGATGGACGAACCGATCCAACTGCTCAAGGACAAGGGCCTGCTCAAGCCGAGTCGCGGGGCCCAAATCGTGGACCTCGACGCCTACAACCTGGTGCCGCCGCTGATCATCAAGAGTAACGGGACGACCACCTACATCACCCGGGACTTGGCAACCGCCCTCTTCCGGAAGCGGATGTACGGTCACGTGAAGTCGCTCTACGTGGTTGGGGCCGAACAGGAAAACTACTACAAGCAACTCAAGGCCGTCCTCAAGGAAATGGGCTTCACTTGGTGGGACCAACTCGAACACATCTCCTTCGGCCTGATGACTTTAAACGGCAAGAAGATGTCGACCCGGAAGGGGAACGTGGTCTCGCTCGAAGACGTGCTCAACGACTCGGTTAAGCTCGCCCGCGAACAGATCACCCAGAAGAACCCGAACCTGAAGAACCCGGACGAAGTGGCCAAGATGGTTGGGGTCGGGGCCGTGATCTTCCACGACCTGAAGAACGAACGGACCAACGGGGTCAACTTCAACCTCGACGAAGTGGTGAAGTTTGAAGGGGAAACCGGGCCGTACGTTCAATACGCCCGTGCCCGGGCAATGAGCATCCTCCGCAAGGAAGGGATGCCAAGCTTCGACGGCGCTGACCTGACCCTGACCGGGGCGGAAGCATGGCCGATTCTCAAGCGGCTGGGCCAGTTTGGCGAAGCGATCGAACGGGCCGCCAACAACTACGACCCGTCGCTGGTCGGCAAGTACGCCCTGGCCCTGGCCAAGGACTTCAACCAGTACTACGCCCACACCCGGATCCTGGTCGACGACGAGGGCAAGCAGGCCCGCCTCGCCCTGGTTCAGGCGGTGGCTCACGTCCTCAAGCAAGCCCTGGCAATGCTTGGCGTCAAGGCCCCGGACGAAATGTAGTTTAACGATGATTAATCCCTGGGAGGACGCCGCGGCGCCCTCCTTTTTGTCTCTCCCGGGCCGTGGTGGCCGGCTTGGCGGCGGAGGGGCGGCCGCTTTTCGTCCCCCAAAATTCGTGATAAAATTTCCGGGTGAACAAATTTGAGAAAAAGAGGAATTTAAGCAAATGAAGCGGAAAGGACAAGAATGGTTGGCGAAGAGCAGCGCCTTTTTCAAGCGGGCCGGAGCGGCCGGCTGGGCTGGCTTCAAGCGGGGCTGGCACCGGTTCCAGCTCACCCGCTGGCTGATCGTCGTCTTTTTGAGCGTCTTTTTGATCGCAAGCATTTACCTGACGGTGGTGACCAAGACGGCCAACGTCAAGGCCCTCCAGTCGCAACTTGAACACCCGACGATGGTGTACGACCGCAAGGGCAAGTCGGCCGGCAGCCTCTATTCGCAAAAGGGGACCTACGTCAAGCTCAACAAGATTTCTTCCAACGTCACCGCCGCCGTTCTCTCGACCGAGGACCGCAACTTCTACCACGAGCACGGCTTTTCGGTCAAGGGACTCGGCCGGGCGGCGCTTTTGCTGGTCAAGAACAAGCTCCTCGGCCGCGACTACATTTCCGGTGGGGGGAGCACTTTGACCCAGCAGTTGGTCAAGAACGCCTTCTTGAGCCAGGAGCAAACCTTTTCCCGCAAGGCCAAGGAAATCTTCATTTCGATCGAGGTCGAAAACCAGTACTCCAAGAAGCAGATTCTGACCATGTACCTAAACAACGCCTACTTTGGCCACGGAATCTGGGGGGTCCAGGACGCGGCCAAGCGCTACTTCAACACCGACGCCAAGAACCTGACCGTCCCCGAGGCGGCCACCCTGGCCGGGATGCTGACCTCACCGGGGACCTACGACCCGGTTAACCACCCCAAGGCCACCAAGGAGCGGCGTAACCTGGTGCTCGACTTGATGGTCGAAAACGGCAAGCTGACCAAGGCCCAGGCGGCGGCCTACAAGAAGACCGCCCTGGTGGTCACCAACGGCTACAAGTCGCCGACCACCTACAAGTACCCGTCCTACTTTGACGCCGTGATTGCCGAGGCGATTTCCGACTACGGGCTGACCGAAAAGGAGGTCATGAACAACGGCTACAAGATCTACACCAGCCTCGACCAGAGCCAGCAAAAGGCGATGCAGATGGTGCTGAGCAACAGCAATAACTTCCCGGCCAACCTCAGCGATGGCAGCATGGTCCAGGCCGCCTCGGTAGCGATGAACCCCAAGACCGGGGGCGTGACCGCCATCTTCGGCGGCCGCGGGACCCACGTCTTCCGCGGCTACAACCGGGCCACCCAGATGCGCCGCCAGCCGGGGTCGACGATCAAGCCAATCGTCGTCTACGCCGCGGCGCTGGAGAACGGCTACCACTACGATTCGACCCTGACCGACAAGAAGATCACCTACGGCAGCGGCAAGAAGACCTACACGCCGAAGAACTACAACAACCAGTACTCCGGCTCGATTAAGATGTATAAGGCCCTCTACGAAAGCCTCAACGCCCCGGCGGTCTGGTTGCTCAACAAGATCGGCGTCTCGACCGGCTACAAGATGGCCCAGGAGTTCGGCCTGCCGGTCAAGAAGAGCGACAAGAACCTGGCCTTGGCCCTGGGGGGGATGACCAACGGGGTTTCGCCGCTGCAGATGGCGCGGGCCTACTCGGTCTTCGCCTCCGGCGGCAAGCTGCCGACGGCCCACTTCATCACCAAGATCGTTGACTCCAGCGGCCACGAGGTCAAGCGCAAGAAGTCGCTGACCACCAAGCGGGTGCTGAAGAAGTCGGTCGCCACTGAGATGACCAGCATGATGATCGACGTCTTCAAGCTGGGGACCGGGAAGACGGCCAAGCCGAGCGGCTACACCCTGGCCGGCAAGACCGGGTCGACCAACTCCGGGATCAAGGAAAACGATAGCGACCGCGACAAGTGGGTGGTCGGCTACACCCCGGACGTGGTGGTCGCCACCTGGGAAGGGTACGACGACACCACCGCCACCCAGCAGCTGTCCGACGTCGAAACCAAGAGCATCAACTACCTCTACAAGGCAGAAATGGAGAAGCTCCTGCCGACGACGGCCGGGACCAGCTTTAGCGTGACCGACGCCGCCACCAAGGCCAACTCGACCACCAAGACGCCGAAGAAGAACCTGCTCGAGCAGGCCGGCGAGGTGGCCAACAACGTCAAGAAGGGCTTCAGCCAGGCCTGGAGCAGTGTCCGTTCGCTTTTCCAGTGATGATCTGGTAAAATAAATTTAATTAATTCGAGGAGGAAGCACGATGGTTGTAAACATCTACGATACGGCAAACGAACTGGAACGCCAAATGCGCGAAACCCAGGAGTACCAAGAACTGAAGACGGCCTTTGAGGCCCTGCAAAAGGACAGCGAGGCCTACGAGCTCTTCAAGAAGTTCCAGCAGTCGCAACAGGACGCCCAGGCCAAGCAGATGGCCGGCAAGGACCTGAGCGAGGAAGAAATCAAGCAGGTCCAGGAACTGGCCAAGCAGGTCGGCCAAAAGCAAAGCGTGATCAAGCTGATGGAAGTTGAACGGCGGGTCGACGCCATGCTCCAACAGCTCAACCAGGTGATCACCAAGCCGATCCAGGAGCTCTACAAGGACGTCATTCCGCAAGGCAAGTAATGCGAAAGGCTGGGGAAACCCGGCCTTTTTTGCTGTTAGGAGGAAAGAATGCAAATAAGCGATGTGAAAGAGGGCGAGGCGCTGGAGGTCGACTGCCTGATCAAGGAGGCCAGCGCGCGCACGACCAAGAAGGGCAGCCAGTACCTGGCCCTGACCTTTGGCGACCAGAGCGGGACGATCAGCGGCAACCTCTGGGACGCCACCGCCGACCAGGTGGCCCAGTTTACCGCCGGCAAGGTCGTCCACCTAAGCGGCCAGAAGGGGAGCTACCAGGGCCAACCCCAGGTGGACATCCGCCAGCTGAGCCTGAGCGACCGGCCGGCCACCGACTTCGTGCCGCGGGCACCGGAGAGCGAGGACCAGATCAAGGCCGAACTGCGGCCCTACTTTGCCGCCATCACCAACCCGGTCTGGCACCAGCTGATCGTCTACCTGATCAAGCAGCACGGCGAGGCCTTCTTCACCAGCCCGGCCGCCAAGAGCAACCACCACGCCTTTGCCGGGGGCCTTTCCTACCACACCCTCTCGATTTTGCGCCTGGCCGAGCAGGTGGCCACCCTCTACCCGGCGATTGACCGCCAGCTTCTCTACGCCGGCACGATCATCCACGACCTCGGCAAGACGATCGAGCTGAGCGGGGCGGTGGCCACCGAGTACACGGTGGCGGGCAAGCTGGTCGGCCACATCTCGCTGATCGACGGCGAGCTGACCGCCGCCTGCCGGGCCCTGCAGCTCGACCCGGCCCGCGAGGAGGTCGTCGTCTTGCGCCACCTGGTGTTGGCCCACCACGGCCTGCTGGAGTACGGGTCGCCGGTGCGGCCGCAGATCCTCGAGGCCCAGGTCCTCCACCAGCTCGACGAACTGGACGCCAATCTGTTGACAATGACCGCCGCCCTCAAGGACACGGCCCCCGGCGACTTCACCCCGCGCCTCTTTGCGCTCGACAACCGCGCCTTTTATCGGCCAACCTTTGAGCAAAAACCGGGCGATTAGCATGTGGTCGCAAAGTGAATATCGGTTTAAGAGAAATTAAACATTGCCCCTGACCCGGTACGACGGGGCGGAATGTGTTATAGTGGGAAAGTAAGTTTTTTTAAGGATGTGAAGGAGTTTGAAGAAGAAGAAGATTTTGGCCCTGATCGCGGGGGTTGCGATCATGTTGCCACTGGCAGCCTGTGGGAGCAAGGCCGTTGCCACCACTAGCGGGGGCAAGATCACCGAAAGTGAATACTACAGTAGCATGAAGCAAACCTCGGCCGGCAAGGCGGTTCTTCAGCAAATGATCTTGAACAAGGTCCTGGAGCACCAGTACGGTAAGAAGGTTTCGACCGCGGCGGTTAACAAGGAATACAAGACCTACAAGTCGCAGTACGGGTCGTCCTTCTCCTCCGTGCTGTCCGCCGAGGGCTTGACCACCAAGACCTTCAAGGAACAAATCCGGTCCGAGCTCTTGCTGGAACAAGCGGTTCGCGACTACTCTGACTTCTCCAACAAGGCCCTTAAGAAGCAGTGGAAGAAGTACAAGCCGAAGGTCCAAACGGCGGAAATCACCGTCAGCTCCAAGAGCACGGCCGAATCGCTGATCGACAAGCTGAACAACTACTCCGGTAGCAACAAGCTGAAGTACTTCAAGAAGTTGGCCAAGAAGAACTCAACCGACACTTCCAACAAGAGTGAGGGTGGGGTAGTTTCGGCCTTCGACAACACCAGCTCGTCGGTTACCTCGACCTACAAGAAGGCGGCCTTCGCCCTCAAGACTGGCGAATACACCACCACGCCGGTTAAGACCAGTAGTGGTAGTTACCAGATCATCTACATGATCAAGCACCCGGCTAAGGGGAAGATGGCTAACCACATTAGCGACCTCAAGACCCAGATCGTTAACACCCACATGAACAGCTCGACCTTCATGAAGAAGGTCATCTCCAAGGTATTGAAGAAGGGGAACGTCTCGATCAAGGACTCCGACCTCTCCAACATCTTGGACGACTACCTCTCCTCAAGCTCGAGTTCTAGTTCTAGTTCTTCGTCGAGCTCCAGCTCCTCCAAGAAGAGTTCAAGCTCTAGCTCCAGTTCGTCCTCGTCCTCATCGGACACCGATAGTTCGAGTGCTGACAGCTCGAGTGAATCGTAATCACAGCAAAAGGCGGCGGGAATTTTTTCCCGACCGCCTTTTTGCTTGCCTAAAAAAGCGGCCGGGACGCAAATCCCGACCGCGGTCAATCATTCATCTCGTTCAGCTTGTTCCTGCAGGGCGGCCAGCTTGGTGGCCGTTTCCTGGGCCCGGTCAGCCATTTCAATCAGGGCCGTGGCGGCCGGGGGGAGGGCGGTGGCCAGTTGGTTGAGGCTCTCGATCAGCCCCTGGCCGGCCGCCGCAACCGCCGCTCCCTCGCGCCTGAAGCGGGCCAGGTCGGCTTGCTCGGCCGCTAGCTGCCGCTTACAACTGCTTTGTAATCTTGTCCAGGACCGCTTGATACTTTGCGTCATCGTATTGCTCCTGCTTGTTGACGAACTGAATGCGAAAGTCATCGTCCTGGTAGCGGGGGATGAGGTGGAAGTGGGAGTGGAAGACCGATTGGTAGGCAACCTCGCCGTTGTTGTTTAGGATGTTCATCCCCTCGATTGCCGGGTCGGACGCCTTGATGGCGCGGGCGATCTTTGGGATGCGGGCAAAGACGGCGGCGGCCAGGTCGGCGTCGTACTCAAAGATGTCCTTGACGTGCTTCTTTGGCACCACCAGGGTGTGGCCCGGGGTGGTCTGGGAGATGTCGAGGAAGGCGTACACGACCTCGTCTTCGTATACCTTGTAACTCGGGATTTCCCCCTTGATGATCTTGCAGAAAATACAATCGTCCATCTGAATTCCTCATTTCTCAGGTGCGGGCAGGGCCCGTGCAACTAAACGGTAGTTACCATTAGTATACCGCATCGGCGCGTGTGCTATAATCGAAAAAGAAACTTTTAATTGAAAACGGAGGTGGGCACAGTGACCCTGACAATTGATAACCTCACCGGGGGCTATTCGCGCCTCCCGGTCCTCCACCAGGTTAGCTTCACGGTCAACCCCGGCGAACTGGTGGGCCTGATCGGGCTCAACGGGGCGGGGAAGTCGACGACGATCAACCACCTGATCGGCCTCTTGACCCCCTTTTCCGGGTCGATTAGCCTCAACGGGGCCAACCTGGCGACCGACCCGGTGGCCTACAAGCAACAGATTGCCTACGTGCCGGAAACCCCGGTCCTCTACCCGGAGCTGACCCTCAAGGAGCACCTGGAGTTGACGATCAAGGCCTACCAGCTGGCCGAAGAGCCGGCCTGGGAACGGGCCCACCGCCTGCTCAAGCGCTTCCGCCTGGAAAACAAGCTCGACTGGTTCCCGGTCGACTTTTCCAAGGGGATGAAGCAGAAGGTGATGATTACGATGGCCTTTCTGACCGAGGCCAAGCTCTTCATCATCGACGAACCCTTCTACGGCCTCGACCCGCTGGCGGTCCGCGACCTCTTGAACCTGATCGAGGAGAAGAAGGCGGCCGGGGCGGCGATCCTGATGTCGACCCACGTCCTGGCCACGGCCGAGCAGCACTGCGACCGCTTCGTCCTCTTGGCCAACGGGCGGGTGCGGGCCGCCGGGACGTTGGGCGACCTCAAGGCCCAGGCGCCCAACCCGGCCGCCAGCCTTGACGAGATCTACCTGGCCCTAGCAACGGGGGATGATCACCATGATGAATGACCTCTTTGCCCGCCGCAAGCGGCGCCAGTTTGGCCTGCTACTGAGGTACTGGCGGCTGGTCTTCAACGACCACTTCATCATCGCCCTCTTCTTCCTCTTCGGCGCCCTGGCCTACAGCTACGCCCAGTGGCTCCCCCAGGTATCGCCAAGTTCCTGGTGGGTGGCCCCGCTGGTGGTGGCCTGGCTAACCGTGGCCTGCCAGTTTGGCCGCTTGGCGACCCTAGTGGAGCGGGCCGACCCGATTGCTTTGTTGCCGCAAACCGGCCGGGCGGTCGGCTATTTCAGGGCCGCCTGGTACTATAGCTTCTGGCGCGGCGCCCTGATCAGCCTGGCTGCCCTGGTGGTGGCCCTGCCGCTGCTCTTGCGTACCCAGGCCTTTTCCTGGTTCCACCTGGCCTGCTGGCTGGTGTTGGCGGGGCTGGTCAAGGCCCTCTGGCTCCTGCGGGCCCGCCAGGAAATCAGCTTCAAGCCGCCCTATCCCGGGGCCAAGTGGTGGGAGCCGCTGGTCTGCTGGAGCCTGGCCCTCTGGCAGCCGGGCCTGGGGCTGACGGTCGGCCTGATCCTCTTCTTGGCCATCCGCACCCGGGTGCTGGCCCAGCCGGAAATCGCCTGGCGCCAGGCGGTGGCGACTGAGGAGGCGCGGATGGAGAGCGTTTACCGCTTCTTCAACCTCTTCACCGACGTTCCCCACGTTCAGGGGCGGGTCAAGCGGCGCGCCTACCAGGCCCCGCTGATTCACTGGTTGGCCAAGGGGGAGGGACCCTGGGAGTACCTCTACGGTCACGGCCTGGCCCGCAACGCCGAGGTCGGCAACCTGGTGGCCCGCCTTACCCTGGTGGCAATGGTGATCTGCTACTTCATCACTGTCCCGTGGCTGAACCTAGCTTGCCTTCTGCTCTTCACCTACCTGGTGGCCAGCCAGCTGATGCCTTTTTACCGTCAGTACGACCAGGTTGCCTTCACCCACCTATACCCCCTGCCGAATTCGGCCAAGCGGGTGGCCTTCCGGCGCCTGCTTAACCGGGTCTTGCTGGTGGCCGCCGGCCTGATTTGCCTGGCCTCCTGGTCGCTGGGCTGGGCCAACTTCTCTTGGGATCAGCGCGGCCTAAATTTGCTGGCGGTCCTGGTTGAAGTTTGGCTCCTAAACCGGTATTATCTGAAGGTACGACTAAAGAAAAGCGAGGAAAACTAGCCGATGCGCGTGAAACACAAGAAGTGGGCGGAACCGCTGATGGAAGCCCACCCGGAAATGATGGTCCTCGACCCGGAAGCAATGAAGGGCCACTGGCAGGACCGCTTTGAAAAGAAGCAACCCCTCCAATTAGAAGTGGGGATGGGCAAGGGCCAGTTCATCATCGGGATGGCCAAGGCCCACCCGGAGATCAACTTCATCGGCCTCGAGGTGGAAAGCACGGTGGCCGCAATCGCCCTCAAGAAGGCCCTGCCGGAGCAGTTGCCAAACCTCCAGCTGGTGCGGGCCAACGGGGCCGGCTTGGAGACCTTCTTTGAAGACGGCGGGATCGACCGCCTCTACCTGAACTTCTCCGATCCCTGGCCGAAGACCCGCCACGAAAAGCGGCGCCTGACCTACAAGTCCTTCTTGGCCTCCTACGAGCGGATCTTAAAGCCGGGCGGCGGCCTGGAATTCAAGACCGACAACCAGGGCCTCTTTGAGTATTCGCTGACCAGCCTGAACAACTACGGGATGGTCTTTGACGGCGTCTGGCTCGACCTCCACCAGTCGGCGGAGAACGAGGGCAACGTCGAAACCGAGTACGAGCAGAAGTTCAGCCAGCTCGGCCAGCCAATCTACAAGCTTGCGGCCCGTTTTCGGACCAAGTAAAAAAATCCGGCTAGCACACACCTAGCCGGATTTTTTTGTGGGAAAGTTAGCAAAGTTTTTCTTAAGTTTTGGATTGGTCTAGTTAAAAATGGGCAACCGATTGCATTCGCGGCCGTCCGCTAGTTGATCGATCACTTTGCCCGATAAGTCGCCAATAATAAAATTGACAGCGGTCCCAAAAGGTGAGAAGATTGCCGGGAATCAATGATCAAATCACGAATTGGTCTAGCTAGGAAGGGTGCGCATGGAAAAGAAAATCATTGCCGTTGAAAATCAGGGCTGGCCCCAACGCCTGTCCCGCCTCTTGGGGACGCCGCTCGCCGGGATTCAGGCCCCGGTCACCCCGGCCCAACTGCCGCGCCTGCTCCGCTTGCAGACCAAGCGGTTAGTGCTCTGCGACCTCGGGGCCGACGAGCGCTTGGTTCGCCACTACGGCCCGGCGATCATGGAAACCGGCGACCGCAGTTACGTCTGCCTTGCGGTAACCAGCCCACTGACCGGGCCGCAGTTGGCCCAGATCAGCCAGCTTTCCCGCCGGGGGGTTCGCTTGGCGATCCGCGGCCTTCAGACCGCGGCCGATCTGCGGGCCTGCCTGGCGGTGGTGGCGAAGGCCACGCCGACGATCATCCAGCTGCCGGCCGTGCCGGAGCTGGTCTGGTTGGGCCAACGGCTGGCACCGCTGACCCCGGCGGTTACCATTCAGGTGCCGGCCGCGAGCGTTCCCCTGCCGGCCCGGGGCTGCCTCCTTGGCCAACCGGCCGGGCAACTGCTCCTGGGGAAGGTTAGCCTGGGCTAGGCTTCCGCCTGGCGCTTGACGGCCAAAATCGAGCCGGTGTAGGCGTCGGCGAGGAAGCGGTAGGTCACGGCCTCGCCGTCCTCCTGGCGGGTCACCGCCCCGCGGTAAGCCTGGGTACGAACGGCGAACCGCTGGTAGGGGTGGGCCTGGTGGTCGATCCAACTACCGGTGATCGGCCCCTCCTTCTTGAAGGCGCTGGTGACCAGTCGCAGGATGGCGGTTGCGCTGAGCTTGCGGTCACCAAAGAGCTTGCCGGCAATGAAGCCGGCAAGGCCGGAGACCCCAAGGGTGAGGGGGATGAGCCAGGGATTGGCAACGGGATTTGAATTTTGCATTTCAATCGGCCTCGTTTCTGCTTTAAAGTAGGTTAATTGTAACACAGGCCGGCCAAAACCAGAATTGATTGCTCGCGGTGGGGGAATTTTGGGCAAAGGCCTTTCCTTTTTGGCCAGGCCGTGTATAATAAACTTACAAAAAGTAAGAAAAGGAGCGAGCGCGATGGAACAACTGAAGAAAATGAACCAGGACGAATTGCAAGCCGAACTAGCGGGGAAGAAGGTCGTCCTCTTCTTTACCGCCGACTGGTGCCCGGACTGCAACTTCATCAAGCCAGCCATGCCGGAAATCGAAGCCGACTTCCCGCAGTTTACCTTCATCAAGGTTGACCGCGACGAGAACATCGACCTGGCCGCCGATCTCGGCATCATGGGGATCCCGAGCTTCGTGGCCTACGACGACGGCAAGGAAATCGGCCGCTTCGTCAACAAGGACCGCAAGACCAAGGAGCAAGTCGAAAGCTTCCTGAACGGCCTGGCCTAGTGAAAGCCGAAATCAGTTGAGGAGCCGAAAATTTTCGGCTCCTTTTTTCGTTCCGTCCGCCCGGGGTGCGCCCGGTGTGGTAAGATATAGACTACCGATTTAAATCAGAGATTGCGAGGGATTTTTCCATGTTAATTGCAAGCTACAACCGGGCCGAGCTCGGCGATGTCTTGATCGTGATGACCGCGCCGACGACCGGCGAGCAGCAGGTAACCACCAAGGGCGACCTGGTCCAACTGACCGATGCCAAGACGGGCCAGCTGCTGGGTTACAACTTCCTGGCCGCCAGCCAAATCCTGCCGGAACTGGCTGACGCCGCGGCCGGGGCGGTTGACCTGACCGCCGACCAGCTGGCTAAGCTGAACGCGGCGATCACCGCCGCCGGCTTCAGTGCCGAACTGGCGCTGCCGGAAGCGCCCCACTTCCAGGTGGGCTACGTGGAAAAGATGGAAGACCACCCGAAGTCGGACCACCTCCACATCACCACGGTTGACCTCGGCGACCGCAAGCAACAGATCGTTAGCGGGTCGCCGAATATGCAGGAAAAGATCAAGGTCGTCGTTGCCAATCCGGGAACGATGATGCCGAGCGGGAGCGTAATCTGGCCGGGCGAACTGCTCGGCGTTGAGAGCAACGGCATGATCTGCTCCGGCCGCGAGCTCAAGCTCAAGAACGCCCCGCAAAAGCCGGGGG
Source organism: uncultured Limosilactobacillus sp. (assembly GCA_944327195.1). GTDB lineage: Bacteria > Bacillota > Bacilli > Lactobacillales > Lactobacillaceae > Limosilactobacillus. The sequence goes on from CALVGV010000016.1 coordinate 23,784, forward strand.
CGCTGATTTTGCCGGATGACTTTGCCCCGGTTGGCACCGCCTTTGACTTTGCGCGCGGGAACCAGTTGTTTGCATAGGAAAGAAGGAACTCCGAATGGAAAAGAAGCACTACTATTTCGTCGGCATCAAGGGGACCGGGATGGCCGCTCTGGCCGAGGTTTTGTTTGACCTGGGCAACCAGGTGGAAGGGTCGGACATCGAAAAGGAAACCTTCACCGAGGCGCCCCTGCGCCAAAAGGGGATTGCCATCCACTCCTTTGACCCGGCCAACATCGCGGCGGGGATGACGATCGTCAAGGGGAACGCCTTCCCGGACGACCAGGAAGAAGTGGTTCGCGCCAAGGAGCTCGGCCTGCCGGTGCAATCCTACCCGGAAACGGTTGAGGAACTGGTGCAGTCCTACACCAGCATCGGGATCGCCGGGGCCCACGGCAAGACCAGCACGACCGCCCTCTTGGCCCACGTCCTCTCCGGGGTGGCCACCACCAACTACCTGATTGGCGATGGGGAAGGCAACGGCCAGGCCGCTGCCCGTTTCTTCGTCTTTGAGGCCGACGAGTACCGCGACCACTTCCTGGCCTACCACCCGGACTACGCGATCATGACCAACGTCGACTTCGACCACCCGGACTACTTCAAGGACCTGGCCGACGTGCAGGATTCCTTCTCCACCTATGGTCACCAGGTCAAGAAGGCCCTCTTTGCCTGGGGGGACGACCCGAAGCTGCGCGAGCTGAAGTTCTCCGTGCCGGTCTACTACTACGGGACCGGGGAAGACAACGACTTCCAGGCCAAGAACATCCAGCGGTCGGCGGCCGGGTCGACCTTCGACGCCTACTTCAAGGGCGACAAGCTGGGGACCTTCACCATCCACCTCTACGGGGAACACAGCGTCCTCAACGCCCTGGCGGTAATCGCCGTGGCCACCTTGGAAAAGGTGGACCTGGCCAAGCTGAAGGAGGAACTGGCCTCCTTCAGCGGGGTCAAGCGGCGCTTCAGCGAGCACAAGGTGGGGGAAACGACGATCATTGACGACTACGCCCACCACCCGTCCGAAATCAAGGCGACCCTCGACGCCGCCCGCCAAAAGTACCCGGACAAGGAAATCGTCGCCGTCTTCCAGCCGCACACCTACTCGCGGCTGAAGGCCTACCTGACCGACTTTGGTAAGAGCCTGTCCTTGGCCGACAAGCTCTACGTCACCCCGATCTTTGGCTCGATCCGCGAGGCGGCCGGCAAGGTGTCGAGTGCCGACCTCGAGCAGCTGGTGCCAAACAGCGAGGGGATCGACATGGACTCGCTCGACAAGCTGCTGGCCCACAAGCAATCGGTCCTGGTCTTCATGGGGGCTGGGGACATCGAAAAGTATGAGGAAGCCATCGAGGCCAAACTGGCTGACTAGGCACGACCTTGCGCCTTGAAGGGTTGAGAAGAACCGCGGTTCTTCCCAACCTTTTTCCGTTTCCAGGGGTGATTCCAGCGGCGGGTTGGGCCCGTTTTCTAACTTCCTTAAAATTGACGAGTTTTTCTTGAAGTCGGATGACAAGTTTGTTACAATTATTGTCACTAAACGTCAAAGTTAGTCAAACTCAAAGGAGGAACACAATTGAACAACTTTTTCTCGCAAGAACCGCAACGGCGCGAGGTCAACACCGACGCGATTGGGTTGAACCGCTTCTTAACGCGGATGTACGGGAATATGGCCCTGGCGGTGTTGGTCTCGGCGCTGACGGCGTACCTGTCGATGACCACCTTCCGGGCGGTTGTCTTCTCGTTTTTCGCGGCCCACACCGGCATGGTCTGGTTGGTCTTACTCCTTCCGATCGCCCTCTCGATGGGGATTGGCTTTAGCGCCCAGCGCAACCCGGTCGGCAGCTTCATCATGCTGATGGCCACCGCGGTGATCTACGGCTTCGTCTTTGCCCTGATCGCCGGGGCCTACACCGGGGCCAACATCGCCGCCGCCTTCCTCTCCAGTGCGGTTATCTTCGTCTACCTGGCCATCTACGGGACGGTCACCAAGCGCGACCTCTCCCGGGCCGGGAGCCAGGCGAGCGCGGCTCTGATTGCCCTGATCATTGCGATGGTCATTAACATGTTCCTGCAAAGCCCGGCAATCACCTACATCTTCTCCTTCATCGCCGTGATCATCTTCGTGGTGCTGACGGCCTGGGACGCCCAGAAGATGAAGAACATCTACCTGCAATACGGGGATCAAGTCTCGGCGAGCGGCTTGGCCGTCATGGGGGCCCTCCAGCTCTACCTTGACTTCATCAACCTCTTCATTCAATTGCTGCAAATCTTCGGCATGTCGAGCCGGGACTAAGCATTCAGGGTTGGGTCAGTGTGACCCGGCCCTTTTTTTGATACAATGGAAGCTGATTGAAACAGGAATCGTGACGTGAACTGCGAGCGCGATCGCAAATTGGAAAGGGAACAGGGAAATGACCAAGAAATTATTGTTAGTTGACGGCAACAGCATCGTCTTTCGGGCCTTCTTTGCCATGCACACCCAGCTCGACCGCTTCACCAACGCCGACGGCCTTCACACGGCGGCGATCTACGGCTTTAAGCTGATGCTCGACCACATCCTAGCCGACTTCACCCCCGACTACGCCCTGGTGGCCTTCGATGCCGGCAAGACCACCTTCCGCACCAAGAAGTACGCCGACTACAAGGCCGGCCGGGCCAAGACGCCGAGCGAGCTGAGCGAGCAGTTTCCCTACGTTCGCCAACTGGTGACGGCCAGCGGGATGACCGCTTACGAGCTGAAGGACTACGAGGCCGATGACATCATCGGCACCCTGGCCAAGCAGGGGGATGCCGCCGGCTTTGACACCCTGGTGGTTTCCGGCGACCGCGACCTGACCCAGCTGGCCACCGCCCACACCACGGTGGCGGTCACCAAGAAGGGGGTCACCCAGACCGAGCACTATACCCCGGCCACGATGATGGAAAAGCTCGGCGTCACCCCGGAGCAGTTCATTGACGTCAAGGCCCTGATGGGTGATAGCTCCGACAACTACCCCGGGGTCACCAAGATCGGCGAAAAGACGGCCCTCAACCTGATCAAGGAGTACGGCTCGCTCGACGGCCTCTACGCCCAGGTTGACCAGATGAAGGCAAGCAAGCGCAAGGAGAACCTGATCAAGGAAAAGGAGATCGCCTACAAGTGCCAGGACCTGGCGCGGATCCGCCGCGACGCCCCGCTGACGGTTGGCCTAAAAGACATCGCCTACGCCGGTCCCCAGGAGGCGGCCCTGGTGGACCTCTACCAAACGCTGAACTTCAAGTCCTTCCTGGACAAGATGGCGGTTGACCCGGCCGGGGAGGAAGTCGGGGGCGAGGAGGAGATTCCCTTCATCCCCCTGACCCAGGAGAACCTAGCCGAAGTGGCCGCCCTCAAGGCCCCGCTGACCCTCCATATTGAGCAGTCGGACCCCAACTACCACTTGGCCGCGGTGGAGGGCTTTGCCCTCGGGGCGGCCGGCAAGTGGTACGTCTCCACCGACCCCAGCCTCCTGCAGGCTGATCCGCTTAAATCCCTGCTCGAGGACCCGGCGGTCGAAATTGACCTCTTCAACGCCAAGGCCCACCTGGTGATGCTCCACCGGCTGGGAATTGACTTGACCGGGATCGGCTTCGACCTCCTGCTGGCCTCCTACCTGCTCGACCCGACCCTCAACTTCAACGACGTCGGCGAACTGGCCCAGGCCCGCGACTACCACCAGGTCGCCCTCGACGAGGAGGTCTACGGCAAGGGGGCCAAGCGGGAAATCCCGGCCGACGCCACCATTCTTGGTCACCACCTGGCGGCAAAGGTCGCCGCGGTGGCCGCCCTCAAGGAACCACTGGTGGCCGAGCTGAAGCAAAACGAGCAGTGGCCGCTCTACACCGAGATCGAGCGCCCGCTCAGCGCCGTTTTGGCCCAGATGGAGATCAACGGGATCGCCGTCAACGCCCAGACCCTGGAGGGGATGGGCAGCAAGCTGACCGAGCGGCTGGCCGAGCTCGAGCAGAGCATCTACCAGCTGGCCGGCGAGGAGTTCAACATCAACTCGACCAAGCAACTGGGGGTAATCCTCTTTGAAAAGCTGGGCCTCAAGCCGCTCAAGAAGACCAAGACCGGCTACTCAACCTCGGTGGCCGTGTTGGAGAAGCTGACCGGCGACCACCCGATCATCGAGCAGATCCTGGCCTACCGGCAGATTTCCAAGCTCCAGTCGACCTACATCAAGGGGCTCTTGAAGGTCATTCACTCTGACGGCAAGATCCACACCCGCTACCTGCAAACCCTGACCGTCACCGGCCGCCTCTCCTCGGTCGACCCGAACCTGCAAAACATCCCGGCCCGCTTGGAAGAGGGGCGGCGGATCCGCCAGGCCTTCGTGCCGAGCGAGGAGGGCTGGCAGATCTTCTCGGCCGACTACTCGCAAATCGAACTGCGGGTCCTCGCCCACGTCACCGGCGATAAGAACCTCCAGCAGGACTTCATCGACGGCGAGGACATCCACGCTGCCACCGCCCGGCGGATCTTCCACCTCTTGCCCGACGAGGAGGTCGACCCCAACATGCGGCGCCAGGCCAAGGCGGTCAACTTCGGGATCGTTTACGGGATTTCCGACTACGGGCTGGCGCAAAACATCCACGTCACCCGCAAGCAGGCCAAGGAGTTCATCCAGTCCTACTTCGCCGAGTTCCCGGGGGTGGAAAAGTATATCCACGAGATTGTTGCCACCGCCCGCAAGCAGGGCTTCGTTGAAACCCTGACCCACCGGCGGCGCTACCTGCCAGACATCAACGCCAAGGGCTTCAACCAGCGCTCCTTTGCCGAGCGGACGGCGATGAACACCCCAATCCAGGGGAGCGCGGCCGACATCATCAAGACGGCGATGATCCGGATGCCGCAGGCCCTGAAGGAAGCCGGCCTCAAGGCGCGGATGCTTCTGCAAATCCACGACGAACTGGTCTTTGAGGCACCAAAGGAAGAGGTGGCCCAACTGGCGAAGGTGGTGGCCAAGGTGATGGACTCGGCCATGGACCTGGCGGTGCCGCTCAAGGTCGAGGAAAAGGCCGGCGCTACCTGGTACGATCTGAAGAAGCTGGACTAGGCACCTAGCTTGTTTGATGCCCGGCAAGTGATTATAATGGTTCTAAGTTAGGGGCGGAGGCGCCCCAAATCTAGGAAAAGTGAGTGATCGTATGCCCGAATTACCAGAAGTCGAAACGGTCCGCCGGGGGCTGATGCGGATTGCCGCCGGCCGCCAAATCAACGGGATCGATATTTTCTACCCCAAGATGATCGAAAACCCGGTCGAGGAGTTTAAGGAAAACCTGATTGGCCAACGGATTGAACGGGTGGACCGGCGGGGGAAGTACCTCCTCTTCCGCTTCACTAACGACCTGACGATGATTTCCCATTTGCGGATGGAGGGGAGCTACTTCAACCAGCCAACCGGGACGACAATCGACAAGCACGTCCACGTTCTCTTTCACTTTACCGACGGCACCGACCTCGGCTACCGCGACACCCGCAAGTTTGGCCGGATGCACCTGGTCAAGACCGGCACCGAGATGACGGTTGGCGGCCTCAAGAAGATCGGCCCCGAGCCGACCGAGGAGGACCTGACCTTTGCCTACCTGAAGGGGATCATGAACAAGTCGCGTAGCAAGCTCAAGCCCTTCTTGCTCAACCAGTCTCACGTCGCCGGTCTCGGCAACATCTACGCCGATGAGGTCCTCTGGGAAACCCGCCTCAACCCCGAGCAACTGACCAACACGGTGACCGACGAGCAGATCAGGCAGCTGCGGGAAAACATCATCCACGAGCTGGCCCGGGCCACCAGGCACCACGGGACGACCGTCCACACCTTCAAGAACGCCTTCGGGGATGCCGGTGAGTTCCAAAACGAGCTCGACTGCTACGGCCGCGCCGGCGAGGCCTGCCCGCGCTGCGGCACCAAGCTGGTCAAGATCAAGGTCGCCCAGCGGGGGACGACCTTCTGCCCCCACTGCCAGGGGCTGGCGGACCAATGACGCTGATCCTGGGGCTAACCGGCGGGATCGCCAGCGGTAAGTCGACCGTCTCCCGCTTCTTGGCCGCCAGGGGGGCGGTGGTCGAAGACGGCGACCTGGTGGCCCGCCGCCTGGTGCGGCCCCACTCCGCCGGCTTGGCCCGCCTGGTGGCCGTCTTTGGCTCCGGGATCCTTGACGACCGGGGCCAGCTGAAGCGGGCGGAACTGGGCCGGCAAGTCTTCGGCAACCCGGTTGCCGAGGCCAAGCTCAACGCCGCCCTCAGCCCGCTGATCCACCGGGAGATCCTCTTCGACCTCCACCAAGCCCGCCTGGCCAGGGTTCCGCTGGTGGTCCTGGACCTCCCCCTCTTGTACGAGGGCGGCTACCAAGACCAGTGCGACGCGGTGATGGTGGTCACCGTCAGTCCGGCCACCCAGCTGGCCCGCCTGATGGCCCGCAACGGCTACGACCGGGAGACGGCAAAGCGGCGGATCGCTGCCCAGTGGCCGCTGGCCAAGAAGGCCGCCCTGGCCGACGTGGTGATTGACAACGAGGGCTCCCGGGCGGCCACCGAGGCCCAGGTCCTGACCTGGTTGGCCCGCTGGTGGCGACGCCGGTCAAGTAAATAGGGACTACCGTTCGCTTCTGCGTGGGTAATTCCGCTGGTACTTAGCGAGGGAATGATGAAGATGGAGGATACCAAGAGCACTCTGGCCGACTTGTTTGCCAACTACGATTCTACTCAACCCTACCCCAACGAGATCGTGGACAAGGGCGGGGCAATCGGCGAAGAATTAGCTTAGATGAGCGATGGTTTCGGCCACCGCTTTTTCGTTCTTTAATAAAATTGAGGCCATGTTGACGAAAAATCGCTTCCAGCGCCCGCCATTATCGCGGTTTGGCGGAAAAATGCTGGAAATGAACGAAATGAAAAGAGTATAATAAATTAATTAAGAAGATTTACAGGAGGTGGGAGCGATGATTTGCCCACATTGTCATCACAATGGTTCCCGGGTGGTCGACAGTCGCCCCAGCGAGGATGGGACCTTCATTCGACGGCGGCGGGAGTGTGTTCACTGTGGCTTTCGCTTTACGACCTTTGAACGCTACGAGGAAACCCCCTTGCTGGTAATCAAGAAGGATGGCACCCGCCAGGAATTCAGCCGGCAAAAGATCCTAAACGGCCTGGTCCGTTCGGCCGAAAAGCGGCCGGTCAGCATGGAGAAGCTGACCGACATCGCCGCCAACGTCGAGGCCAAGGTCCGCCGGTTGGGGGAAAACGAGGTCTCCAGCCAGGTGATCGGCGAATTCGTGATGAACGAACTGCAGGAGGTCGACCAGATCGCCTACATCCGCTTTGCCAGCGTCTACCGCCAGTTCAAGGACGTTGACGCCTTCATGAACGAGCTGGAAAGCCTGGTTGGCAAACACCACCCGGGGCAGGCCAGCCATGACTAAGCGGGCCCCGCTGACCCCGCAGACCGGCTACCTGGTTGCCGCCGCCCTTGACTACCGCGACCTGCCGGCGGCCACCTTTTTGGCCTTCTACCAGCCCCTCCTCGGGGCGGCCGCCCTCAACCTGCTGGCGGCGCTGAAGAGCCAACTGGCCCCGCAACCCTTGTTGGTCAACCGCCAGCGGGTCAGCACCCTCCTGGTGCAACTCAACTGCGGCCTGCCGGACCTGACCCGGGCCCTGGAACGGCTGGAGGGGCTTGATTTGGTCAAGACTTTTCAGCAAACCGGCGACACCGGGGTAACCCTGGTTCTGGAACTCCAGTCCCCACTGGCCCCGGCGGCCTTCTTGGAAGACGACCTGCTGGCGGTGCTCTTGCTCCAGCAAGTCGGGGCCGACCGCTTCGACCAGCTGGCCGGCCTGGCGCGCCAGTACGTCTTTGACACCAGCCAGTTGACCCAGGTCAGCCGTGACTTCTTTTCGGTCTTCACCCCGGATGAAACCCCGCGGCCGGCCGAGGACCAGGCCATCCAAAAGGCCCGCAAGAGCCTGCCGCGGCCGGTTCACCAGGAGCGGGCGGTGGCGGACGGCGACTTTGACTTCGCCTTCTTCCTTCGCCAGGCCGACAGCCTGGGGGTGGCGGAGGCGCAGTTGCGCCCCGCCCACGACCTGGTGATTGCCGAGCACCAGCTCTACGGGGCCGACGAGTTTCAGTTGGCGACCCTGGCCGCCCAGGCGACCGACCTGGCCAGCAACCGCTTTGACCGCCAGCGCTTTGAACAGCTGGTGGCGGCCGCCTACCGCCAGCCCGCCAGCGTTGCTAACCAGCCGGCGGGGGACGAGGAGACCGCCGGGATGACGGGGCCGATGCGCCAGTTGGTGGCGGTGGCCACCAAGACGCCGGTGATTGCCTTCTTGAACCAACTCAAGCAGCAGGCCGGCGGCTTTGCCACCCCCAACGAGCAACGGACCCTGACCTCGATCGCCACCAACAGCGACCTGCCGCCGGCGGCGATCAACATCCTCGCCTGGTACCTGCTGGCCGAGCAGGGGATGGACAACCTCAGTGCCGGCCTGGCCAACTCGATCGCCTCCAGCTGGCAGGCGGCCGGGGTTGATTCGGCCACGGCGGCCCTTCGCCAGATCGAACGCCACCAGCAAAAGCAGGCCGCCCGCCTCAAGCAGGGCTCGACCGCGGGCAAGCACCGCTACTCGCGCAAGCCGGTCATCAAGGAAAAGCTGCCCGACTGGGCCAAGCAGGGGGCTAAGAAGGCGCCAACGGCAGTCAGCGCCGAGAGCACGGCCAAGGCCAAGCGCCTCTTGGCGGAATTGAAGCAACAGGACAAGGAAGAACAAGAAAGGGAAGGGGGGAAGCACCGTGGAAGCAATTAACGAAACGATCGCCAACCAGCTCGGCAAGGGGCCAGGGGCGGAGCAGTACCGCAAGCTGATGCAGACCGTCCTGGCGGATTCGGAGGTCCAGGCCTTCTTGAACGACCACCAGGAGGAGCTGGATGCGGCCGGGATCCAGCGCGGGGCCGCCAAGCTTTACGAGTACGTTCACGAACGCGAGCTGGTGGCGGCCGGCAAGGCCAGCGTTGCCCCCGGTTACGTGCCGCGGCTGGTGGTTTCCGCCGGCCAGATTGACGTGGCCTACGTACCGACCAGTCAGTTGCAAGAGGCGCGCGCCCGCGCCGCCCGCGACCGGCGGATCACCACCGTCAGCATGCCGAAGTTCATCCGCCAGGCAACCTTCGACAACTTCTACACCGAGGGATCAGCGGCCTCGGAAAGCCGCAACGAGGCCCTGGCGCGGGCGGTGATGTTTGCCAAGAACTATTCGCCAACCGCGACCGCCTTTCAACCGGGCCTGTATTTGACCGGCTCCTTTGGGGTCGGCAAGACCTACTTGCTCGGCGCCCTGGCCAACTACCTGGCCGATCACGGTCACCCGACCACCCTGGTGCACTTCCCCTCCTTTGCCGTCAAGATGAAGAGCTCGATCGGCAAGAACACCACCGACCAGGAGCGCGACAAAATCAAGCAGGTGCCGATTCTGATGCTCGACGACATCGGCGCCGACGCCCTCTCGGCCTGGATTCGCGACGAGGTGCTCGGCGTGATTCTCGAGTACCGGATGCAAGAGGAGTTGCCGACCTTCTTTTCCTCCAACTTCACCATGGACCAGCTGACCGCCCACCTGGCCGTCGACAGCCAGGGAAATGAGGAGCCGCTCAAGGCCCAGCGGATCATGGAACGGATTCGCTTCCTCTCCCGCGAGGTGGTGGTTAGCGGGGAGAACCTCCGCCACCGCCAGTAAGAAAGAAAAAGGAGCCGTGCCCCTTGACAGGACGAGGCTCCTTTTGTATTATAGTTAGCGTTGAAAGAAAAAAGCAGAAGCACCCGCTTCTCGCCTTGGTGACCAGAGTTACCGGGCTGACGAGTTGAAGTACAATGACTCTTTTGGGGTCATTTTGCGGCGGGGTCTGGTTGGATCCCGCTTTTTTGCTTGATCTTTCCACTAAATTAATCGGAGGTGTGTTGCCATAGCTCAAGGAATGATTGTCAACAACGGTATTCGGGCGCGGGAAGTTCGCTTGATCGACCAAAACGGGAATCAACTCGGTGTCAAGAGCCGGGATGAGGCCCTGCGGATGGCCGAAGCAGCTGACCTCGACCTCGTCTTGGTAGCGCCGAAAGCGCGGCCAGCGGTTGCCCGCATTATGGACTACGGGAAGTACCGGTTTGAGTTGCAAAAGAAGGAACGGGAAGCCCGGAAGAACCAAAAGACGGTCGCGGTCAAGGAAATCCGCCTGAGCCCAACGATTGATACGAACGACTTCAACGTTAAGCTTGGTCGGGTGCGCAAGTTCATCGAAAAGGGTGACAAGGTGCGCGTTTCCCTCCGCTTCCGTGGTCGGGCGATCACGCACAAGGATATCGGTCGGGACATGATTGAGAAGATGGCGGAAGAAACCAAGGACATCGCCACGGTTGTGCAACGGCCAAAGATGGAAGGACGGAGCATGTTCTTAACGCTTGCTCCGCTCAACGACAAGGCAAAAAAATAAAAGAAGGTAGGAATTCATTATGCCAAAGATGAAGACGAATCGCGCTGCTGCTAAGCGTTTCAAGCGGACTGCCAAGGGCGGTTTCAAGAGTGGTAACTCGTTCACTAGCCACCGCTTCCACGGGAAGACCAAGAAGCAACGGCGGCAACTGCGGGGCCTGTCGATGATGGACAAGTCCAACGTAAAGCGTTACAAGAAGATGATTCCTGCTAAGTAATTAGTAGGATCCGGTTTAAATTACTTACAAATTTAGGAGGTTACCACTATGCGAGTTAAGGGTGGAACGGTTACGCGCGCACGGCGCAAGCGCATCATGAAGTTGGCTAAGGGTTACACTGGGTCCAAGCACCGTCTGTTCAAGACGGCCAAGGACCAAGTGATGAAGGGTTACACTTACGCATTTCGCGACCGGAAGGCAAACAAGCGTAACTTCCGCGAACTCTGGATTGCCCGGATCAACGCCGGTGCCCGGATGAACGGGATCAGCTACTCCAAGCTGATGCACGGTTTGAAGCTGGCCAACATCGACATCAACCGCAAGATGCTGGCTGACCTGGCCGTCAACGATGCCGACGCCTTCAAGGCGCTGGTTGACGAAGCCAAGAAGGCTTTGAACTAAATATAAACCCAACCAAAAAAGATCAGGACGGTTCGTTGCCTTGCCCTGATCTTTTTTATTAAGGCCGGCCCCCGGGGAGGAAGTTTGAAGCTCGTCTTGCGGACCGGTATAATAGAGTAATGACTAATTGATGCGAGGATGAACCTGTGATCGGAATTTTTAAACCCACCTGGATGGTGAAGTCAATTTATCACGTTTCCCCGGCCCAGCTGCAGCGGGCGGGGATCAAGGCCGTCTTAAGCGACCTTGATAACACCCTGATTGCCTGGAACAACCCCGACGGCACTCCCCAGCTGCGCGAGTGGATGCGCGAGCTTTCGGCGGCCGGGATCACCCTGATGGTGGTTTCAAACAACAACCACCGGCGGGTGCAAACGGCGGTCGCCCCGCTCGGCCTCCCCTTCGTTTCACGGGCGCTCAAGCCCCTGGGGAGCGGGATCACCCGCGCCCGCCGTCAGCTCGGCCTTTCGGAGCAGGAAGTGGTGATGGTCGGTGACCAGTACCTGACCGACATCGTGGCCGCCCACCAGGCGGGGGTGCGGTCGATCCTGGTTCAACCGCTGATCGATAGCGACAAGTGGAACACCCAAATCAACCGCTTCTTGGAGCGCTTCGTCAAGCACGCCCTCAAGCGGCGGTACCCGGAAATGACCTGGCAGGAGGGATTAGATGACTGAAGAACGAGAAGAACTGCGGTGCATTGGCTGCGGGAGCGTGATCCAGACCACCGATAAGGACGGCCTCGGCTACACCCCGGCCAGTGCCCTCAAGGCGGCCGAAGAGGGGGGCGACCTCTACTGCCAACGCTGCTTCCGCCTCCGCCACTACAACGAAATTGCCCCGGTCTCCTTGACCGACGACGACTTCCTCAAGCTTCTGAACCAGATCCGCGACGCCCAGGCGCTGATCGTCTACGTGGTCGACATCTTTGACTTCAACGGCAGCCTGATCCCGGGCCTTCACCGCTTCGTTGGCGACAACCCGGTCCTTCTGGTCGGTAACAAGGAAGACCTCCTGCCGCGCTCGCTGCGCCGCCGCAAGCTGCGCGACTGGTTGCGCCAGCAGGCCAACCAGGCCGGGATTCGCCCGGCCGAAACCCTGCTGGTCTCGGCCAAGAAGAACCACCAGATCGACGGTCTCCTCGAGACGATCGAAGACCTGCGGGCCGGCCGCGACGTTTACGTGGTCGGGGTGACCAACGTCGGCAAGTCGACCTTGATCAACCAGATCATCAAGCAACGGACCGGGGTCCAGGACCTGATCACCACCTCGCGCTTCCCGGGAACGACCCTCGACAAGATCGAGATCCCGCTTGACGACGGCCGCCAGCTGGTCGACACCCCGGGGATCATCCACAAGGAGCAGATGGCCCACGTCCTGCCGGCCAGCGCCCTTAAGCTGGTGGCCCCGCAAAAGGAAATCAAGCCGCGGACCTACCAGCTGAGCGCCGAGCAGACGATCTTTCTCGGCGGGATCGGCCGCTTTGACTTTTTGACCGGTGAAAAGCACGGGATGGTGGCCTACTTTGAAAACAACCTCACCCTGCACCGGACCAAACTGGCCAACGCCGATGCCTTCTACCAAAAGCACCGCGGCGGCCTGCTGACCCCGCCGGCTAAGGGCGAGGAGGACGCGATCCCGCCACTGGTTCGCCACGAATTCAAGATCACCGAAAAGAGCGACCTGGTCTTTGAAGGACTGGGCTGGATCACCGTGCCGGCCGGGGTAACCGTTGCCGGCTGGGCCCCGGAAGGGATCGCCGTCCTGGTCCGCCGGGCAATGATTTAGGCCGGCTACTGAAAAAAAGACGAAGGCAATTGGAAGGAACATCAACATGCAATTACGAGGAAAACAAAAGCGCTTCTTGCGCGCCCAGGCCAACCACCTCCAGCCGCTGTTTGCGGTCGGCAAGAACGGCCTGACGCCGGCCTGGTTGGCCCAGCTAACCGGGGCGCTGGAAAAGCGGGAACTGATCAAGGTCAACCTGCTGCAAAACACCGACCTGGAAGTGGCGGCGGTTCGTGACTACATTGAGGCCAACAGCGACATCCAGGTCGTGCAGATGATTGGCCGGGTGCTGGTCCTGTTCCGCCCCGCCAGCAAGGAAAAGGACCGCGATCTGTCCGTCCGGGTTGCCAAGATTTAGGGGGGACACAAATGGCGCAGGTAACGATTGAAGCGGCGCCCCAGGTTCAGGTTCAGGTGACGGCCAAGCGGCGCCAGCGGATTGCCCTCTACGGGGGGACCTTCAACCCGGTTCACAATGCCCACCTCCTGGTTGCCGACCAGGTGGGCCACGCCCTGAAGCTCAACCGGGTGGACTTCTTGCCGGACGCGGTGCCGCCCCACGTGGACACCAAGCGGGCGATCGCGGCCGCCGACCGGGTGGCGATGCTAAAACTGGCGATCAAGGACAACCCGCTCTTCGGCCTTGAACTGGCCGAGGTCAACCGCGGCGGGGTTAGCTACACCTACGACACGATCCGCCAGCTCAAGAAGGCCCACCCCGAGGTCGACTACTACTTCATCATCGGCGGGGACATGGTCGACTACCTGCCCAAGTGGCACAAGATCGATGAACTGATGAAGCTGGTGAACTTCGTTGCCGTCCGCCGCAAGGGGGCCAGCAACGAGAGCCGCTACCCGGTGATTTGGGTTGACGTGCCCGAGGTACAATTTTCCTCCTCGCTGATCCGCCAGCGACTGGCGGCCGGCGAATCGGTTCGCTACATGTTACCGGACCCGGTAATTTCGTATATAAAGGAGCATCACTTATACGATGGTCAAGGAATATAAGCAGCACTACCTCCCCTTAAGCCGGGCGCAGCTGGTGGACCGCCTGCAAGCGGCCCTGTCGGCCAAGCGCTTTGCCCACGTCCTGCGGGTTGAGGAGACCGCCGTCAAGCTTGCCAAGCGCTACGGGGTTGACCCGGAGGCGGCCAGCGTGGCCGGCCTCTGCCACGATTACGCCAAGGAGCGGTCCGACGCCGACTTCATCAGGGTAATCAAGGCCAAGCGGCTCAACCCAATCCTGCTCGACTACGGCAACGCCATCTGGCACGGCCAGGTGGGGGCCGAACTGGTCAAGGACGAGCTTGGCGTGCAAAACGAGGACATTTTAAACGCAATCCGGGTGCACACCACCGGCGATGCCTACCTGACCCCGCTGGCCCAGGTGGTGTACATGGCCGATTACATCGAGCCCGGCCGCGATTTTCCCGGGGTGGAAACGGCCCGGCGGCTGACCAAGCAGGACCTGGGCCTCGGGGTGGCCTACCAAACCCAGGCAACCCTGGCCTACCTGGTGAAAAAGGGGAAGCCGGTGTATCCGCAAACCCTGGTGACCTACAACGCCTGGGTGCCAAAGTACAGGAAGGAACTGAAGTAATGGAAAGTAAAGACATTCTTGCAATGGTTGTGAAGGCGGCGGACGGCCGGCGGGCCGAGGACATCGTTGCCCTGGCCGTTGACCAGCTGACGCCAATGGCCGACTACTTTGTGATGATGACCGGGGGCTCCAACCGTCAGGTCCAAGCGATCACCAACGCAATCGTCGAGGCGGCCCACGAAAACCAGGTCGAGATCGGCAGCGTTGAGGGGAAGGACGCCGCCCAGTGGGTGCTAATCGACCTCGGCGACGTGGTGGTTCACGTCTTCCGCGAAGAAACCCGCGCCTTCTACAAGCTGGAGAAGCTGTGGAGTGAGGCCCCGCTGGTCGACCTCAGCCAATGGTTGCCGGAAAAATGATTTACCAGACCTTTGCCCAGCTCTACGACGAGCTCTTTGACCCGCAATTGTACGAGTGCTGGCAGGCCTATGTCCAAGAAAGCGTGACGCCTGGCGCCACGCTTTTAGATTTGGCGGGCGGGGCCGGCCGACTGGGGGTCAAGTTGGCCCAGGCCGGCTTTGCCGTTACCGACGCCGACCTGTCGCCCGAGATGCTCGCCCTGGCCGACCAGCACCGCCGCAAAGCCGGGGTCGACCTGACCCTGGTCGAGGCCGACATGACCAGCCTGGCCGGCCTGCCGACCTACCAGGTGGTGACCTGCTTTGCCGACTCGCTCTGCTACCTGCCGGACGAGGCGGCGGTGACGGCCTGCTTTTCGGCGGTCTACCAGCACCTGGCGGCCGGGGGGACCTTCCTCTTCGACGTGATTACCCCCTACCAAACCGACGAGGTTTACCCGGGCTACACCTACAACTACGAGGACGAGGATCAGGCCCGCGCCTTCTTGTGGGCCAGCTATGCCAACCCGGAAGTGGCCCACGGGGCAATCCACGAGCTGGCCTTCTTCATCCGTCAGGCCAGCGGTGACTATCGCCGGGTTGGCGAGACCCACTACGAGCGGACCTACCCGCTGGCCACCTGGAAGCGGGCCCTAGAAGCGGCCGGCTTCGACCTGGCACAACTGACGGTGACCGCCGACTTCGGGCAGGGGGAACCAATGGCAACAACCACCCGCTGGTTCTTCAAGCTGACCAAGGAGGCCGACTGATGCGGGCGGTGGGCCTGGTGGCCGAGTACAACCCCTTCCACAACGGCCACTCCTACCACCTGCAAACCGCCAAGCAAGTCAGCGGGGCCGAGGCGGTGGTGGTGGTGATGAGCGGCAACTTCACCCAGCGGGGGGAACCGGCCCTCTTCGACAAGTGGCAGCGGGCCAACCAGGCCCTGGCCGGCGGGGCCGACCTGGTGGTTGAGCTGCCGATCTTCTACGCCGTCCAGCCGGGAACCCACTTTGCCGCCGGCGCCCTGCGCCTGCTGGCGGCCCTCGGGGTGGATGAGGTGGTCTTTGGTGCCGAACACCCCGAATGGGACTTTGCCCGCCTGGTGACGGCCGAGGACGACTTTCAGCGCCAGGGCTTCAAGGACTTTCGCGCCACCTACGCCACCCAGTTCAACCAGGCCCTGGCGGAAAAGACCGGGGTTAGCCTGGTTGACCCCAACGACATCCTGGCCTTTTCCTACTACAAGGCGGCCCGTGACCTCAAGCTGCCGCTGAAGCTGCGGCCGATCCAGCGCCGCGGGGCCGACTACCACGACCAGACCATCAGCGGGGAAATTGCCAGCGCCAGTGCCATCCGCCAGGCCGCGCTGGCCGGCGAGGACGTGGCGACGGTGGTCCCGCCCCAGACCGCGGCCGACCTGGCAAACCTGCGGGTGGTTCCCGGCTGGGCGGCCCTCTACCCGCTTTTGCGCAACCACCTGATCCAGGCCCCGGTCGGCTACCTGGCGCAAAGCTACCTGATGAGCGAGGGGCTCGAGTACCGGATGAAGGCGGCCGCCGAGCGCAACCTCAGCTTTGACGGCTTCCTGCGGGCGGTCAAGACCAAGCGCTACACCTACGCCCGCCTCCTGCGGGTCTGCCTCTACACCCTGCTGGAGCTGGACCAAGAGGCGGTTGAGCGGGCGATGGCCAACCCCTACCTGCACGTGCTCGCCTTCAACGACCGCGGCCGCGACTACCTGCACACCGTCAAGAAGGACCTGGCCTACCCGCTGTTGACCAAGGTCACCGCCGACCAAAAGGAGGGCCTAGTTAACGCCGACTACCGGGCCGGCAAGCTCTACCAAACCTTTACCCCGGTTGAACAAGACGTCAAGCACGCCCCGGTGATTAAGCTGTCAAGGAAAAATCATTGACAGGACCAACCGGCTCACGTATAATAAGGCGTGTTGCATTAGGAGGGACGAAGATGAAATGGACCTTAACCGAGCTCCGGCGCTACCAGGAAGAACCCCTGCAGTTAGCGCTTAGCCTGGAGCTAGCAGATGCAATGATTGCCCGGTTCCCGGAACAAATCCTCGCGCTGACCCCCGTGGCGGTGAAAGGCTTTGTGACCTATGACCGGGGGGACGCGACGGTGGCAATCCAGGTCAAGACGACCGTGACGACCCCATCGACGCGTTCACTCACTCCCGTTGAGCTGGCCCTCAACTTTGCGATCACGGAGAACTACCTGAGCGATCCCGCTCACCTAGACCGCTACGACGAAAACGAGGACCTGGTCTTTGAACTGGCCGACGACCGCACCCCGATTGACCTCGATGAGATCGTAATCGAGAACATCATCGAGCAACTGCCGGGGCGGGTGCTGACCCCTGCCGAGGCGTCGGGGGAGGCAATGCCGACCGGCAAGGACTGGGAAGTAATCGAGGAAGGCCACGTTGCCGACGAGGAGAAAACCAAGGTTGATCCACGGCTCGCTAAGTTAAAAACGTTATTTCCTGATCAGGACGAAAAAGATTAGCGAACGGTTAAAAACCAGAGTGGATGATTTCACAATGAGGAGGTGGAAACAATGGCTGTTCCAGCACGGAAGACTTCCAAGACGCGCAAGCGCAACCGGCGCGGTCACATCAAGTTGACTGTTCCGGGTTTGGCAGCATGCCCAAACTGCGGTGAACTCCGCAAGTCACACATGGTTTGCCCATCATGTGGCTACTACGACGGCAAGCAAGTTGTTAATGCCAACAACTAAGCCGGCATAACCGAAAAGACCCTCTCCAGGCGCCGGACCTGAGGGGGCCTTTTTATTTTGCCCCTAGGGAAAATGAGGGGATTATGATAAAATGGGTGCTGGTATTGATTGTTAATCCTCATTTTGTGGGGCCGGACCAGTGAATGGTTCGGGGAAGATCCCCCGAGGAGAATTGGAAAATAGTGAAGGTGAAAATATGAGTCGGATTTTGATTATCGAGGATGAAGAAAACCTGGCCCGGTTCGTTGAGCTTGAACTCAAGCACGACGGCTACGAAACCGAGGTCGAACTGGACGGCCGCAAGGGGCTCGAGGCGGCCCTCAACAAGGACTTTGACGTGATCTTGCTGGACCTAATGCTGCCGGAGTTGAACGGGATCGAAGTTGCCCGCCGGGTTCGCGAGGTCAAGGACACGCCGATCATCATCATGACCGCCCGCGACTCGGTGATCGACCGGGTTTCCGGGCTCGACCACGGGGCCGACGACTACATCGTCAAGCCCTTTGCGATCGAGGAACTGCTGGCCCGGGTGCGGGCCCTCTTGCGGCGGATCAGCATTGAGGGCGGCACCAAGGGCAACCACCAGACGACGGTGACCTACCAGGATCTGACGATCGAAAAGGAAAACCGGGTTGTTCGCCGCGGCGACGAGGTGATCAACCTCACCAAGCGCGAGTACGAGCTGCTCTTGATCCTGATGGAAAACATCAACGTGGTGATGTCGCGCAAGGAACTGCTGAGCAAGGTTTGGGGCTACGACGCCAAGGTTGAAACCAACGTGGTCGACGTCTACGTCCGCTACCTGCGCAACAAGATCGACCGGCCAGGGGAGAAGAGCTACATTCAAACCGTTCGTGGGACCGGCTACGTAATTCGCTCGTAGACGGGAGGGGCAGCGATGGAGAACGCGCAAGCAAAGCCCCGCTTTGTCTCTTTAAAGCTCAAGTGGGCCCTGGGCACCGCCATCGGCTCGCTCTTGATTTCCCTGGTCGTGGTGACCGCCCTCTTCGGCAGCTTCACCCGCGACCTCTTGTCCCAGGAGCGCCAGGCCCTGAGAACCAGCATCACGACCACCCAGCGCCAGTTGGCCCAGCTGCCGACCACTAACCTGACCACCCGCCAGGTTCAGCAGGTGGTCAAGAAGGGGGTTGACCTCCGGCCCGACCAGGGTACCGGGGTGGCCTACCGGCGGCCGACCCTGCAGGGGATTGCCAGTGGCAAGCTGGCGGTCACCATCTACAACCGCCAGGGAACGGCCCTCTTTACCACCGGCTCGCGGGCCAAGGCCTTCAAGAAGGTCACCAGCCTGACGGTCAGCCAGGTTAAGGGCAAGCAGCACGCCATCCTGGTCGGCCGGGCGCCAATCCGCCAGGCCAGCAACCACCGGATCATCGGCTACCTCCAGGTGGAAAACCACCTGACCAGCTACTACCAGCGCTACCAGCGCCTCCTCTTGATTAGCGGCCTGGCCCTGACCCTGGTGGTCCTGGCCAGCGGTCTGCTGGGCTACGGCCTCTCCTACTTCATCCTGCGCCCGCTGGATTCGATCCAGGAAACGATTGAGGCCATCCGTGACGACCCGACCAAGAACGAACGGGTCCCGGTCCTCAAGCGCAACGACGAGCTCGGCGAGCTGAGCGCCCTCTTCAACGAGATGCTCGACCGGATGCAGCGCTACATCGACCAGCAGTCCCAGTTCGTCGGCGACGTCTCCCACGAGCTGCGGACCCCGGTGGCGATCATCCAGGGGCACATGCAGCTCTTGCAGCGGTGGGGCAAGGACGACCCCAAGGTGCTGGACGAATCGCTGGCGGCGGTGGTGGCCGAAACCAACCGGATGAACAGCCTGGTTCAAGAAATGCTCGACCTCTCGCGGGCTGAGCAGGTTGAGGTCAACTACCACGACGCCACCACCCCGGTTCGCGAGGTGGTCCACCAGGTCTACAACAACTTCCAGATGATCCACCCCGACTTCCACTTCGTCCTCGACGACGACCTGCGCAAGGACGAGACGGTCAAGATCTACCGCGACCACCTCGAGCAGATCCTGATCATCCTCTGCGATAACGCCGTCAAGTACTCCAAGGAGCAAAAGCAGATCCACCTCTCGCTTTCGCGCAATTTGCGGGCGGTCGAGATCGGCGTCCAGGACTTTGGCGAGGGGATCTCGGCCGAAGAACTGGCCAAGGTCTTTGACCGCTTCTACCGGGTCGACAAGGCGCGGAGCCGCAAGCGCGGGGGCAACGGTCTCGGCCTGGCGATCGCCAAGCGGCTGGTCGAGGGCTACCACGGGACGATCACCGTTGAAAGCCAGCTCGGGTCCGGCTCGCTCTTCCGGATCACCCTCCCGATCGTTGAGGAAGTGGCCGCTCAGCCGCCGGCTCCGGAGAAGAAGCGGCGCCTGCGCAAGAAGGAGCGCAACAAGAACAAGGATAAGGATAAAGATAAGTAACATCAGGGGCCGGGGACGGGCACGTCCTTCGGCCCCTTTCTACATCCAAAAAGCGCGTTCCGCTAGGCCAGGCTGGCCCTCCTGCGGAACGCGCTTTTAATTGGGGGTGAATTTTTTAGATCAGGATCCCGTTGCAGTGATCAAGCTCGTGCTGGACCGCCTCGGCGGCAATCCCGCTCAGGTTGAGCCGTTGTTCCTCACCCTGGGGGGGCTGGAAGGCCACCGTGATCTGCTTGTAGCGGGTGGTCGTCTTCTTGCCGGGGAGGCAGAGGCACTCTTCGGTGGCCTGGTAGGGCTGGAGCTTCTTGGTCAGCCGCGGGTTGAGCATCGGGACGTTGACCGGCCCAAGGGTGACTGCAATGATCCGCTTGGGGATACCAATCATGATCGCGGCCAGGCCGATGCAGTTGTCACCGTGGGCCTGGAGGGTTTCCAGGAGGTCGGTGGCCACCGGCCAGTCGGCACTCGTTGCCGGCTGGCTAACCTGCTTGAGGACGGCGGGGTCAGAAATTAGTTGTTGAATCATTAAACTTTCTCCTTATCTTTACGAAAAAGGGGTGGCGAATCGCTTCGTCCCCCCAAGTGCTTATTTGCGGTGTTGTTTTCCGGCGTTGCGCTGCTTGCCAGCATTGCGCGGCTTCTTTTTGCCGGTGGCCGGGGTTGGTTTCTTTAGCTGCTTGATTGCCGCTGCCGGGGCCTCGGTGGCCTGGATTGGCTTGGGCGCCTTGACCGGCTTGTTGGCCATTTCCTGCTTGATTTGCTTGCGCAGGCGCGGCCGGTAGGCGTTCACGAGGACCGTTTGCAGGATGGCGAAGAGGCCGCCAATAAAGAAGTAGACCCCCAGCCCGGCCGAGGAGGACAGGCAGATTGCCCCGATCATCACCGGACTAACGAAGAGCATCGCCTGCATTTGCTTCTTTTGCTCCTTGCTGACCCCCAGGGTCGACAGCCAGGCCTGGATCAGGTAGGCAACGAAGGAGAGGGCCGCCAGCAAAAAGCTCGGCTTCCCCAGTGGGATCCCCATGAAGGTGGCACTCGATAGCTCCGGGGAGTAGCGAATGGCGTTGTAGAGGGCGGTGAAGACCGGCAGTTGGATCAAAAGCGGCAGGCAGCCAATCCCGCCGGTCATCGAGATGTTGTTGTCCTTGTAAAAGGCCATCATCTCCTGGCCGAGGGCGGCCTGCTCTTCCGGCGTCTTGGCCTTCTTTTGCCGCTCCTGGAGGGCCCGCAGTTGCGGCTGGACCATCGCCATCCGCTCCTGCATCAGGGTCGACTTCTTCATCTGGCTCATCATCAGCGGCAGAAGGATCAGCCGGACGATGATCACGATCACGACGATCGCCCAGCCGTAGCTCCCGCCGGTGTGTTGGGCGATGAATTCCATGAAGGACTGCATCGGCTTGGCCAGGTAGTCGTAGATCATCCCGTAGGGCTTGCCGTTCTTCACCCGCACGCAGCCGGCCAAAAGGGTCAGCATGGCGGTCAGGGAGAAGGGCACCCCGAGGCGTTTAACTTTCTTCATTTTCAATTCTCATCCTTTAGTCTAAATTTTCGTAACTAAAGGTTAATGATACCCGATTGGCGGCCAAATTGCCACCGTTGCGGGCAAAAAGCTAGTTGGCGATCACGAAGGAATCGCGCTTTTCGAGGGCCTGTTCCTTGACCTGGACCTTGGTGACGACCGCGGCCGGGCTGGGGCCGGCGGCAACCTCCTTTAAGAAGTGCTTGACCGTCTTGGCCGGTCCCTGGACGGTGATCTTCACCCGGCCGTCCGCCAGGTTCTCCACCTGGCCGACCAGGCCGAGCTCGTCGGCCAGCCGCCAGGTCATGTAGCGAAAGCCCACTCCCTGGACGCGGCCGGTGACCAGAATCAGGTAGTTTATCATTAAAATCGCCTCCGAAATAATGCTATAATCAATGAATTGAGGTGATAAAATGCGCGAACAACTAACGTCAATTAAGAACCAACACGTCAAGGACTGGAAGAAGCTGGCCACCAAGAAGGGGCGGGAAAAATTTAACGCCTACCTACTGGATGGCTGGCACCTAGTCGAGGAGGCCCTCAAGAGCGGCCGCGAGCTGACGGCCTTGATCGGCACCGCCGCGGAACTTGCCGCCCACGAAGACATTGTAGCACGCTTTCCCAAGGTCTACGAAGTCACCCCGGCAATCCTCAACCACGTGCTCGACACGGTGACCCCCCAGGGGATCGCCGCCATCGCCCCCCTGCCGGCCCACCAGTTTAAGCCGGGGATGGACCTGAGCGGGGCCTGGCTCTTCTTGGACCGCGTCCAGGACCCGGGCAACGTCGGTACGATGATCCGGACCGCCGACGCGGCCGGCTTTGCCGGGGTGGTGGTCAGCCACCGCTCGGCCGACCTCTTCAGCCCGAAGGTGGTCCGCTCGATGCAGGGCAGCCAGTTCCACCTCCAACTCTTCACCGGCGACCTGACGAAGTGGGTGGCCGACTTCACCGCCGCTAAGATCCCGGTCTTTGGCACCCAGCTCAACCCGCAGGCCAAGTCCTACTTAGACGTTGAGCCGCGGGAAAACTTCGCTTTGATCATGGGCAACGAGGGCCACGGGATGGCGGCCGACCTGCTGGAGCAGACGACGGCCAACCTCTACATCCCGATGCGCGGCGAAGCCGAATCGCTGAACGTGGCCGTCTCGGCCGGGATCTTAATGTTTGCCCTCACCGCCGGCCAGGCCAAGTAGGCAAAGGTAAATCTTTGGTTAAGGAAGGTCAGGCACAATTGTCGCCGCTGATGAAAGGCGCTATGATAATGATAAGCACGGTCTCCAACCCGTAAGCTTACAAAAAAGAAGCAAAATCATTTTCCTTTGACCGAAAATCGGTTAAAATGGAAGCACCAAAGAGAAAAGGGGCAACAAGTGCATGAAAGCAAGGAATGAATGGCGCACTGACAAGGAATACGTGGCCTTGGTTGAAGACTTGTTGAGTCAACCAGCGGTTCAAAAGTTGGCCAATTACACCCAACACCACCATTCCGACCGTTTGCAACATTCGATCGCGGTATCCTACGACAGCTACCGGATCGCCAAGCGACTTCACTTGGACTACGCAAGCACGGCCCGGGCCGGCTTGCTGCACGACCTGTTTTACTACGACTGGCGGACAACCAAGTTCAACCTCGGCACCCACGCCTTTATCCACCCGCGGGTGGCCCTGCGCAACGCCGAGAAGCTGACTTCCCTGAACGCCAAGGAAAAGGATATCATTTTGAAGCACATGTTTGGGGCAACCCTGGCGGTGCCACGGTATCTGGAAAGCCTGATCGTTTCCTTGGTTGACGACTACGAAGCAGAGCAGGAATTCTTTGGCCCCATCAAGCAGCGGGTCCACCGCCAAGTTCGGCGGCGGCTCGCCAGAGCAAACTAGGGAGTTGGAGGAGACCACGATGGAAAAAGTAGCAACCACTGAAGACGACTTTAGCCTGTGTCCGCGCTTCGAAAAGACCTTCTCGATCTTGGGCAAGAAGTGGAACGGGATGATTATCGAAGTCCTCTTGCACGAAAAGACCCAGCGCTTCAAGGACCTGGCCGGCCACGTTGAAAAGTGCTCCGACCGGGTGCTGTGCGAGCGGCTCAAGGAGCTCGAAGCCGAGGGGATCGTTGAGCGCCAAACCTACCCGGGCGAAAGCCGGATCGAATACAGCCTCACCCAGCGCGGCCATGAGCTGGCGCCGGTGATGGCGGCCGTCCACGCTTGGTCGGATAAATGGTGCGACGCGGCCCTTGACCAGGAGCGCAAGATTAGTTAGAATAGGGCAGTGTTTTAAAGACTGCGACGGAAATTAGTAGCCGGGTGCCCTGCCTAGGGAGTTGCCCCCACCGACTGAGAGGGGCGGCCAGGTTGGCCGGTGAATTTCACTTCCTGAGTCGGGACCATCCCCGGTTGATAACCGTTACCAATCAGTTGAGTGTATAGCATTGCTATAAACTAGGGTGGTACCGCGAAGCCTCGTCCCTTGTCGGACGGGGCTTTTTGTGTACACCCCAAAGGAGGAATTATGGGCGTAAAAGAGAAGCTCGAGGACCTGCTCAAGCAGGGGATCGAGGAAATCAATACCAGTCAAGATGTGAAAGCGGTCGAGGAAATCCGGGTGAAGATGCTCGGCAAGAAGGGGCCGCTGACCGCCGTCTTGCGGGGGATGAAGGACCTCAGCAAGGAGGAGCGGCCGCTGGTCGGCAAGTTTGCCAACCAGGTCCGTGACGAACTGACGACGGCGATCGACGAGAAGCGAGCCAGCCTGGCGAGCGCGATGCTCAACGCCAAGCTGGCGGCCGAAACGGTCGACGTCACCCTGCCGGGGCGGCCGGTTGTCCAGGGGCAACCCCACGTCATCCAGCAGATCATTGACCAGCTGGTCGACCTCTTTTCCGCGATGGGCTACCAGGTGGCCGTCGGCGACGAAGTGGAGCAAGACGAGTACAACTTTGAGCGGCTCAACCTGCCAAAGGACCACCCGGCCCGCGACATGCAGGACACCTTCTACGTGACCCCGCAGGTGCTGATGCGGACCCAAACCTCGCCGATGCAGGCCCGGATGATGGAGACCCATGACTTCTCCAAGGGGCCGCTGAAGATGATCTCCCCGGGGAAGGTTTACCGCCGCGACACCGACGACGCTACTCACTCCCACCAGTTCCACCAGGTCGAGGGGCTGGTCGTTGGCGAGCACGTGACGATGGCCGACCTGAAGGGGACCCTGGAAGTAGTTGCAAAGACCCTCTTCGGCGACCAGCTGGAAGTCCGCCTGCGGCCGAGCTACTTCCCCTTCACCGAACCATCGGTTGAAGCCGACATCACCTGCTTCAACTGCCTCGGCAAGGGCTGCGCGATCTGCAAGCAAACCGGCTGGATCGAGGTTCTCGGGGCCGGGATGGTCCACCCCAACGTCTTGAAGATGTCCGGGGTCGACCCAGATCGCTACGGTGGCTTTGCCTTTGGCCTCGGGCCGGACCGCTTCGCCATGATCAAGTACGGGGTGGAAGACATTCGCGACTTCTACCAAAACGACGTCCGTTTCCTGAGTCAGTTTAACCAGAAAGGATAAGCAGCAATGAAAGTTTCATACCAATGGCTGAATAAGTACCTGCCGCTGGAAGAAAAGGGGATCAAGCCGGCGGAACTGGCGGAAAAGCTGGCCCGGACCTCGGTCGACATCAACGACGTCTACTCGCCGATGACCGGCCTCAAGAAGCTGGTGGTGGGCCAAATCCTCTCCTTTGAACCCCACCCGGACTCCGACCACCTCAAGGTCTGCCAGGTTGAGGTCGGTGAGGATAAGCCGCTCCAAATCGTCTGCGGGGCGCCCAACGTTACCGCCGGCAAGAAGGTGATCGTCGCCCTCAACGGCGCCCGGATCAAGGACAACGTCAAGATCAAGCGCGGCAAGATCCGCGGGGTTGAATCCAACGGGATGCTCTGCGCCCTCCAGGAAATCGGCTTTGCCGACAAGGTGGCGCCAAAGGACTACTCGGCCGGGATCTGGTTCTTGCCGGACGAG
The DNA here is from genome assembly GCA_944327195.1 of uncultured Limosilactobacillus sp. Taxonomy (GTDB): domain Bacteria; phylum Bacillota; class Bacilli; order Lactobacillales; family Lactobacillaceae; genus Limosilactobacillus. The sequence continues at coordinate 49,411 of CALVGV010000016.1, forward strand.
GCTGAAGTCGGCGCCCCGGTTTACCCGTACCTGGGGATGGACGACACGATCATCGACACCGACCTGACGCCAAACCGCGGCGACATGCTGAGCATCTTCGGCAACGTCAAGGACCTGGCGGCAATCTACGACCTGCCAAGCCAGTTCACCACCCACCAGGTGGAAGAAAATGGCCAGGGTCAGGTGGCTGACCAGCTGGCGGCCAAGGTGGTCGATGATGACCTGGCTGACGCCTACGAACTACGGCTGGTAGAAGGCCTCAAGGTGGCCGACAGCCCGCTCTGGCTGCAAACCCGCCTCTGGAACGCCGGCATTCGCCCGGTCAACAACGTGGTCGACGTTACCAACTACGTCCTCCTGAAGTATGGCCAACCGCTGCACGCCTTCGACTACGCCAAGCTGCCGGCCAAGGAGCTGACCGTCCGCCTGGCCAAGGAGGGCGAGCAATTGACGACCCTCGACGGGGAAGAACGGACGCTTTCGGCCAATGACCTGGTGGTTGCCGCCGGCGACCAGGCGGTGGCCCTGGCCGGCACGATGGGCGGGGCGGCCACGATGGTCGACGACGCCACCACCACGGTGGCCCTGGAAGCGGCGATCTTCAACCCGATCCGCGTTCGCAAGCAGGCCCGTCGCCTCGACCTCCACTCCGAATCCTCGATTCGCTTTGAGCGCGGCATCAACCCACAAACGGTCCGCCAGGCCCTCGACGAGGCGGCCTACTGGCTGCAAACCCTCGCCGGCGGTAAGGTTGTGCCGGGCGTGGTCGTTGCCAAGGAGGCCGACCAGACGGCCAAGGAGATCACGATCGCCCTTTCGCGGGTCAACCACGTTCTCGGGACGGCCCTGACCGGCGACGAGGTGACCGCGATCCTCGACCGGCTCGGCTTCACCGTCAAGCCGGTTGACGCCGACCAGATGGTGGTTTCGGTGCCGGCCCGCCGCTGGGACATTGACCTGCCGGCCGACCTCTACGAGGAAATCGCCCGCATCTACGGCTACGACAACATCCCGTCGACCCTGCCGACGATGGCCCGCACCCTCGGCGGCCTCAACCCGCGCCAGGCCCGCCTGCGGGCCAGCCGGCGGATTCTGGAGGGGCTGGGGCTCAACCAGGCCATTTCCTACTCGCTGACCACCGAGAAGCGGGCGGCCCAGTTCCAGATCGCCGCCAACGCATTGCCGGCAATGAAGCTTGACTACCCGATGAGCGTTGAGCACGTTGCCACCCGGATGAGCATCGTCAGCGGCCTCCTGGGTGACGTGGCCTACAACCACGCCCGCAAGGTGGCCAACGTTGCCCTCTACGAGCAGGGGCGGATCTTCCGGCCGCAAGCCGGCCAGGAGCGGCCGCTGGAAGAAGAACACGTTGCCGGGGTCCTCTCCGGGGCCCTGCCGGCGGCCAACTGGCAAACGCCGGCGGTGGCGGTCGACTTCTACCTGGTCAAGGGGATCGTTGAGCAGTACCTCAAGAACATGGCGGTGGCCGGCGAAGTCACCTACGTGGCCGATGCCAGCCGGGCCGAAATGCACCCGGGGCGGACGGCCAACATCTTGCTCGACGGCCAGCTGATCGGCTTCCTCGGCCAGGTTCACCCGGTGGTGGCCAAGGAATACAAGATTCCGGCGACCTACGTCTTCGAACTCAACCTGGCCGCCCTGCTGGATGCTCCGACCCGCGACAAGCACTACGACCACATTAGCCGCTACCCAGCCGTTACCCGCGACGTGGCCCTCCTGGTCGACAAGGAGGTCACCAACCAGGAACTGGTCGCGGTAATCAAGAAGCGCGGCGGCGCCTTCCTAAAGGAGGTCACCCTCTTTGACCTCTACACCGGCAGCCGCCTGCCGGCCGGCAAGAAGTCGCTGGCCTACACCCTGACCTACCAGGCCCAGGATGCCACCCTCAAGGAGGCCGAGGTCAACGCGGCCTTCGACAAGGTGGTCCACGCCCTGGAAACGGAATGCAAGGCAGAAATTCGTTAGGAGAGACAAATGACGGAAACTAATCGCCCAATCATCATTGGGGTCACCGGTGGCTCGGGGAGCGGCAAGACGACCGTTTCCAAGAAGATCTACCAGCAGCTGCACGGCCAATCGATGCTGATCATCAACCAGGATACCTACTACAATGACCAGGCCGAGATGACGATGGAGGAGCGCAAGGCGGTCAACTACGACCACCCGCTGGCCTTTGACACCGACCTCTTGATCAAGCAACTTTCCGCCCTACGCCACAACCAGGCGGTCGAGATGCCGGTCTACGACTACAAGCAATACACCCGCTCGACGGAGACCGTCCACGTGGAACCGCAGGCGGTGATCATCCTCGAGGGGATCCTGATCCTCGACGACGAGCGTCTGCGCGACCTGATGGACATCAAGGTCTACGTTGATACTGACGACGACATCCGGATCATCCGCCGGATCAAGCGCGACATGGAGGAGCGGGGCCGGACCCTGGAATCGGTCATCAACCAGTACCTGAAGACGGTCAAGCCGATGTACCACCAGTTCATCGAACCGACCAAGCGCTACGCCGACCTGATCGTCCCGGAAGGGGGCCAAAACCAGGTTGCCATCGACCTCTTGGCCACCAAGGTCAAGGACATCCTTGCCCAACGCGAGCGGTAGCCAGACGCCAAAAGCGACAATTTCTGGCGAGCTGTTGCTTGAAATTGGCCGGAGAAAATGATACTGTTTTTCAGTATTTGAAATTGAAATGGGGGTAAGCAAATGGCAGAAGAAAAAAGTTTCCCGATGACCGAAGAGGGGAAGCAAAAGCTGGAACAAGAACTGGAAGACCTCCGCTTGAAGCGGCGGCCGGAAGTAATCAACCGGATCAAGATCGCCCGCAGCTACGGGGACCTGTCCGAAAACTCGGAATACGAATCGGCCAAGGATGAACAGGCCTTCGTGGAAGGGCGGATCAGCCAGATCGAAAACATGCTTCAGTACGCGGTGATCATCGATAACGATGCGGTTGCCAAGGACGAAGTGTCGATGGGCCGCGAGATCACCTTCAAGGAACTGCCGGACGAAGAGCCGGAAACCTACACGATCGTCGGTGAATCCGAATCCGACCCGCTGAACGGCAAGATTTCAAACGAATCGCCGATGGCCAAGGGCCTCCTGGGCCACAAGGTCGGCGAAGAGGTTGAGGTCGAAATCCCGAACGGGTCGATGACCGTCAAGATTCTGAGCGTTAAGTAACAATTCAAGCTGGGAAGAAAGGTTCAAAGCGCTCCGTACAGCTAAGTGAGAACGGACTTTGGCACAGAATGGGCCAGAGTTCGTTCTTGCGCAGCTACTAGGAGCGCCCTTTCTTCCCGCGATTACCGTGTAATAATCGAAGAATAACGTAAAGAGGCTGAGAAGAACCGGGTTTTTTCTCAGCCTCTTTTTTTGTGGAATGGCAGATTGCAAGAAATAACTTGAACGAATTTAATGACGTAAATTAAGCAGGAAGATCTCGATTGGTGTGCGCCAATTAAGACATTTGAGTGGCCGGGAATTCAGATACCAATTGATTTGAACCAGCTGGCGATCGCTCAGCTCTTCAATAGCTTGTCCCTTGGGAATAAATCGTCGCAAAACTCGGTTACGGTTCTCATTACTACCGCGTTCATGTGGTGAATAAGCATGGGCAAAATAAACCGGAGTACCAGTTTGCCGTTCAATTGTCTGATAGTTAGCGAACTCTTTACCATGATCTACGGTCAGCGTCTTGAGTTTGTCTTGAAGTTGACTAGCTAGTTCAAGTACGGCTTGAGTCATGGACTGACTGTCGCGACCATGGAGCCGTTTAACAATTGTCAGGCGACTCTTACGCTCCACAAAAGTAGCCACAGCTTGACCTTTACGTTTGCCAGAAAGTACGGTATCAGCTTCAAAGTGGCCGAACTCCTGGCGAGTTTCGACTTTATGAGGACGCTCCTCAATGGAGCGGCCGTGACTGAACGTACCACGCTTTTCTTTAGCACGATGACGACGAATTCCATGATCAGGCAAATCGGGTAGCTGTACATCAAGCCAGCCTTGATCAATCCAGTTATAGACCGTCTTGTAGGCAATCCCAACCACATGGGCAACTTGTTCAGGGGACCACTTCTGGACTTGAATCTTTTCCTCGACCAAGTGTTTAAGGTTTTTAGTGAGCGAAGACTTCCGCCCCCGTTGACTAACCTTTTGTTCAAAGTCAGTTTGCGCTAGCTCAGCCTGGTACTCACCGTTGAGCCGGTGAAGTTCGTTAAAGATGGTGGTCTTACTAAAGCCTAAGTAGTTAGCGATGTATCGCAAGGAACGTCCTTCACTATGAAGCGTTTCAATGACAACACGGTTCTGGAATGATAAAATAGTGGTGCCCATTAAGGTCCTTCTTTCTAATGGAATGTTGAGGTAACACCATTAAAGACCTTGATGGGTTTTTCTGTCCACTTAAATGTTCAACTTAAATTTTACAATCTGCC
>CALVGV010000017.1 GCA_944327195.1 uncultured Limosilactobacillus sp.
CGGGACCCTGGTTTCCTCGGCCAAGCTGGCCAGCTTCGCCGACGTCCGCGGCCTCTGGATGCTGATCCCGATCGCCGCCGTGGTGCTCACCTGCATCAAGACCCGCAACATCTTCACCTCGCTGACGGTCGCCATCCTAGTCGGCTTGGTAGTTGGCCTGAGCACCGGCCTCTTCAACTTCAGCGCCGTTTACAGCATTAACGTTTCGGCCGGCACCGTCTCCGGGATCTTCGCTGACGGGATCACCAGCCTGATTTCAATTTCAATTTCGATCATCTACCTGTCTGGGGCGATGGCCCTGGTAAACGCCAGCGGGGTGCTCGACATCCTTTGCAACTGGGTGCTCAAGCACGACTTCGTCAAGACGCCGCGCGGGGCCGAAATCACCACCGCCCTGGGGATGGGCTTCGTGACCTTCCTGCAAAGCGGTTCGCTCTTGCCATCGATCTTCATGTACGGTGACTTCGCCGACAAGGTTGGCCACGGGGCACGGATCTCACCGGAACGGCGGGCCTACATGCTGGTCTGCATGACGATGTCGATCACCGGCCTGATTCCGGTCAACAGTACCTTCATCATGGGGCTGATCACCACCCTCCGGACGCTCAAGAGTCAGTTCTCTTTCATCACCATTCCGGATGCCACCAGTATTTTCTTCACCGTCTTCTACAGTTGGGTAATGACCGCGGTCTGGCTCGGCTGGGTCTTCCTCGGCTGGGGCCGGGAACTGGAACCCGAACCAACCGTTACCCAGGTTACCGCGGCCGACAAGGCCCAAGAAAATTCCGCACTCGCCACGGCCAAGGAACAGGCCTAACAGTCAATTAAAGGGGGACTCACCATGGGACAATCATCAGTATTTCCAACCGGCACCATCAAGTACGATCCGCAAAAGGCCTACAACGGCTACACCCTGGTGCCGACGATCAACGACGGGATCTTGCTCTTTGACATGAACGGCAACGAGGTTCGCCGCTGGGACTTCCGCGGCTTCCCGCCGAAGATGCTGCCGGGTGGCCACATCATCGGCAACTCCGGCAACCGCCACCCGCGCTACGGGATGCAAGACGGGGTCAACCTGATGCAGATCAGCTACGATGGCGAAAAGGAGTGGGAATTCGACCACTTCGACAAGATTGCCGACCCCGGGGCCGACCACCACTGGATGTCGCGCCAGCACCACGACTTCCAGCGCGAGGGCCAGGCGGTCTACTACGTGCCGGGGGAAGAACCGAAGATCGACGGCGGCAAGACCCTGATCCTCGGCCACCGGACGATCCACAACCCGGCGATTTCCGACAAGAAGCTGCTCGACGACGTGGTCTACGAGGTCGACTGGGAAGGCAACGTCCTCTGGGAATGGAGCGTGGCCGACCACTTCGCCGACTTCAACTTCGGCGAGGCGGCCAAGAACGTCCTCGCCCGCGACCCCAACCTCCGCCAGGCCGACGGCGGGATCGGCGACTTCATGCACACCAACTGTGCCTCCTACCTCGGCCCCAACCACTGGTACGACGAAGGGGATGAGCGCTTCAAGCCGAACAACATCATCATGGACGGCCGCGAGACCAACATCCTCTTCATCGTCGACCACGACACCGGCGAGATCGTCTGGCAGATCGGCCCCGACTACCAACACGACCCGCGGCTAAAAAAACTCGGCCAGGTGATCGGCCAGCACGCCCTCCACATGATCCCCCAGGGCCTGCCGGGGGCGGGGAACCTGCTCTTCTTTGACAACGGGGGCTGGGCCGGCTACGGCGACCCGAACCCGGGCAGCTTCACCGGGATCAAGAACGCCCGCCGCGACTACAGCCGGGTGGTCGAACTCAACCCGGTCACCCTCGAGGTGGTCTGGGAACTGACCCCGGAAAAGCTCGGCTACCAGATGCCGACCGACGCCAGCAAGTTCTACAGCCCCTACGTCTCCAACGCCCAGCGGCTGCCAAACGGCAACACCCTGGTTGACGAGGGCTCCGACGGCCGCCTGATCGAGGTCACCCCCGACTTCGAAATCGTCTGGGAATGGGTATCGCCATACTTCAACCACACTGACGACGGCGGCCAGGGGACGACCAACATGATCTACCGCGCCTACCGCTACCCCTACGACTACGTGCCGCAGGAACCACGGCCGACCGAGCTGCCGGTCGGCCCGGTCGACAACTCGACCTTCCGCCTGCCAAACGCCGGCAAGAAGGGGGCCAAGACGGTGGTCAAGGTGGCCGGCACCCTGCCGTACTACAAGGAAGTAGCCCTCTGCGTGGCCACCAAGGACGAGGAGGAGCAGCTGACTGCCAAGCCAAAGCTCTTCCACGTTGACCGGACGGCCCTGCCGGAACTGGACGCGGCTAGTTTCAAGCAGCAGGTCCTCGGCGGCGGGGCGGCCCCGCAGGTGGTCATGTTTGGGGCCGAACGCTGCCGCTACTGCAAGCAGGTCTACCCGGTCCTCAAGAACCTGTTGGAAGGGGAACTCAAGGGCAAGCTGACCGGCGCCTACGTCGACGTCGACGCCCAGGGGGAACTGGTTGAAATGATGCAACTGCTCGGCCTGCCAGTCCTGGTCGTCTTCAAGAACGGCCAGGAGGTGGCCCGCCTCCGCGGGGCGGTGCCGGAGGGTGAGCTGAAGGCCTTCCTTCAACAGGCAATCGGGGCCTAGGCCAGGACCCAAAAATTAAGACCACAAGAAAAGACCCGAATCGCAAGGAATGCGGTTCGGGTCTTTTGCATGGCAGGACTATTGGTTCTGGTCGGCCAGTTGCCACCAGCTACCGGAAGCCGTCGTTGGCCGGTCGAAGGCAAGGGCGGTGTTTTCCTGGCTGGTGAAGTAGCGGAAGGTGGCCACCTGGCGGCCGTCGTTGACGAAGACCTCCGCCAGCGAGTGGTCGAGGAAGAGCCGCAACTTCAGGTCGGCCTTGGCCGGCAATTTCAGGGTCCGGGTGGTGCCGTGATCGGGGGTCGGCTGCGGGCCGCTGGTGGCCCGGTCGATCACCAACTCCCCGGCGGCGGTGTCGAAGCGGAGCTGGACGCTTTGCTTCCGGTCGACACTAGCCGCCAGGTAGAGGGTCCCCTGCTGGTTGGCGGCGATCGTGACCGCCAGTTCCAGCTGCTGGCCACCGTCCGGGGTGATCGTTTCGACCTCGCCGGCGAAGCGGTGCTCTTCCTGGCGGAGGCTGGTCATCGCCGCCACCGGTTGCTGAACCAGCTGGCCGTCAACTTGGTGGAGTTCCTTGACCTGGCTGAGGCAGTTGGCCCAGTTTTGCTCGTCGGTCGGGTAGGCCATGTCCGGCAGGCCGACCCAGCTGATCAGGTAGGCGGTGCCGTCCGGAGCGTTGAAGGTCTGGCTGGCGTAGACGTCGAAGCCCTCGTCGAGGTTGGTCAACTCCCCGGCACCTTCCAGGGTGGCCGCCTGGTAGTCAAAATCCTTTCCCTGCAGGTACATGTTCGGGTAGATGTTTTGGTAACTGGCCGCCGCCTGCGGCAGGCCCTGCGGGCAAAAGACGAAGGTCGGCACGCCGTCGACACTGATCAGGTTCGGGCACTCCACCATGTAGCCGAGGTCGGCCAGCGGGAGCTTGATCGGGCCGACCGCCGTCCAGGGACCGGTGACCGCCGGGGCGGAGTAGAGGAGCATCTCCCCACGCTGGTCGGTCGCGCGCTGGGCGCCGAGGAGGGCGTACCAGCGATCGCCGTGGAAGAAGAGTTGCGGGTCGCGGAAGTGCTCGGTCACCGTCTCGGGTTGGTCGATCAGCGGCTGGGCCAGCTTGGTCACCCGGCCGTCCTGGTCGAGCCAGGCCCCCAGCTGGTAGGGGGTCCGCGTCCAGTCGGCGTCGCGGTGGTTGCCGGTATACATCAAGAAGAGCTTGCCGTCAACCTCGTGGGCCGAGCCGGAGTAGGCGCCGTGGCTGTCAAAGTCGCTGTCGGGCAGGACGGCCACCCCGTGGTTGGTCCAGTGAACCAGGTCCGGCGAGCTCAGCCGCACCCAGGACTTGAGGCCGTGGGCGGCCCCGAAGGGGAAGGATTGGTAGAAAACGGTCCACTCTCCATTAAAGTAGGAGAAACCGTTGGGGTCGTTCAAGAGGCCGGACTGGGGCCGGATGTGGTAGTGCAGTTGGGCCGGCGAGGCGGTTGCCTGGGCCTGGAGCTTCATTAGTTCAAGGGCGCTGTATTGGTCGTAGGCCCGGTAGCGGGCGGCGCGTGTCCATTCCATTCTTAATTACCTCCTCAAATTCAGCTACATTGTAGCCGGTTTCAGCCGTGATTGTCAATCGATTCCATCGAGTGGCTTAATCATCCGCTTTCAAAACCCATTTTCACGTTTTTTCGTAAAGAATAATTGTCACTCGGTTGACAAAGAGAAAAAGGGGAGTAAGATAGTAATCGAATAAAGCGTTTTCACTAACAAGGAGGTTCAAGTTCATGGATCACAAGCAAGTGGCGACCGACGTCGTTAAAGCCGTCGGTAAAGAAAACATGGTGGCTGCCGCCCACTGTGCTACCCGGCTCCGCTTGGTACTCAAGGACGACAAGAAGGTTGATCAAGCGGCCCTCGACGCCAACGACGGCGTGAAGGGGACCTTCAAGACCAACGGCCAATTCCAAATCATCATCGGCCCGGGGGACGTCAACTACGTCTACGACGAGCTGATCAAGCAAACTGGTTTGCAGGAAGTCTCAACGGATGACCTGAAGCAAATCGCCGCCAAGAACGAAAAGTTCAACCCGGTGATGGCCTTCATTAAGCTATTATCCGATATTTTTGTTCCGTTGATTCCTGCCCTGGTTGCCGGTGGTCTTTTGATGGCCTTAAACAACGTCTTGACCGCCACCGACCTCTTCGGGCCGAAGTCGGTCATCCAAATGTTCCCGCAAATGAAGGGGCTGGAGGAAATGGTTTCCGTCATGTCGGCGGCACCATACACTTTCCTGCCAATCCTGGTTGGGATCTCGGCGGCCAAGCGCTTCGGCGCCAACCGCTTCCTCGGGGCCTTCGTTGGGATGATGATGACCGCCCCGTCCCTGGCTGACGGGGGGACCTGGAACGTCTTTGGCATTCACGTTGCCATCCAGTCCTACACCAGCCAAGTAATCCCGGCCCTGGCCGCCGTTTACATCCTCTCGATTTTCGAAAAGTGGTTCCACAAGAAGCTGCCGGCCGCGGTCGACTTCACCTTCACGCCGCTGCTGTCAATCCTGCTTACCGGGATCCTGACCTTCATGGTCGTTGGTCCGGTAATGAAGGAACTGTCTGACCTGATTACCAACTGCATCGTTTGGATCTATGACACCCTCGGCTTCGTCGGGACCGGGATCTTCGGGGCGGTTTACTCGCCAATCGTTTTGACCGGGCTGCACCAAAGCTTCCCGGCGATCGAAACCCAACTGGTTGCCGCCTACAAGAACGGTCAGGGGGCCGGTGACTTCATCTTCATCGTTGCCTCGATGGCCAACGTTGCCCAAGGGGCTGCCACGACCGCCGTTTACTTCCTGACCAAGGACAAGAAGATGAAGGGCCTTTCCAGCTCGGCCGCCGTTTCCGCCCTGCTGGGGATCACCGAACCGGCCCTCTTCGGGGTTAACCTGAAGCTCAAGTTCCCGTTCTTCTGCGCGCTGATTGGTTCCTGCGTTGCTTCGACGCTGGCTGGCCTCTTCAAGGTCATCGCCGTTTCGATGGGGTCCGCCGGCTTCATCGGCTTCCTGTCGATCGACGCCCACTCGATCCCGCTCTACCTGGTCTGCGAACTGATTAGCTTTGCGATTGCCTTTGCCGTTACCTACTTCTACGGCAAGAGCCACAACCAACTGGTGAACCCGGAACCGGCCGTTGCCGGTGCCCCTGCTGGCGCAAGTGAAGCTGGCGCTGCCCCGGCCCAAGCTGAAGTGCCGGCCGAAGCAACCCCGGTCCTGAGCCCGGTTGCCGGTGAGGCCGAAGACCTGAGCAAGGTTAACGACGAAGTCTTCTCGCAAAAGATGATGGGGGACGGCGCGGCCGTCATCCCGAGCGACGGCACGATCTACGCCCCGGTTGACGGGAAGATCACCGTTGCCTACGAAACCAAGCACGCCTACGGGCTGACCGCCGACAACGGCGCCGAAGTGCTGATCCACATTGGGCTCGACACGGTCAACCTCAAGGGCGAACACTTCACCAGCGAAGTAAGCCAGGGGCAAACCGTTAAGGCCGGCGACAAGCTCGGCACGGTTGACCTGGCTGCCATCAAGGCCGCCGGCTACGATCCGACCGTGATGGTTGTCATCACCAACACCAACGATTACCAAACCGTCGACCGGGTAGCCGACGGGGCGGTGGATCACGGTGCCCAACTGCTTGCCCTGAGCAAGTAATCTCTTTCTTCCCTTCAACGCCCACCGCGGACTCCTACCTTCGCGGCGGGCGTTTTCTGTTGGTACCAACAGGGCGAGGCTCGCCGCCGACCGGTAAGACCGGGGCGGACGCGCTTAATTGGAGGAACCGTTCATTTGCAACGATTGCCGGGAAAAATTTGGGGCAGGAAAGGAAATGGCTGGCAAGCCCCCGGCGGCCGCCCGTTCCCTGATCCGGCGAAATCCCTTTTTTCGCCCCGCTAAATCTGCTAAAATGAAAAGTGTTGCAAATTTTTTGAATCGGGAAGGAATGAAGAAAGAATGGTGTTTTCCAAAGCAAAGACGCCGGCGCCGACGGCCAGTGAACTGGACATGACGCGCATTCCCGCCCACGTGGCAATTATTATGGACGGCAACGGTCGCTGGGCTAAGGCCCGCCACCTCCCGCGGGTGGCCGGTCACCAGCAGGGGATGCAGACGGTCAAGAAGGTGACGATTGCCGCCAGCGACCTTGGGGTCAAGGTACTGACCCTCTACGCCTTTTCGACCGAGAACTGGAAGCGGCCCAGCACCGAGGTCAACTTCCTGATGCAGCTGCCGATCAAGTTCTTCGACACCTTCGTTCCGGACCTGGTGAAAAACAACGTTCGGGTGATGGTGATGGGCGACCAGGCGGCCCTACCGGCGGCCACCCAGGCGGTGGTGCAAAAGGCGATCGCCGACACGGCCCACTGCACCGGGATGGTGCTCAACTTCGCCTTGAACTACGGCAGCCGCGACGAACTGGTCCGCGCCAGCCAGCAGCTGGCCCGCCAGGTTAAGGCCGGCGACCTGCAGCCGGAAGAAATCACCGCCCAGACGATGGCGGCGGCCCTGATGACTGCCCCGCTGGGTGACCTGGCCGACCCGGACCTGCTGATCCGCACCAGCGGGGAGGAGCGGCTGAGCAACTTCATGCTCTGGCAGCTGGCCTACAGCGAGTTCGTCTTCGTCGACCAGCACTGGCCGGACTTCGATGGCGAAAGCCTCAAGCAGGCGATTGCCACCTTCCAGGGGCGGCACCGCCGCTTCGGGGGCTTGAAAAACCAATAAAATTGAGGAGTATTTGAAATGAAAACACGTGTGATTACGGCCGTGGTGGCCCTGGCGATCTTCATCCCGCTGATCTTGATCGGCGGCCTGCCACTGACGATTGCGGCCCTGGCCCTGGGGGTCGTGGCGATTAGCGAGGTGCTGGTAATGAAGAAGATCTTCGTCACCTCCTTCCCGGCGATCGTCTCCTACCTAGCCGTTTTGGTGATGATCATGCCCAAGGCCTGGCTATCCTTTTTGCCGGCCCAGCTGAACCGGCTGACCACCACCTACATCTTGATTCTCCTGCTCTTGGCCCACACCGTCTTTCACAAGACCCGCTTCAACTTTGACGACGCCGGGGTGCTGACCCTGGCGATCCTCTACATCGGGATGGGCTTTAACGCCTTCTTGACCGCCCGGGCCGACGGCTTCTTCACCCTCCTGTACGGGATGCTGATCGTCTGGCTGACCGACTCGGGGGCCTACATCTTTGGCCGCCAGTTCGGTAAGCACAAGTTGGCGCCGAAGGTGAGCCCGAACAAGACCTGGGAGGGGTCGGTGCTCGGCACGGTGGCGGCAACGGTGATCCTGGCGATCTACCTTCACTTCTTCCCGGTTGGTCACGTCAACCTGGGGTTGATGGTGGTGGTAACGATCGTCCTCTCGATCCTTGGCCAGATCGGTGACCTGATCGAATCGGCCCTCAAGCGTTCCTACGGGGTCAAGGACTCCGGGAAGATCCTGCCCGGGCACGGGGGGATCCTCGACCGCTTCGACAGTATGTTGCTCGTCATGCCAACCCTCTACCTCCTCGGCATCATCTAAAGGGGTGTTGATTTGATTCTAACCATTATTGTCTTTATCATCGTCTTCGGGATCCTGGTCCTGGTTCACGAGTTTGGCCACTACTTCTTTGCCAAGCGGGCCGGGATCCTGGTTCGCGAATTCTCGATCGGGATGGGGCCCAAGCTCTGGTGGAAGCAGGCCAACGGCACCACCTACACCGTCCGTTGCCTGCCGTTGGGGGGCTACGTGCGCCTGGCCGGCAACGACGAGGACGAGGAGGAGCTACGCCCGGGGATGGCGGTGACGGTTGCCGTCAACGACCAGGGGGTGGTCACCAAGATCAACGCCAGCCAGAAGGCGACCCTCTTTCAGGGGATCCCGCTGCGGGTGACCGACTTTGACCTGACCGACGAATTGACGATCAGCGGCTACCTCAACGGCGACGAGGATCAGGTCAAGACCTACCCGGTCGATCACGATGCCGAACTGGTCGAAAAGAGCGGGACGGTGGTCAAGATTGCCCCGCGCGACACCTGGGTCAGTTCGGCCAGCCTCCCCAAGCGGATGCTGACCAACTTCGCCGGGCCGCTCAACAACTTCCTCCTCTCGCTGGTGGCCTTCATCATCCTCGGCTTCACCCTGAGCGGGATTCCGACCAACAGCAACCAGGTCGGCAGCGTCAAGGCCGGCTCGGTGGCCGCCCGGGCCGGCCTGGTTGCCGGCGACCAGATCACCAAGGTGGCCGACCACAAGACCAGCAACTGGACCCTTTTGGCCCAGGAGATTGCCGCCAACCCGAAGAAGAAGCTGACCCTGACCTACGTTCACCGGGGGAAGACCAAGCAGACGACGGTCGTTCCCAAGGCGGTCAAGCAAGGCAAGGAGACGGTTGGCCAGATCGGGATTACCGAGCGGGTTGAAACCAGCCTGGCGGCCCGTCTCAAGTACGGCTGGCAGCAGTTCGTGGCCGCCGGCACCCTGATCTTCACTCTGCTGGGGCGGATGTTTACCGAGGGCTTCTCCCTAAACGACCTCGGCGGGCCGGTGGCGATCTACGCCGGCACCTCCCAGGCAACCGCCCTCGGCTTCAACGGGGTGCTCAACTTCCTCGCCCTCCTCTCGATTAACCTCGGGATCGTCAACCTCCTGCCGATCCCGGCTCTCGACGGGGGCAAGTTGCTCTTGAACATCATCGAGGCAATCATCCGCCGGCCGATTCCCGAGAAGGCGGAGGCGGTCGTTTCCTTTGCCGGCTTCCTCTTCCTGTTCCTACTGATGATCCTGGTGACCTTCAACGATATCCACCGCTACTTTATCCACTAACCACGAAGGAGTAATTTGAAATGAAACAATCACTGATCCTGATCCCGACCAAGAAGGAGGCGCCCAGTGACGCCGAGGTGCTCAGCCACCAGATGATGGCCCGCGCCGGCTACATCTACCAGGTGGCCGCCGGGGTCTGGGCCTACCTGCCGCTGGCCTACCGGGTGATCCGCAAGATCGAAAATATCATCCGCGACGAGATGGACAAGGCCGGCGCCACCGAAATGATGATGCCGGGGATCCTCCCGGCCGACCTCTGGAAGGAATCCGGCCGCTACGAGAGCTACGGGGCCAACCTCTTCAAGCTCAAGGACCGCCGCGACCGCGACTTCATCCTCGGGCCCACCCACGAGGAAACCTTCACCGTCCTCCTGCGCGACTCGCTCAAGTCCTACAAGAAGCTGCCGCTGGTGGTTTACCAACTCCAGGACAAGTACCGCGACGAGGACCGGCCGCGCTTCGGCGTCTTGCGGGGGAAGGAATTCGAAATGTTTGACGCCTACTCCTTCTCGGCCGACCAAGCCGGCCTCGACGCCGCCTACGACAAGCAGGCGGTTGCCTTCCGCAACATCTTCGACCGGATTGGCCTCGACTACAAGGTAATCCTGGCCGACTCCGGCACGATGGGTGGCAAGAACTCGCAGGAATTCTCCGCCCCGGCCGCGATCGGGGAGGACACGATCGTCTACACCGACGGCGACTACGCGGCCAACCTCGAAAAGGCCACCAGCAAGTTCACCGGCCAGCAGCAACACGCCGAACCGGCCGAGCTGAAGAAGGAGGCCACCCCGGGGGCCCACACGGTTGACGAGGCGGCCGAAAGCCTCGGTCTGCCGAGCGACCAGGTTCTAAAGGCGATGTTCTTCATGGCAGCGCCGAAGGACGAGGAGGCACCAAAGCAACCGGTGATGGTGCTGATGCGCGGCAACGACGAGGTCAACGAAACCAAGGTCCAAAACTTCCTCGATTGCCAGGCCCTCGACCTAGCGACGGAAGAGGAGGCCGAACAGTACCTCGGCGCCCACCCGGGTTCGCTAGGGCCGGTCGGCGTCGGTGAAGAGGTCAAGATCCTGGCCGACGACTATGTTAAGGTGCTGGTCAACATGGCCTGCGGGGCCAACGACGACGGCCACCACTACGTCAACGCCAACTGCGACCGCGACTTCCGCGTTGATGCCTTCGGCGATTTCCGCCAGGTCAAGGAAGGGGAACTGGCCCCGGACGGCTTGCCGATCAAGTTCACCAAGGGGATCGAAATCGGCCACATCTTCAAGCTCGGCACCCACTACTCCAAGCAGCTCGGTGCCCAGGTGCTGGACGAAAACGGCCGCCTGGTCGACATGATCATGGGCTCCTACGGGATCGGGGTTACCCGCCTGCTGTCGGCGGTGGCCGAGCAACAGGCCGATGAAAACGGCCTGGTTTGGCCGGACAGCATCGCCCCGTTTGACGTCCACGTCATCCCGGTCAACGCCAAGAACGCTGACCAGATGAAGGTCGCCAGCGCGGTCACGACCGCCCTGGAAGAGGCCGGCCTGGAGGTCCTGCTCGACGACCGCAAGGAACGGGCCGGGGTCAAGTTTGCCGACTCCGACCTGATCGGCCTGCCGCTGCGGGTGACCGTCGGCAAGAAGGCCAGCGAGGGGATCGTCGAGGTCAAGATCCGCAAGACCGGCGAAACGATCGAGGTCAAGGAAGCCGAACTGGTCAACACCGTCCAAATCCTGTTGAAGAACAACCTTCAACCGACGGCCGAATAGGGCCCGAAAAAGTGGCATGTTCGCGCGCGGGCGCGGATCATGACAGAATAGACAGTGAAAAGAGGTTGTGGGAGCAGTCCCCAGCCTCTTTGTGCGTTTGCGGTGGGGCCGGCCTTGGTCGCCCCCGCAAGAGACGAAAGGGGAATTGGTGTGGTTTTAAGTCCAACCGAAAAATTCGCAAAGCTCCTCGAGCAGATTAATTATGCCGATCCGCACCTCAGCCAGGGGGAAGTGGGGCCGGTAATCGTTCACAAGCAGTCCCGGGTTTGGGAGCTGGCCCTCCACTTCCCGGCCCTCTTGCCGGCCGAGGTCTACCAAGGCTTTCGTCAGGCCTTGATGGTGTCCTTTCACCAGCTGGCCCAGGCCCAGGTGGCGCTGACGATCTCAACCGACCAGACCACCTTCGACCAGGCCCAGTTGGGCGAATACTGGCAGCCGTTGGTCCACCAGGCCCTCGGTCAGGACGGGATGGCGGTTGAGCTGGCCGAGCAGGTCCAGCCGCTGTTGGTTGACGACAAGGTGGAGGTCACGCTGGCCAACGAGCGGGCCCGCGACTTCATGACCAAGAAGTTCTTCCCCCGCCTGGCAAGAGCCTACCAGCAGGCCGGCTTCCCCGCCTTCACCATCCACGGGGTGGTCGACGCGGCGGCCTCCCAGGCCCAGCAGGAGGAAATCCGCCAAAAGCAGCAGGAGCAAGACGCCGCCCTGGTCAAGCGGGCGCTGACCCAGCTCAAGGCTAACCAGGAAAAGCAGGCCAAGGCCCCGGCCGCCGCGAGCGAGGGCCCGGTGGTGATCGGCAAGCAGATCGGCCTGCAGACGCCGACGGTGGCGATGCAGGAGATCGTTGAGGAGGAGCGGAGCGTGGTCGTCGAGGGCTACGTCTTTTCCAAGAAAATCAAGGAACTGCGCTCCGGCCGCCAGCTGATGATCCTGGAGATCACCGACTACACCTCCTCGCTGACGGTCAAGAAGTTCTCCCGCAACCAGGAGGACGAGGCCCTCTTCGAGCAGGTCAACGAGGGCGACTGGCTCAAGGTTCGCGGGTCGGTTCAGGAAGACACCTTCATGAAGGACCTGACCTTAAACGCCTACGAC
This sequence comes from uncultured Limosilactobacillus sp., assembly GCA_944327195.1. GTDB lineage: Bacteria > Bacillota > Bacilli > Lactobacillales > Lactobacillaceae > Limosilactobacillus. The sequence continues at coordinate 12,363 of CALVGV010000017.1, forward strand.
ATCAACCAGGTTTCCCACCCCAGCCGCAAGGACCAGGCGCCGGAGGGGGAGAAGCGGGTGGAGCTGCACCTCCACACCACGATGAGCCAGATGGACGCCACCAATTCGGTCTCGGACTACGTCAAGCAGGCACTCAAGTGGGGGATGCCAGCGATTGCCGTTACCGACCACGCCGACGTCCAGGCCTTCCCCGAGGCCTACAAGGCGGCCTTCGACGCCAAGAAGGGGGAGCCAAAGCTGAAGATGATCTACGGGGTCGAGGCCAACGTGGTCGACGACGGGGTGCCGCTGGTCTACCACGAAAACCACGCCCCGCTAAAGGACAACACCTACGTGATCTTCGACGTTGAAACGACCGGGCTGTCGGCCGTCTACGACAAGGTGATCCAGCTGTCGGCGGTCAAGATGCAAAACGGCGAGGTCCTCGACCGCTTCAACGAGTTCATCGACCCCGGCTTCCCGCTGTCGCAGCAGACGATCGACCTAACCGGGATCACCGACGACGACGTTCACGGTTCCGGCAGCGAGGAGGAGGTCTTCCAGCGCTTCCGCGACTTCTACGCCGACTGCATCATCGCCGGCCACAACGTCTCCTTCGACCTTGGCTTCATGGACGCTGGCTACCAGCGCCACGGCCAGGCCCCGATCGAAAACCCGGTCATCGACACCCTGCCGCTGGCCCGCTTCCTCTACCCGAACCTGCGCGGTTACCGGCTGAACACTCTCTCCAAGAAGTTCAAGATTCCGCTGGTTCACCACCACCAGGCCGACTACGACTCGGAGGCGACCGGCCACCTTCTGCACCTCTTCTTGAAGGATGCCGAGGAGCGTTACGAGATCCGCTACGTTGACGACCTCAACAAGCACATGACCGATAACGGCGCCTACCGCCACGCCCGGCCCTTCCACGTCACTATCCTGGCCCAGACCCAGGCCGGTCTGAAGAACCTCTACAAGCTGGTCTCGCTCAGCAACGTCAAGTACTTCGCCCGCGTGCCGCGGATCCCGCGCAGCGTCCTCGCCCACTACCGCGAGGGGCTGCTCTTGGGGACGGCCTGCGCCAGCGGGGAGGTCTTCACCGCGATGATGCAAAAGGGCTTTGCCGCCGCCGAGCAGCTGGTTGACTTCTACGACTTCATCGAGGTCCAGCCCAAGCCCAACTACGCCCCCCTGCTCGAGCAGGGGATGGTCCAGGACCAGGCCCAGCTGGAGTTGATCATCAAGAACCTGGTCAAGCTCGGCCAGCAGGTCAACAAGCCGGTGGTGGCCACCGGCGACGCCCACTACCTCAACCCGGAAGACAAGATCTACCGCAAGATCCTGATCAACTCCCAGGGGGGCGCCAACCCGCTCAACCGTACCCAGCGGCCGGACGTGCCCTTCCGCACCACCGACGAGATGCTGGCCGAGTTCGCCTTCCTGGGTGAAGAGGAGGCCAAGCGGGTGGTGGTCACCAACACCCAGGCGATTGCCGACCAGATTGAGCAGATTCACCCGGTTCAGGACCAACTCTACGCCCCCCACATGAAGGGGGCCGACCAGGAAATCCAGGACCGGACCTGGTCGACGGCCAAGGCCTGGTACGGCGACCCGCTGCCGAAGCTGGTTCAGGACCGGGTCGAACTGGAGCTGAACAGTATCGTCTCCAACGGCTTTGCCGTCCACTACCTGATCGCCCAGCGGCTGGTGGCCAAGTCCAACAAGGACGGCTACCTGGTTGGCTCGCGGGGGTCGGTCGGCTCCAGCGTGGTTGCCACCCTCTCCGGGATCACCGAGGTCAACCCGCTGCCGCCGCACTACCGCTGCCCAAACTGCCAGTACTCCCACTTCTACACCAAGGGGGAGTACAGCTCGGGCTTTGACCTGCCGGACAAGGACTGCCCGAAGTGCGGCACCCTGATGGTCAAGGACGGCCACGACATTCCCTTCCAGACCTTCCTCGGCTTCAAGGGAAACAAGGTTCCCGACATTGACCTCAACTTCTCCGGGGACTACCAGCCAATCGCCCACAACTACATGAAGGTCCTCTTCGGCGAGAAGAACGTCTTCCGCGCCGGCACGATCGGCACGGTTGCCGATAAGACCGCCTACGGCTACGTCAAGGCCTACGAACGCGACACCGAGCAGCAGTTCCGCGGCGCCGAGGAGGACCGGCTGGCCAAGGGGGCCACTGGGGTCAAGCGGACGACCGGCCAGCACCCGGCCGGGATCATCATCGTTCCCGACGACAAGGAGATCTACGACTTCACTCCGGTCCAGTACCCGGCCGACGACCAAACGGCGGCCTGGGAGACGACCCACTTCGACTTCCACTCGATCCACGACAACCTGCTCAAGATGGACATCCTCGGCCACGATGACCCGACGATGATCCGCGCCCTCCAGGATCTTTCCGGGGTCGACCCGACGACGATCCCGATGGACGACGAAGGGGTGATGTCGCTCTTCTCCAGCCCCGAGGCCCTCGGCGTGACCGAGGAGCAGATCGACTCCAAGACCGGGACCCTCGGCCTGCCGGAATTCGGGACCCGCTTCGTGCGCGGGATGCTGGAGGACACCCACCCGAAGAACTACTCACAGCTGCTGCAGATTTCCGGCCTCTCCCACGGGACCGGGGTGTGGCTGGACAACGCCCAGGAGCTGATCAAGCAGGGGACGGCGACGATCGCCAACGTGATTGGGTGCCGGGACAACATCATGACCGACCTGATCCACTACGGGCTCGATTCGGAAACCTCCTTCCAGGTGATGGAACACGTCCGCAAGGGGCGGGGGATCCCCGACGAGTGGCAGGCCAAGATGATCGAGGTCGGCGTGCCCCAGTGGTACCTCGATTCCTGCCTGAAGATCAAATACATGTTCCCGCGGGCCCACGCCGCCGCCTACGTGCTGATGGCCCTGCGGATCGCCTACTTCAAGGTCTACTTTCCGCTGGCCTACTACTGCGCCTACTTCTCGGTCCGCGCCGACGACTTCGACGTGGTGGCGATGGCCCACGGCAAGAACGCGGTCAAGGCGGCGATGAAGGAGATCAACGACAAGGGCAACGAGGCCTCGGCCAAGGAAAAGAGCCTACTGACGATCCTCGAGCTGGCCAACGAAATGCTGGAGCGGGGTTACGAGTTCAAGATGGTCGACCTCGAGCGTTCCGACGCCAGCGACTGGCTGATCGACGGCAAGACCCTGATCGCACCGTTCCGGGCCATTCCAGGCCTCGGGTTGAGCGTGGCCAAGCAGATCGTTGCCGCCCGCGAGGAAAAGCCCTTCCTCTCCAAGGAGGACCTGGCCGAGCGGGGGAAGGTCTCCAAGACCCTGATCGAGTTCATGACCGCCAACCACGTCCTCGACGGCCTGCCGGACTCCAACCAGCTGGACCTGTTTGGCGACTTTTAGACGACTTAATTGAAGAACCATGGGGAACCAGGGGATGGATCGAACGGATCCATCCCCTGGTTTTCTTTTTCTTGGTATTAAAAAAATTATCAAAAGTGACTGATCGCCTTATAATAAGAGGAGGGGTGAGGTGGCAAATAAAAGGAGAGAGGCCGATGAAAAAACAGGAAACGCTTCTTGATGTGCAGGGACTCAGTAAGCAGTTTGGAAAGCGAGTGTTTTTTCGCGACGTATCTTTTAAAATCAGGCGCCAAAGCATTGTTGGCCTTCTGGGGCCGAACGGGGCGGGAAAGTCGACGGTGATGAAGTGCCTAATTGGGGTCTACCAGCCGACCGGGGGTCAGATCAAGCTCACTCCGGGAAATGCAATCGGGGCGCTAATCGAGGAACCGGCGCTCTACCCGTTCTTGACGGGGAAGCAGCACCTTAAGCTTTTTTCACCACGGAATAACCGAAGCCTAGAGGTGGCCCGCTTTCTGGGGCTAACGGAGAGCGCGCTGGGAAAGCCGGTCAAGGATTACTCGCTTGGGATGAAGCAAAAACTGGGGATTTCCCTGGCCTTTGCCGGTGACCCCCAGTTGATCATTCTCGACGAACCGATGAACGGGTTAGACTTCCGGTCGACGGCGCGGTTGCGGGATCTGCTTTTGGCGGAGAAGCAAGCGGGGAAATCCTTCCTGATTTGTAGCCACGTTTTGAGCGAACTGCAAAAGATCATTGATGAAATCATCATTTTGAACGGGGGCCGGGTCACTTTCGAGAGCACAATTGCCGAAATTAAGCACCGCTTTCCGGTTAAGGTGCAAATCACGGTTGCCCCTTCTCCGTACCTGGCGGGGATGGACCTAGGAGAAGCCGTGGTTCGGGGGAACCGGGTGCTCCTCCCCGATCAGCGGCAGTTAAATTCGGTCCTGGGACGGTTAATCAAGAACCGGGTCCGAATCATTGCGATTGAAACGAGTCCCTTTGATCTCGAGCAAGCCCTACTCACCGAATTGGGGGTGACGAGTAATGAGTGAATTACTGTGGCAGGAATTTTACAAGACGCGGCACCAACGGAGCTTCTACCTCGCCCCGCTCTTGCTCTTTGTCCTAATGCTCTTGGTAGCAATAATTACCGTTCGCGATTCGGATCCCGCCTTTTACATTGTTGCTGGCTTTGCCGGCTTTCAGTGGGCGACGATTTTTCTAATCGTGATTGTTGCAAACAGCTTCTCGATGGACTTTGAATACGGCACGATCAAGTACCAACTGGTGAAGTTTTCCCGCTGGAAGATCTTTTTTAGCAAGTTGCTTGTATGTACGGTTTATGATCTTTACCTTCACGGGTTGGTTTTCCTGTTTACCGTCGGGATTAAGTGGGGGATTTATCAGGGAAAATATCCCTGGACGGCAAATTACTTGGGGCAACAATCGTTGTTCACCAACTTTGTGGCGGGTATCGGTCTCGACTCGGCGAGCTCCTTCATTTTCGTCGCGATTACAATCCTGCTGGCCTGCTGGGCAAAGACGAGTGCGGTGGCGATTTCAACCGGAATCGCGGAGTGCTTCGTCGGTGAGGGGATTTCCAACATGCTGATAAAGAACGGTGGCCATTTTTCCCTGATTACCCGCTGGAACCCCTTCAACATGCTAAACATCACCAACCAGTGGGCCAACCCGGGATACGCCAAGGTTACCTTGTTATCGATTGGGCAACTTGCGGGAGGAACGGCCTGCTACATCGTTCTCTTCTTGCTTCTCGCCGCCATCCTTTTTGGTCGCAAGCGGGTCTAGTTGGAACTTGCAACAAAAAAAGTTACTTTTTCTCTTGCTTACTTTTAGTGAGTTGAGTATAATAAAACCATCAAGCAAACAACTTACTAATTCAAAGGAGTAACCACCATGAAAAACGAACTCTTAACCCTGATGAAGCAACGTCGTTCCATTTACGCCCTCGGCAAGAAGGTTGACCAAGACAACGCCGCCATCGCCGACTTGATCAAGCAAACGATCAAGGAAGCCCCGACCGCCTTCAACTCCCAATCCACCCGGGCCGTGATTGCCTTTGGCGACGCTCACGACAAGGTTTGGGAAATCGTGCGGGCAAGCCTGCGCAAGGTGGTTAAGGACGACGACGCCTTCGCCAAGACCTCGGCCAAGATCGACTCCTTCAAGGCCGCTTACGGGACGGTCCTCTTCTTCACCGACATGAACGTGGTTCACGGCCTCGAGGAACAATTCCCGGCCTACGCCGACAACTTCTACGACTGGTCGGAACAGGCAATGGGGAACGCCAACTTCGCCGTTTGGACCGCCCTGGCCGAAAACGGGCTCGGTGCCAACATGCAACACTACAACCCGCTGATTGACGCTGACATCGCCAAGGAATTCGACCTGCCGGAAAACTGGAAGCTGCGCGCCGAAATGGCCTTCGGTTCGATTGAACAACCGGCCGGCGACAAGGAATACATGGCTGACGAAGACCGCTTCAAGGTGGTTGACTAATAAAATTATCACGAAAACAATCACCGCGGCCGGCAGAAATCGCCGGTCGCGGTGAACTTGGTTAATTCGAAACTTTGGTCGCTGGAAACTGTTTTTCCGGCGGCCTTTTTGGTATACTTTTGGTGGTTACAACTGCCGCAACCGGGAGTCACCCTTCGGCCTGCCGGAGGGCCTGGTTGGCCAGGTGGTGGGCCCCCTGGTTTTGCTTTTCCGGCACCCACTGGGTGATCACGGTGGCAAAGCCATCCATTTGCGCCAGCAGCAAATCGAGCTCGGCCTGGTAGTGCTTGGCGTAGCCCTTGCCAACCGCGTCGGCCAGCAGGCGGCTGTCGGTGTAGAAGTACACGATCCCCGCCTGCGGGAAGCGTTTTTGCAGGGTGGTAAAGCCAAAGCGGGCGGCGGCAAACTCGCCCTCGTGATTGGAGAGCGGGCGGGGAGCCGCCTGCTTAACCTGCACCTGCTCTTGGCCCGCCACCAAGAGGGCCCCCAGGCCAGTTGGTCCCGGGTTGCCCTTGGTGGCGGCATCGGTATAGAGTTTGATCATAAGAAACCTCGCATTGGAGAGAAACATGGAAGAACACAAGAAATACTTTTACCAACCGGACCTGACGACGGCGATCATCAACTGGTGCTGGGTCCTCTTGATCCTGGTAATCGGCATCATCATCGCTTTTGAGTACACCTACTTTCAGTGGGTGACCGGCGCCTTCATTGCCGTTTTCCTCATTATAGCAAGTTTGTCGATCTTTCGCCGGACGGTGACCGTTTCGCCCACCAAGCTGGTCTTCTCGCGCGTTTTGCAAAGCCAGTTCATGACGATCCCGGTCAAGGACATCCGCCAGCCGGTCTTCACCAAGTGCACGATGACGATCACCGTCCACGGCGAGGTGATGACCTTCACCTTCTCCAACCGCTCGATCAAGTCGCTGCGGGCCTTTTTGCAGGCCAGCGCCAAGGAGGAAGCCGCCGATGTGGCTTAACCTCTTATTAGTGGTGGCCCTGGTGGCCCTCGACCAGCTGGTGAAGGCGGCGATCGTTGCCCACTTCACCCTCGGGGCGGTCCAGGTGGTCATCCCCGGCGTCTTGGCCCTGACCAACCTCCACAATTCCGGAGCGGCCTGGTCGATCCTCAGTGGCCAGCAGGCCCTTTTTTTTGCCCTGACGATCGTGGCGGTGGCCGTCCTGGGCTACTTTTTGTGGCGCTACCGCCAGCAGCGCTGGTTGACCCTGGCCCTTTCCCTGATGTTGGCCGGGGCGCTCGGCAACTTCATCGACCGCCTCGCCCAGGGCTACGTGGTCGACATGTTCGAGCTCCTCTTCATCAACTTCCCGGTCTTCAACGTTGCCGATTCCTGCCTGACGATTGGGGTGGCGCTCTTGGCTTTGCAGATTCTTTTGGAAAAGGATGATCCAGATGACGATTAAGAAGCAATTGGTGGTGGACGAACACCTGGTGGGCCGCCTCGACAAACAGCTGGCCCTGGCCCTCCCGGAAGTTTCGCGGTCCCAGTTGCAAAAGTGGATTGAAGAGGGGCAGGTAACGGTCAACGGCCAGGCGGTTAAGCCCAAGCACAAGCTCAAGCTTGGCGACCAGGTGGCGGTGAGCGAGCCGGAAGCCAAGCCGGTCGACTTGGTACCGCAGGCCCTGCCGCTGGAGATCGTCTACGAGGACCAGGACGTCCTGGTGGTCAACAAGCCCCAGGGGATGGTGGTCCACCCGGCTCCCGGCCACCCCGACCACACCCTAGTCAACGCTCTCCTCTATCACAGCCCGCTCTCGCAGATCAACGGCGAGCTGCGGCCGGGGATCGTCCACCGGATCGACAAGGACACCTCCGGACTGCTGATGGTGGCCAAAAACGATCAGGCCCACCGTTCCCTGACCGCCCAGCTGAAGGCCAAGACGACTGCCCGCGAGTACCTGGCCCTGGTTCACGGCGAGGTCAAGGAGGAGCGGGGCACGGTCAATGCCCCGCTGGGCCGCTCGCCCAAGGACCGCAAGAAGCAGGCGATCGTGGCCAACGGCCGGCCGGCGGTGACCCACTTCCGGGTCGTCGAGCGCTTTTTGGGCTACACCCTGTTGGTCTGCCGGCTGGAGACCGGGCGGACCCACCAGATCCGGGTTCACATGAAGGCCCTCGGCCACCCGCTGGTCGGCGACCCGCTGTACGGCCCGAAGAAGACCCTCCCGGGGGCGGGGCAGTACCTCCACGCCCGCTTGCTGGGCTTTACCCACCCGGTTAGCGGCCGGCGGATCACGGTCACCGCGCCCCTGCCGGCGGCCTTTAGCGAGCTGATTTTGAAGTTACGGCGGCAGACGGCCGGCCGCCGCCATTAAAAGGAGGGGTTTTCGTGGCAAATCGTTACCTAATCTTGGAAGACGGCACCGTCTTTGCCGGCACCGGCTTCGGGTCGCCGGCGGTCACCTTCGGCGAGGTGGTCTTCAACACCGCCCAGGCCGGCTTCCAGGAAATCATCACCAACCCGGTCTACTTCAACCAGATCGTGGTCTTTGCCCAGCCCAACATCGGCAACCTGCCGCTCTACCGTAACATTTACGAGACGATCACCCCGCCAATCAAGGGGGTCGTGGCCCGCAACCTGGCCAGCTTTGAGCCGACCGGCCGCCGCCAGGTTGGCCTCAGCCAGTACCTGTACCAGATGAACATCCCCGGGGTGGCCGGGATCGACACCCGGGCACTGATCCAACGGTTGAAGGCAGCCGGCAAACCCTTGCGCGGCAGCATCGTCCCGGTGGCCGACGACCACGCCTTCGACCAGCTCCACGCCACCGTCTTGACCAACCAGCAGGTCGCCCAGGTGGCCACCCCTAAGCCCTACCCGAACCCCGACGTCGGCCAAACGGTGGTGGTGGTCGACTTTGGCCTCAAGAACGGCATCCTGCGTGAACTCTCGCGCCGCAAGTGCAACGTCACCGTCCTGCCGTACTCGGCCAGCGCCCAGGAAATTCTGCGGCTCGACCCGGATGGGGTGGTCCTCTCCTCCGGCCCCGGCGCCCCGGCCAACGTCAAGGCCAGCGTGCTGGAAATGATCCGCACCATCCAGACCAAGGTGCCGCTGTTGGGGATCGGCCTCGGCCACGAGCTCTTTGCCCTGGCCAACGGGGCCAAGGTGACCCGGTTGCCGATCGAGCACCACGGCCTCAACCACCCGATCAAGGAGATCATCACCGACCAGATCGTCTACGCCAGCCAGGCGGCCGGCTACCTGGTTGACCGCGACAGCGTCGATCGCGACCAGCTCTACGTCACCTACGTCGACTTGATCGATAACTCGGTGCAGGGTCTTCACCACCGGCGCTACCCGGCCTTTTCGGTTCAATTCTTCCCCGACGGGGCCCCGGGACCGGACGAGACCGATTCGCTGTTTGATGAGTTCATGGACATGATGAAGGAGGAGGGGAGTCGCGGATGAGCGATCCGAGTGAAGCAAGCAAGACCGTTTTAATCATCGGGGCCGGCGCCGACAGCCTTCAGCACGAGGGGGAACTGGCCGCCAGCCTGATCAAGGTGGCCCGCGCCCTCCAGCGCTGCGGCTACCGGACCCACCTGATCGATGACAACCCCTTCAACGTGGCCCCCGACCTGACCGCCGGGATCGACGACTTTACCCAGGCGCCGCCGACGGTCGAGCAGGTGACCGCGGTGATCGAGCGGGTGCGGCCGGTGGCCCTCTTGCCAACGGTTGGCGGCCGGCTAGCGATGCAGGTCACCGAGCGGCTGGCCACCAGCGGGATCTTAAACAAGTACCAGGTTCAGGTGCTGGGGATGCCGGTGACCACCGTTCGCCAAACCAACAACCCCTCGGTCCTTAACCAGACCCTCCGCCAGGTCGGCGCCAACACCAAGAAGATCGCCCCGGTGGCGACCCTGGCCGACGCCCAGGACCTGGCGGCCGAGATCGGCTTCCCGATTGTCGTTCGCGCCGTCGCCCCGGTGGCGGGGAGCTTTCGCCGGATCGTTCACGACCAGGCCGACCTCCAGCCGGCCGTCACCGCCGCCATCCAGCACTCCGGCATCCACCAGGCGATGATTCAGCAGAGCCTGGCCGGCCTCAAGGAAATCGAGGTCGTCGTCGCCCGCGACCAGTCGGGGACGATGATGCAGCTGGCGGTCGCCGAGGACCTCGACCCGATCGGCATTCACGCCGGCGACTCGGTGACCGTCCTGCCGGCCCAGACCCTGCTGGACCGCCAGATTCAGGACATGCGCGACGTTGCCTTCAAGATCACCCGCAAGCTGCGGGTGGTGGGCATCAACCACGTCCAGTTTGCCCTCGATCAGGCCAACGACCGCTTCTACGTGATCAAGAACAGCCCCTACCTCGACCGGCTGACGACCTTCGTCGAGCAGGCCACCGGCTACCCCCTGGCCCGGGTTCATGGCAACCTGGTCGCCGGCCAGCTCCTTCGCGACCTGCGGCTCGACCACGGCCTGGTCAAGCACACGGCGGCGATGGAGCCGGTCCTCGACCGGACGGCGATCCGCCTGCCGGTCTTTGCCAACGAGCAGCTGGGGATTGGCGACCGCCCGCTGACGACTGAGAAGCAGTCGGTTGGGGCGGTGATTGGCCTCGGTCGTAGCCTAGTTGAGGCCCTCTTAAAGGCGCTGAGCGAACTCCACCTCGACTTCTTCGCCCTCCGCGAGGTCGCCGACGAACAGCTCGACCAGCTGCTGATCCACCCGCGGGCCAACCGCTTGTTGGCGGTCCTCGAGGCCCTGCGCCGCGGTTACCTCTTGCCCGAACTGAGCGAGCTGACCCGGTTGGATCCCTTTTACCTGGCCCAGTTTAAGCGGCTGGTTGGCCTGGAGCGCGACCTGATGCAGCACCCCGGTGACCTGACTTTCCTCCAGCAGGCCAAGTACTGGGGGATGTCGGATTTCTTGATCGGCCAAATCTGGCAGGAGTCGGCGGCCACGGTTCGTCAGTTGCGCCAGGACCACCAGCTCCACCGGACCTACAAGGAGCTCGACCCCTCGGCCGGCGAGCTCGACCAGCACCCGGCCAAGTTCTACTCGACCTTCGAACAGGTCAACGAAAGCCAGGTGGGCGACCGGCCGCGGGCGCTGGTGATCGGCGCCGGGCCGCGCCGGCTGGGCAACGGGGTGACCACCGACTACCTGCTGACCCGGGTCGCCGCCGAGCTGAAGCGCCAGGGCTACGACCTAGTGGTGATTGATAACAACCCCAACAGCGCCCTCTTGAACCGCGAGCTGGCCAGCAAGTGTTACCTGGAGCCGCGCGACTTCGAACGGGTGGCCGCGGTGGTTGCCCTCGAGCAGCCGGAGGTGATCGCCAGCGCCGACTGCAGCTTCGTGGCCGACTTCCCGCTCGTCCGCGCCGGGGCGGCCACCCTGATCAAGCTGCCGCCGCTGGCTCTGCCAACCCTGAAAGACGGGGTGACCTACCAGTACAACGCCTTCTTTGACGGCCGCTACGCCTACCCGCTGGGGATCACCCGCCTGACCCAGGCCAGCGCCGGGGTGACGGTCGACTTTGCCCCCGACCTGCCGGCCGGACTGGGGGCGGCCCTGACCAAGCAGGGGGAGGAAGCCCTTACCAACGACCAGCCCGCCGGCCTCTACCAGCTGACCGCCCACCGTGCGGCCGGCCAGCTCGTCTTCGACCGGCTCGGTCAGCCGCCAATCTGGGCGCTGGCCTTCCTCAGCCGGGTGACCGGCCTCGACCTGGCGGCGGTGATCGTCCGGCTGGCCCTCGGCAAGTTCAACGGCCGCCTGCTGACGGCCGCCATGCAAGGGGAGAGTAAGGCCACCCGGCTGACCGCCGTCTTCCCGGGCCCGGCCCTGCGCCTGCAGCGGCCCGCCCAGCTGAGCGAGATGATGGGGGCGGCTCTGTCCGAAGACTAATCACAATTCAGGCAGCAAAAAGGGTGTCACTCCCAAGCGGGGGTGACACCCTTTTTGAATGGAAACTGGGATTAGCCGACCCCCCCCGACCAGCAGGAGGTGGGTCATTGCGCGGGCCCGGGCCCACTGGTAACCGGCGCTGCCGATCAGGAGCAGCCAGCCGCTCAGGGCGCTGAAGATCAGGATGCTGGTCAGCGGGGCGGGGGTGAAGTGAAGGACCAGGACGTTGGTTCCGCGGTGCTGGTAGACGGTCGGGACGCCGATCCGGCTCCGCGGCCAGGAGGTCAGCCGCTGGCCGTTGACCCACAGCTGCGACTCGCGGTAGGTGACCACCGGCACTTGCCGCCAGCCGGCGTGCTTGGCCTGCCAGCGCAGGACCAGGCTGCCGTCGCGCAGGACCTGGTGGCTGAAGCCTTGACTGGCAAAGAGGACCTCGCCTTGGTAGGTCTTGGCCACCCCGCTGGTTTGCTTGCTGGTCAGCGGCAGGTAGTCTGGCGAGCGCTTGCCCACCTTGTCGAGCAGGCGGTTGAGCCGGGCGGAGGTGGTTGCCTCAACGATCTCGTGGTTGCTGTCCCACCAGGTCAGGCGGACGAAGTAGCTGGTCGTGATCTTGCGGGCGGCACTCTTGTTGAGGCGGGCCTGGCTGGTGGTCAGGCAGGTGGTTGCCAGCAGGGCCAGGGCGACCACCCCGGCACCCCGGGCCAGCCGCTTGCCCGCCAGGGCCTGGCTGGTCAGGGCCATCCCACCCAGGAGCAGGGGGTAGGCGACGATCGTCAGCCGGGCCGGGAACTGGAAGGTGGTGCCGAGGGCCGGCAGGGCGGCCTGGACCGCCGCCCAGGGGAAGAGGCGGGAGGAAACGAAGAGGATCCCGCCCCCGATCAGGGTGATCGCCAGGTTGCCTCCCTTGCGCCACTTGAGGGCGCAGAGGAGCTGGACCAGCAGGAGGGCCAGGCAGAGGGGGGTGATGCTGTTGCGGCTGATTGCCAGTTGCGAGAGGTGGAGGGCGTTCTTGGCCAACGAGAAGTGGTTGGGGGTGGCCAGCTGGTTGTTAAGCATCAGTTCCAGTAGGGCGCCCCAGATGTTGGCGGTCAAGAGGGTGGTGGCCCCGACCGCCTTGAAGACCTCCTTGACCATTTCACCCCGTCCCTTGGTTGAAATTAGGCCGAGGATAAAGAAGGGGACCAGGGTGAGAACGAAGATCAGGGTCGATAGCAGGTGGATCTGCAGGGTGATGCTGATGACCAGGGCCAGCGGCAGCCACTTGACCGGCTGCTCGTGGTCGCGGATCATCCGCACCGCCACCAGGCAGAGGTAGGGGGCCAGGGCGGCTCCCCAGGCCTCCATGTTTTCGGCCAGCGCCCAGCGGGGGAGCCAGCCGAGGCTGAGGTAGATCACCGCCAAAAGGAATTGAACCAGCGGGCGGGCGCCGAGCCGTTCGGCCAGCCGCCGCATCCCCCAGCCGCCGACCAGGGCGATCGCAAAGCTGGTCACCAGCTGGTAGCCTAACCAGGAGTGCAGGACCAGGAGCAGGAGGCCGTTGAGGAAGGCAAAGGCCGGCCCGTAGATGGCGTTAATCACCCGGCCGTTTTGCTGGAAGCCGAAGTTGGTTTGAAAGTAGCTGAAGTGACCGGTCCGCAGCTGCATGGCGGTGTCGTAGAAGCGGTTGAAGTGAAAGAGGGTGTCGGAGCCGATGATCACGCTCTGGTGAGCGATTTGGGGCCACAGGCTCAGCAAGGCAACCAGGGCGATTGCCCCGCGGGTGAGCCAGCGGCGGCGGGAGAGGTTCATTTGATTACTTCCTTTCTAAAAAGGGGGCGGCCGGGATGTTCGGGCCAGAGCTGGGTGAGGGCGGCCAACCAGCTGCCGCCGAGGAGGACGGAAGCGAGGGTGTCAGTCAAATAGTGGTCGCGCAGGTAGACGCGGTCGCAAATGACCAGGATCACCCAGCCGCTTGCCGCCAGCACCAGGAGGAGGCGCTGTTCATTGTCTTCAAGCAGGTCCCAGGCCAAGCGGCAGACCAGCCCGCAAAACAGGAGCGCGCAGAGGACGTGGCCGCTGGGAAAGCTGGCTCCGGAATCGGCCAGTAGGGGATGGCTGGGGCGGGGCCGGTGGATGATCAGCTTGAAGAGGAGGCCGAGGGCGGCGCCGCCAAAGTAGAGGAGACCTGCCCAGGCGGCCCGCCAGCGGTCTTTGGTGGCGACGATCCCCACCAGACAAAGGGCGAGGAGGCTGGCGACTGCCGGCGAGGCCAGGCCGCTGAGGGCGGTGAAGAGCTGGGTGTTGGCCGCCGTTTGGAAGTGGTGACCAAGGGCAAAACCCACCCGGTCCAGGCTACCAACCAGGCCAACGTGGAGGCTGACCAAGAAGGCGAGGAGAACGAAGAGGATCGCCAAGGCGAGGGCGCTGACTTGACCTTTGATGGAGTGCACTATGCCCGCCCCCGTTTCGTGAACTTGGCGATTGCCAGCGGCAGGACCGAGACCAAGACGATTGCCACCATCAGCAACTCAAAGTGGGCGCGGACGACCGGAACCTTGCCGAAGAAGTGGCCGGCCAAAATGCCAATCGTCACCCAGCAGATGCCGCCGAGGACGTTGTAGCAAATGAAGTTGGCCCGGGCCATCTTGCCCATCCCGGCGGTGAAGGGGATCATCGTCCGCACGATCGGCACGAAGCGGCCGAGCGAGATCGCCGAGTTGCCGTACTTGGCAAAGAAGGTCTCGGTGCGGGCGAGGGCGTTGGGCTTGACGAAGCGGCGGGCGAGTCGGGTCTTTAGCAGGCGGGCCCCGTAGCGGCGGCCGAGGCTGTAGTTAACGAAGTCGCCGACGATCGCGGCCAAGGAAAAGGCGCAGATCACCAGGCTGAGCGACAGGTTGGCCTGGGCGAGGAGGGCGCCGCTCATGAAGAGGAGCGAGTCGCCGGGGAGAAAGGGCATGAAGACCAGGCCGGTTTCAATCAGGATCAGGAAGAAAAAGAGCAGGTAGGCGATCGCGCCGTACTGGCCAATCGCGGTCGAAATTAAGTCAGCGGTCATGGGAGAACCATCCTTTCCGGAGTTGATGCTTTCATGGTAGCCATTCCCCCGGGCGGTAAAAAGCGGCCTTTGCTGAAGGTAATCTGAAAATTCTTCAGAATTGGGATTCACGGTGATCTTTGGCTTGTCATCAATGATGATTATACAAAAAAACAATATCTTCAAGTGGAACGGAAAAAAACAGGCAAAATAAAAAGGGGCGAGGAAGAAATCTGGTTCTTCCTCGCCCCTTTCCGTTGGGCTTCAAATGTTCCCCGGTGATCGCGAAGGGGGCGCCTCGCAGCTGGCCAAGCAGGAACGACGTGGCCATCCGGAACGCTTCGAGCCTTTCCGCCAGTCCCGAGAAGCTCAGGCGGCCTGATCAAGCGTCCGCGGCAGGATCAGGGTGAAGCGGGCGCCGCCTTCCGGCCGGTTGGCCACGGTCAGCTTCCCCTGCAGGAGGCTGGCCAGGCGGCTGGCAATCGCCAGGCCGAGGCCGGTCCCGGCGATCGTTCCCCGGACCGCGGCGCCGCGGTAGAAGCGCTCGAAGAGGTGGGGGAGGTCGGCCGGGTCAATCCCCGGTCCCTGGTCGGCAACCGCGATCGCGACCGCTTTCTTCGTTGCGGTGACGGTCAGCGTGACCTGGCTGTTCGCCGGGGCGTACTTGCCGGCGTTGGCCAGCAGGACGGCAACGATCCGCTCCAGATAAGCCGGGTCGGTGGTCACCGCCAGTTGGGCGGGCCCGGTCATTTCAATCTGCTGGGAGAGGTGGGCCTGGTTGGTGGCCACCCAGTCGGTGAGCGCAGCCATTAAGTCAACTTCCTGGGGCTGGACGGCCATCGCCGCGTCCGAGCGGGCCAGCAGGAGGAGTTCGTCGACCAGGTGCTCCATCTTGGCGGTTTCCTGGTTGATGTAGGGCAGCGACTGGGACACCACCTCGGGGTGGGCCGCCTGGTGGCGCTCGATCAGGCGGACGTGGCTGTGGATGGTGGCGATCGGCGTCTTCAGCTCGTGGGCGGCGTTGGAAACGAAGCGCTGCTCGCGGTCGGCCTTCTCGTAGAGCTCGGCCAGGAGTTGGTTGAAGGATTCGGCCAGCTCGTGGACCTCGGTCGGCCGGGCCGGCACCGGTAGCTGCTTGGTCCGCTTTTCCTTGGCCGCCCGGTTGAGGGTTAAGAGCGGCTTGGTCAGGTAGTCGGCCAGCGGGGTGATGTAGAGCGGGGCCAGGCCGACTACCAAGAGCCAGCAGGCACCGATCGTGATCGCCACCGTCTTGAGGACGTCCTCGGGGGCCTTGAGGCTAACCCAGAGGACGTAGTGGATCCCGGCCGCCTTGCCGCTGGTGCGGTAGTAGAAGTCGTCACCACGGTGGTAGAGGTGCCTGGTCACCGCGGTCGCCCGCTTGGTCAGCCGGGCGGTGCCGGGCGAGTAGTAGTTTTTCACCTTGGCGTGGGCGCGGTTGTTGATGACGTGAACGAAGTTTTCCTTGGGGTTGAGCGAGTTGTTTTGCCCCCAGTTTTGCCAGTCACGGTCGCTGTCGATCACCGTTTCCTCCAGTTGCTTGACCACCTCCTCGGCGTTGCTAGCGACGTTGGAGTAGAGGCGGCTGCCGACCGCCAGCACGGTGGCCAGGCCGAAGAGGAAGGTGATCGCCGTCACCAGGGCCACCAGGTAGCGCAGCAGGATCGCCGAGTTGCTGTTGTAAAAGCGGTGGCTCATCTTACTCCCCCTTTAAGACGTAGCCGACCCCGCGAACGGTGTGGATGAACTGGTTGGGGTCGGTTGGGTTCAGCTTGTGGCGCAAGAGGCGGATGTAGACGTCGACCGTGTTCGGCTGGCCGGTGAAGTCGACCCCCCAGACGGCGTCGAGCAGCTCGTCCCTGGTGCAGGGCTGACCGATGTGCTGGAAGAGCACCAAGAGGAGCTGAAACTCGCGTGGGGTCAGCTGGACGATCAGGTTGTTAACGATCACCTGGCGGCTCTTCTGGTCGAGGGTCAGGTTCTTGATGGCGTACTTCTGCGGGGTGGCCGGTTGCTGGCGGCGGGTGACGACCTCGATCCGGGCCAGCAGTTCCTCGATCTCAAAGGGCTTGGTGACGTAGTCGTCGGCCCCGCCGCGGAGGCCGGCCACCTTGTCGCCAACGAAGCTCTTGGCGGTCAGCATGATCACCGGGATGGTTGACTGGCGGCGGATCCGGCGCAGGACGCCGGGGCCGTCGAGCTTGGGCAGCATCCAGTCGAGGATCACCACCGACAGCTGGGATTGAAACTGGTTGAACAAGTCGACGGCCTGCTCGCCGTCGCTGGCGGTCAGCACCTGGTAGTCTTCAAACTGAAATTCCTGTTGCAGGGCGGCGGCGAGGGCGGTCTCGTCCTCAACCAATAGAATGGTCCCTTTCACGTTGATCCCTTCCTTTCGGTCCCCATTGTACGCACTTTTGCTTGCTGTGACCATCAATAATTCACCCGCTGCGAGCAAAAAGCCTTGACATTTTCGCCGGGGCGGGTATCATATAAAACAATCAACGTCCTTTAAGTTAGTCCAGAGAGGCTAGTAAGGTTCCGTCAGAACGAAATAATAACTTCCGACGACCCCACTGCACCCTTTGGCAGTGGGGTTTTCTTAATGGACTTGGTGGATTTCATTAACGTGCTCCGGTGAGGGCCCAATGAAAGGGCGCCCGCTGGGACTGGCCCCGGTGCAAACCGGGAGAGGAGGAAAATAATGACGCTCGTACGCTTACCCCACTTTGTTTCCGTCGAAGACCTGACCGTTGACCAAACCCTGGCCCTGATCGAACGGGCCGAGGAATTCAAGGCCGGCACCCCGGCCCCGCAGCTTTCCGAACCGGTCTACGTCACCAATATGTTCTTCGAAAACTCCACCCGGACCCACACCAGCTTCGCGATGGCCGAACGCAAGCTGGGCCTGGAAGAAATTCCCTTCGACGCCTCCCACTCCTCGATCAAGAAGGGGGAAACCCTCTACGATACCTGCCTGACGATGAACGCCCTCGGGGTTAACCTGACCGTCATCCGCGCCAGCGAAAACGAGTACTACAAGGCCCTGATTGCCCCGAAGGAAGACGAACACCTGGAAATCGGCGTCGTCAACGGTGGCGACGGCAGCGGCCAGCACCCGTCGCAATGCATGCTCGACATCATGACGATCCACGAACACTTCGGCAGCTTCAAGGGGTTGAAGGTGGCGATCGTCGGTGACATCACCAACTCGCGGGTGGCCAAGTCGAACATGGAAATCCTCAACAAGCTCGGTGCCGAGGTCTACTTCTCCGGCCCGGACTACTGGTACGATCACGCCTTCGACAAGTACGGCAAGTTCCTGCCGGTCGACGAACTGGTTGACCAGGTCGACGTGATGATGCTTTTGCGGGTCCAACACGAACGCCACGCCGGCGACGCCAACGAGGCCAGCTTCAACGCCGCCGACTACCACGCCAAGTACGGGATCAACCGCGCCCGCTACGAGGCAATGAAGGACGACGCGATCATCATGCACCCGGGCCCGATTAACCGCGGGGTTGAACTGGCCAGCGAACTGGTTGAGGCCCCGAAGTCGGCCTTTGTGGAACAAATGACCAACGGAGTTTACATGCGGATGGCAATGCTCGAAGCCGTTCTCCGCGGCCGCAAGTTGGGGGGCCTGGAATAATGACCACCACCAAGATCACCAACGGGACCGTCTTCAACAACGGCCGCCTGCTTCAGGCCGACCTCCTGATCGAAGACGGCAAGGTTACCGCCCTCGGTCACGACCTGCCGGCGGCTAGCGAGACGATCGACGCGGCTGGCAAGCTGGTTGCCCCGGGCCTGGTCGACGTCCACGTCCACTTCCGCGACCCCGGCCAGACGCAAAAGGAAACCCTGGCCACCGGGGCGGCAGCGGCCGTCCACGGCGGCTACACCACCGTCGGCGCGATGCCAAACGTGATCCCGGCGCCGGACACCCCGGCCCGGGTGGCCACCCAGGTAGCCGAAAACAGGAAACAGTTGCTGAAGATCGCCCAGTACGCCACGATCACCACCGGCCGCAGCGGCGACCAGCTGGTTGACTTCGCCGGCGTCAAGGCGGCCGGCGCCTTCGCCGTCTCCAACGACGGTTCCGGGGTTCAGACCGCCGGGACGATGTACTTGGCAATGCAAGAAGCGGCCAAGCACGACCTGCCGCTGGCCGCCCACGTCGAGGACGATTCGCTCCTCTTCGGCGGCGCCCTCAACGCCGGCAAGCGGGCGGCCGAGCTCGGCGTTCCGGGGATTCCGGGAGTGGCCGAGTCGGCCCAGCTGGCCCGCGACCTGGTCCTGGCTCAGGCCACCGGCGTCCACTACCACGTCTGCCACGTCTCGACCAAGGAGAGCGTTGAGCTGATCCGCCAGGCCAAGGCCCACGGGATCAAGGTCACCGCCGAGGTCTCCCCCCACCACCTCCTCTTGTGTGACGAGGACATCGAGGCCGGCAACACCAACTACAAGATGAACCCGCCCCTGCGCGGCAAGGCCGATCAAGAAGCCCTCTTGGCCGGCCTCCTGGACGGGACGATCGACTTCATCGCCACCGATCACGCCCCGCACACCGCGGCCGACAAGGGCCACGACTTCGTCAAGGCGGCCAACGGGATCACCGGGCTGGAGACGGCCTTCCCGCTCCTCTACACCCACCTGGTGCTGACCGGCAAGGCGACCCTCAACCAGTTGCTCAACTGGATGAGCACCGCCCCGGCGGAAGCCTTCAAGCTGCCGGCCGGCCACCTCGAACCGGGCCAGGCGGCCGACCTGGCGATCTTCGACCTGGACCACAAGTGGCAATTCAAGAACGAAGACTACCGCTCCAAGGGCCACAACACTCCCTTCACCGGGTGGCAGGTTCAGGGCGCAACCGTCCTGACGATGGTCGACGGCAAGGTGGTTTACCGGGCAAAGGAGGATTAGGATGGAACGCTTAGCAGTCAACCTGCCAGGGCTGAAGATGCAAAACCCGCTGATGCCGGCCTCGGGGACCTTCGGCTTTGGCGACGCCTTCGGGGCCCAGCAGGTCAACTTCAACCAGCTCGGCGCCTTTGTTTTGAAGACGACCACCCCGCAAGCAACCACCGGCAACCCGCAGCCGCAGGTGGCCAAGCTCTTCGACGGGGTGATGAACTCGGTCGGCTTGACCAACCCCGGCGTTGCGGTGGTGGCCCAGCAGAAGCTACCGGCCCTGCGCAAGGCCCACCCCTACCTACCGCTGATCGCCAGCGTTGGCGGGGCCAGCGTTAACCAGTACCAGCAGGTGGCCCGCACCCTGGCCGCCACCGGCCTAATCAACGCCCTGGAAATCAACGTTTCCTGCCCCAACGTTGCCCACGGCGGGATGGCTTTTGGCACCGATCCCAAGGTGGTTGAGAAGGTGACCGCCGCCGTCAAGGAGGTCAGCGGGGAGGTGCCGGTCTACGTCAAGCTGACGCCAAACGTGACCGACATCACCGAGATTGCCCGCGGGGCCGAGGCCGGTGGCGCCGACGGGGTCAGCCTGATCAACACCCTGCTCGGGCTCCACATCGACATCAAGACCCGTAAGCCGGTCCTCGGCAACGGGATGGGGGGCTACTCCGGCCCGGCAGTCAAGCCGCTGGCGGTGCGGATGGTCTACCAGGTAGCCCAGGCCACCCGCCTGCCGATCATCGGCATGGGCGGGATTCAGACCGCCGCCGACGTAATCGAATTCATGATGGCCGGGGCGAGCGCGGTCGCGGTTGGCGCCGCCCACTTCAGGGACGCCAACGTCTGCGCCCACATCGCCGTCGACCTGCCGCCGCTGATGGACCAGCTGGGAATCCGCGCCCTGAGCGATCTGCAGCGCTAGGCTAATTTTAAGAAGAAATTGAAGAAACCCACCGGGAGAAAAATCTCCGGTGGGTTTCTTACTTTTTGTTAGCTTTCGGGGGTTGACACTGACAAAAAGTAAGCTATACTTAAAGCATCAACAAGTTGCATGAGCAAGCATGTATTTACCGAGGAGGGACAAAATGGACTTTACTGAGCTGTTGAACCGGCGGCGGTCGATTCGCGACTTCACCGCCCAGCCGGTTGAGAAGGCAACCATTGAGAAAATCGTCACCCAGGCCGCCCAAAGCGCTTCCTGGGCCAATTCCCAGCCCTGGAAGGCCTACGTGGCTACCGGGGAGACCCTGAACCGGGTCAAGGCCGACCACCTGGCGCGGACCGCGCGCGGTGAACGGGGCCAAACCGACCTGGCCATCAGCCACCGGACCAGCTGGCGCCCGGCCGCCCAGGCCAACATGGCCGAGTGGGGGCAGGGGATCCAAGCGCTGGCTGGGATGGAATACCTCGAATCCCAGGGCAAGCTCTTCAACGCCGCCGCACTGGTCTACCTGACCCTGCCGAAGAACTTCTCCGACTGGTCGCTCTACGATCTTGGTGCCTTCGGCCAGACCTTGATGCTGGCGGCGGCCAACGCCGGGGTCGACTCGATGCCGGCTTACGAGATTGTCAAGTACCCGGCGGCGGTACGCCAACTGGTGGGGATCCCGGAAGACGAGGCGGTGGTGATGGGGATCGCCCTCGGTTACCGGTCGGCGGCCCGGGTCAACGACTTTCAGTCGACCCGCCAGCCGCTGGATGCCGTCCTGACGGTGCGCGACTGATGACCGCCCTGATTCCCCGCTGGTTGGGCCAGTGCCGCTTCGTGACCGCCACCCAGGCGGCCCTCGCGGCGGTCCTGGTCAAGTACCAACTTGACCTAAACGAATTTTATCTCTTGTACTTTCTTGCCCAGGCGCCCGGCCAGCAGGAGGCGATCACTGCCTTTGAGGACCGGTTACCGTTGAGCCAGAGCGGCCTTTCGCGGATGGTTCGCCACATGGAGGACAAGCGCTGCGGAACGATCGAGCGGGTGGCCAACCCAACCGACAAGCGCAGCACCCTCCTCCACCTGACGGCCCACGGCCAGGAGGTGCTGGCCGCCGCCCAAGCGGAGGTCGAGGGATGCTTGCAAGCACAGTTTGAAAAGGAGGAAGGATGTTGATCATGAGTAAGGTATTTGTATTTGGTGGTTCCGGCCGGGTGGCGACCGAACTGATTAAGGACCTTGTTGATGCCGGCCACACCGTCACTGCGGCCGCCCGTCACCCGGAAAAGATCATCGCCCTGGCCGGGGTCACCCCGGTCAAGATGGACCTGACCCAGCCGCTGGCCGACCTGACCGCGGCGGTCAAGGGCCACGACGCCGTTTACTTCGTGGCCGGGTCGCGGGGCAAGGACCTCTTGCAGACCGACGCGATGGGGGCGGTCAAGACGATGCAGGCGGCCGAGCAGGCGGGCATCAAGCGCTACCTGATGCTGAGCTCGATGTACGCCCTCCAGCCGGAGGAGTGGCCAAAGTACGAGGTTCTCTCCCAGATCACCGACTACAACATCGCCAAGTTCTTCGCCGATAACTACCTGATTTCCAACACCAAGCTGGCTTACACGATCCTCCAGCCGGCCACCTTGACCGAGGAGGCCGCCACCGGCAAGGTGACCTTCGGGGTCGGCGACGACACCACCAACCCAATCGCCGACGTGGCCGCCGTCCTGGCTGGCCTCCTGGAAGCCGACAACACGATCGGCAAGGTGATCATGATGCGGGCGGGGGAGACCCCGATTCAAGCGGCAATCGCCGCCGTTTAGGCCTCGCTGCTTAATTTGACCCCATAAAAAAACTAGCCCCGCTTTGCGGAGCTAGTTTTTTTACTTCCCAGTGAATTAGTCCTTGCTTTCGGCGTACTTGGTCTTGATGTAGTTGGCCGAGATGCGGAGCTTTTCCTTTTCCGAGGCGGTCAGGCTGAGTGGCACCCGGGCGAGAACCCCCTTGGCGCCGATCACCGCCGGCATTGACATGTAGAGGCCAAATTCGGTCAGGTAGTTGGAAACCGGTAGGACCGTCTTGGCGTCGGCGAAGATCGTTTCCACCAGGCGGACGGCGGCGGTGGCGATCCCGTAGCTGGTGTACTTCTTGCCGTGGAAGACGGCAAAGCCGCCTTCGCGGGCCTGCTTGTCGAGCTCGGCCAGGTAGAGGCCCTTTTCGGCCGCCAGCTTGTCAATCGGCTTGTCGAGCACGCGGACGGTGGACCAAGCGGTGAACTGGGAGTTGCCGTGCTCGCCGAGGTTGTAGCCGGAGACCGACCGCGGGTCGAGGTTGAGCGATTCGGCCACGGCGTGCTTCATCCGCGCCGAGTCGAGCAGGGTCCCGGTCCCGATCACCCGCTCCTTGGGCAGGCCGGTTTCGGCCTGGTAGATCATTGTGATCACGTCGACCGGGTTGGTGACGACCACCAGGATCCCCTTGAAGCCGCTGGCCTTGATCCGTGAGGCAACCACCTTCACCTGGGCGGAGGTGTAGGGGAGTTCGGCGAAGCGGTCGTTGTCGGGGTTATCCTGGAGCTTGATGTTGCCGAGGGTCGACACGATGACGTCGGCGTCGGCCAGTTCGGAGTAGTCGTTGTAGGTAATTTCAACGTGGTGGCCGAGGTTCGGCAGGGCGTCCTTCAGGTCGATCACGTCGGCCTTTACCTTGTCCTCGTTGAGGTCGAACAGGGCCAGGTGGTCAACCAGGCCGGTAATCACCAGGTGGTGGGCAACGGTTTGGCCAACGTGGCCGTCCCCAATCACTGCAACTTTGCGTGCCATGCAATCAGCTCCTTTGTTTTAATCTGTTTCTAATTTTAATTTAATTTATCATTTCCCTGGGAAAATTGCAAGCAAAAGGATCAATCCGCGGTAGAATGGGGATAGAAACGGAGGTTGATTTTATGGAACTGGAAACGGCAATTAATTTACGGCAGGCGGTGCGCGAGTTCAAGAAGGAACCGGTCGAGGAGGACCAACTGGCGGCCCTGGTCGCGGCGGGGAGCGCGGCCCCGGTTTCGCGCGGCCACTTCGGCGACTTTTTGTTGACGGTGATCACCGACCGGACGGTGATCGACGCCCTCGAGGAAAGCGACACCGGTCACCCCTTCTACGGGGCGCCGGCGGTGATCATGATCTCCTCAACTCGCCAGGACCAGAGTGGTTGCCTGAGCGCGGGAATGATCGCCGAAAACATCGAACTCAAGGCGGTTGAGCTGGGCCTGGCCACCTGCTCGATTCTTGGCATCGTCAAGACCGGGATTGAGGGTTCCGCCAAGGCCCGGGACCTCCTTGGTCTGCCGGCGGAATTCACCCCGCTCTTTGCGGTGGCGGTCGGCAAGCCGGCCCACCAGCAGGCGCCACGCCACTTCGTCACCAACCGCCTGCGGAGCGTGACGATCGCCCCGCAAACGGACTAGTAAGCACCCACCATTACCGGTTATCAGCTTCGGGCTGGTGACCGGTTTTTTCGTGGGCGATTTGTTGGCGGAGGCGGCGCAAGAAGAGGCGGGCAACTGGTGACAAGACGGTATTCTTCTTCCAAATGAGGGTGATCGGCTCGGACAGAGTGGGAGTTAGCGGCCGGAAGGTCAGGGCGGCTTGGTTGGCGTTGTTGAGCAAGCCAGCGTAGGTGATCAGGTAGCCGGCCCCCTGGGAAACCAGCAGCTGGGCGTTGAAGACCAGCGAGTAGGTGCCGATCACCTTCAGCCGCTCCCGGTCGCTCCCCCACCAGGTGAGGAAGTGGTCGCTACTCATTCCCTGGCGGGACATGATCAGCGGCCGGTCGACCAGGGCGGAAGCGGGGATGGCGGCTTGGCGGGTCAGCGGATCGTCTTTTTTCATCACTACCCCCCAGCGGTCGCGATCGGGCAACTGGAGGGTGTGGTATTGCTGGAGGGGGCGTTCGCCCATGATGACGGCAAAGTCGATCGTGCCGTGCAGGAGGGCGGCCTCGGTCTCGCTGGCGTTGCCGCTGATCAGGTTGAAGCGGACGTCGGGATGATCGGCCTGCAGTTCGCCGATGACCCTGGTAATCCTGGCCATGCCGCTGCTTTCACCGGCCCCAATGCTCAGCGTCCCCGAGATCGCCCTTCCTGCCTGGAGGTTGGCGGTGGTTTGCTCGGCCAAGTCAACCAGTTCGCTTGCCCGGGCGCGGAGGTATTCGCCTTCGCTGGTGAGGGTGATTTGCTGGTGGCCGCGCACGAAGAGCTGGACCCCCAGCTCGGCCTCGAGGTCGGCCAACTGGCGGGAGAGGGTTGGTTGGGTAAGGTGGAGCTGGCGGGCCGCCTTGGTGATGTTGCCGGCGGTGACGACCGCCAAAAAGTAGCGCAGGACGCGAATTTCCATTGTAATTTTCCCCCTTTTCAGTCAATACTTTAAAGGCATTCTTATGGATAGTCAATTGGTATTGGTAATTGTTTCCCGTCGCCGGTACAATGAGGGAAAACAAGCGAAGGGATGATCAACATGACGCAACTGCAACTGACTTCCACTTGGGACAAGACCTTTCCCCAGGACGACCGAGTTGCCCACCAGAAGGTGACCTTCACCAACCGCTACGGAATTGAACTGGCGGCGGACCTGTACCGGCCAAAGAATACTACCGACAAGTTGCCGAGCCTAGCGGTGGCCGGGCCCTTCGGTGCCGTCAAGGAACAGGCCAGCGGCCTCTACGCCCAGACACTGGCGGCCCGCGGCTTCTTGACGATCGCCTTTGACCCATCGTTTACCGGCGAGAGCGGCGGGGCGGTCCGCAACGTTGCCTCCCCGGACATCAACACCGAGGACTTTCAGGCGGCGGTTGACTTCTTGAGCACTAACGACCAGGTGGATCCGGCACGAATCGGCCTGATCGGAATCTGCGGCTTCGGTGGCCTGGCCCTCAACACTGCCGCCCTCGACACCCGGGTCAAGGCGACGGTGGTTTCAACGATGTACGACATGAGCCGGATCGCCGCCAAGGGCTACTTTGATAAGCAGGACTCGGAGGAAGACCGTCACAAGCAGCGGGAAGCGCTCAACGCCTAACGGACCAGCGACTACCGCAGCGGTAGCCCCAAGCGGGCTGGTGGGGTGGTCGACCCCCTGCCGGCCGACGCCCCCTTCTTCGTCAAGGACTACTACGATTACTACAAGACCAAGCGGGGCTATCACCCGCGCTCGGTCAATTCCAACGCCGGTTGGAACGTTACCGGCACGATGTCCTTTCTCAACCAGCCCCTGCTGTGCTACAGCCAAGAAATCCGCTCGGCCGTCTTGATGATCCACGGCGACAAGGCCCGCTCCTTCTATTTTGGTAGGGACGCCTTTAACGCGATGGTGACCGGCAGCAAGTACGCGGCCAACAAGGAATTTCTGCCGATCCCGGGGGCGGTTCACACCGACCTCTACGATGGCGGCAGCAAGGGCCTGATTCCCTTCGACCGGCTGGTGGCCTTCTTCAACCAGGCCTGGTAGCAAAAAGGCGCCGGCCCCCCAAGCTAGGGGGACCAGCGCCTTTCGTGGTCTAAGCTAGGCCAGGGCCGCCAGGTCGTTGGCGAAGAACTTCTTCAGGTAGCGGGCGACGCCGGCGTGGTCGTTGTCGAATTCGGTCTCGTCGTCGGCCAATTCCTTGATCAGCGGGATGGCGTTCTTCATTGCCACCCCGCGGCCGGCGTAGGTGATCATCTCGGCGTCGTTGTGCTCGTCGCCAAAGGCAATGATGTGTTGGCGGTCGATCTGGTAGTACTTGGCCACGTGGGCCAGGCCGTCCTCCTTGTGGACCCCGCGGTGGATCAGCTCCATGATGTCGTAGGGGCCACCCCAGATCCGCGGCTCGACCAGGTCGCCGTACCGGTGGTCAATCTGGGAGAGGACCTGTTTCTTTTGCGCCGGCGAGAATTCGATCGTCAAGGCGATCGGGTCGGCCAGCAGGTTGGCCGCGTTCAGGTACTGGTCGGGTCGCAGCTGGGCCGGCAGGAATTCCGGCAGGAGGCTGGTCGGGTGGTCGGCCCAGACGTGGAGCTTGTCTTCGGCCACCAGGGTCTTGAGGCCGAGCTGGTCCTTGGCCTCAAGCAGGTCGAGGCTGAGCTTGCGCGAGACCAGGTGAACCCGCTCGCCGCCCCAGTGGCGGTGGGGAAGGTGGGTCAGGGCGCCGTTGAAGTTGACCATCGGCGAGGTCAACTGGAGGGCGTCGTAGATGTGCTTGGAAATCAGGTAGGGCCGCCCGGTGACGATCACGACGATGTGGCCGGCCTTCTCCAGGCGGTGGAGGGTGGCGATCGTTTCGGGATCGAGCTGGGACTTGGCGTTGAGGGTGGTGCCATCGAGGTCGAGGGCGATCAGGTAGCGGGCCATGAAAAACTTCCTTTCGTTCGTCAATTCTTACTATTATAGCACGGGGATTGCCTTGGCCGGGCGGCGGCGGTAGAATCAAGGAAGATTGTTTTGGAAAGGAAGAGAACTGTGCAACTACCTGCTGCCTTCATTGAGAAATACCACCGCCTCCTCGGGGACGAGGCCGAAGCCTTCTTGGCGAGTTTTGACCAGGAGAGCCAGAGCGGCTTTCGGACCAACCCGCTCAAGCCGGGCGAACCAAGCGCCAGCCTGGCAACGGCCAGCGGCAAGACCCAGGTGACCAACGGCTACTTCGGTAAGGTCGCCGGCAAGAGCCTCGACCACGTCACCGGATGGGTCTACAGCCAGGAGCCCTCGGCGATGACCGTCGGCGAGCTGGCCGACCCCCAGCCCGGTGAGCGGGTGCTTGACCTCTGTGCCGCCCCGGGGGGCAAGTCAACCCAGTTGATTGCCAAGATGGGCGACCAGGGCCTGCTGGTGGCCAACGAAATCTTCAAGAAGCGGGCGGCGGTCCTGGCCGAAAACCTCGAGCGCTGGGGCGGCAAGAACGTGGTCGTGACCAACGAGGACCCGGCCCACCTGGCGGAGCACTTCCCGGCCTTCTTCGACCGGATCCTGGTTGACGCCCCCTGCTCGGGGGAGGGGATGTTTCGCAAGGAGCCGGCCGGGATCGACTACTGGACGCCGGACTACCCGGCCGAGTGCGCCAACCGGCAAAAAAAGATCCTCGAATCGGCAATGGGGATGCTGCGGCCCGGCGGAACCCTGGTTTACTCGACCTGCACCTTCGCGCCCGAGGAGGACGAGCAGGTAATCTCCTGGCTGCTGGACAAGTACCCGCTGGAACTGGTCGAGCTGCCAAAGCTGGCGGGGATGGACGATGGCCGGCCGGACTGGGGCGACGGCAAGCCGGAACTGACCCGGGCCGCCCGCCTCTTTCCCCACCACTTTCAGGGGGAGGGCCACTTCCTGGCCAAGCTGGTTGACCAGCGCCCGGTTGCCCCGGCCAAGGCCAAGAAGAAGCGCAGGGGCAAGCGCCCATTGGACGACGACCTGGCGCTGACCAAGGCCGAGCAGGCACTGGTTGGCGACTGGCTGGCCGCGATGGGGCCGGACCTGCACCCGGCGCGGCTGGTCAAGTTTGGCGCCCAGGTCTACGCCGTTCCGGCGGCGATGCCGGCCCTGACCGGCCTCGACCTGATGCGGCCGGGCCTCCACCTGGGGACGCTGAAGAAGAACCGCTTCGAGCCGGCCCACGCCCTGGCGCTGGCGCTCGCCCCGGCGGCGGTTAGCCACACGGTGACGATCGACCCGGCCGACTGGCAGCGCTACGTCCACGGCGACACCCTGGCGGTGACGGTGCCAAAGGGCTGGGCGCTGGTGGTCTGTCAGGGGCACTCCTGTGGCTGGGGAAAGGTCGTCAACGGCACCCTGAAGAACTTCTACCCCAAGGGGTTACGCTTCTAAATCAAAATGGCTCCGGCGCGTTGGCAGCCGGAGCCATTTTGATTAATCTGCGACTTCTAGCGGTACGAACTCCATCTTGGCGACGTCGAAGAGGCCGCGGTCGGTCAGCTTGAGCTTCGGGATCACCGCCAGCGACATGAAGGAGAGGGTCATCACCGGGTCAACCGGTTCCGGGATTCCCAGTTCCTCGTGGGCGGCGCGGTCGAGGCGGGCCTGGAGCTTGACCACTTCCTCGCCCGGCCGGTCGCTCATCAGGCCGCCAATCGGCAGCGGCAGGCGGGCGAGCACCTGGCCCTCCTTGACCAGGACCACGCCGCCGCCCTGCTTGATCAACGCCTGGGTGGCGGCGGCCATCTCGGCGTCGCTGACCCCGGCAACGATCAGGTTGTGCGAGTCGTGGGCGATCGAGGAGGCGATTGCTCCGGCCTTGATCCCGTAGTCGCTGAGCAGGCCAACCGCCACCCGGCCGGTTTGGTGGTGGCGTTCCACCACCGCCACCTTGACCACGTCCTGGCTCGGATCGTAGACGAAGTTGCCGCTGGCGTCGTGCTTGACGGTGACCACCTCTTCCTCGGCCGCCACCTGACCGGGAAGGACCTTGATCGTCCGCACTGGCTTGCCGGTCAGCTTGAGGGCCAACTTGGCGGCCGAGAAGTCCTTGACGAACATCGAGCTGGTGACCTGGTCGGTGGCGGCCCGGGTAACCGGGAAGCGGGCAACGCCGTCGCTGGCAACCAGCCGGCCCTGGATGAAGGTCTGCTCGACGGTGAACTTGCGCAGGTCGTCGACCACCACCAGGTCGGCCCGCCGCCCCGGGGCGATTGCACCGCGGTCGGGCAGCTGGCAGTACTCGGCGGCGTTGAGGGTCGCCATCTGGATTGCCAGCAGGGGGTCGCACCCGCTGGCAACCGCCAGGCGCAGGGAGTGGTCGAGGTGGCCCTGCTTGAGGACGGTCTTGGCCTGGATATCGTCGCCGACCAGCAGGCAGCGGCGGGCGTTGGCTTCGGTGACGGCACCGAGGAGGTCAACCAGGTTGTGCTCGGTTGTCCCCTCGCGCAGCATCAAATACATCCCGCAGGCCAGCCGTGCCTTGGCCTCGGCCACCGTCAGGCACTCGTGGTCGCTCTGGGCGCCGGCGGCCGCGTAGGCGTTGAGCAGCTTGCCCATCAGTTGGGGAGCGTGACCGTCGATCCGCTTGCCGGCGGCCTTGGCGGCCAGCACCTCGTCGAGCATCTGGTCGTCATTGTTAACGACGCCGACGTAGTTCATCAGCTCGGCCAGCCCGTCGACGCTGCCGGCGGTCAGGGCCGGAGCCATATCGGCGGCGGTCAGCTTGGCCCCGGCCGTTTCAAAGGGGGTCGATGGCACGCAGGGGGGCATCATGAAGTGAACGTCAAGCGGGGTCTTGGCGGCCGCTTTTTGCATGTAGCCAAGTCCGGCCAAGCCGTGCACGTTGACGATTTCGTGGGGGTCGGTGGCGATCGTGGTTGTGCCGTGGGGAACGAAGAGGCGGCCGAACTCCTCGGGGGTGACGTAGGCCGATTCGATGTGGATGTGGCTGTCGATCAGGCCGGGGAGGAGGTAGTGGCCGTGGAGGTCGCGTTCCTGCTTGCCGGCGTAGTGGCCGGCTGGCGACCGGCGGCGACGTCGATTAGTTGCTTGAGGGCGGCTTTTTCCATCAAAGAGGGCTCCTTTTTGGTTAAATTGTTGAACATTATACTGATTAAGCAAGCAACAATCAAGGCAAAGCCGAACAAAAAGTCACTCCTTGCCCTAGCGCCGGGTGGGGTAAAATGAAGGAAAGGGGGAAGAAAAAATGACGGAAGAACAAGCAGCCTTTGCCGCCCGGGTCCTCCACTTGGTGGACCTGATTCCGCCGGGGAAGGTGGCCTCCTACGGTCAAATTGCGCGCCTGGCCGGGCGGCCGCGCAACGCCCGCTTGGTAGGGCGGATTCTCGGGTCGGCCCCGGAGGCGGTCCACTACCCCTGCCACCGGGTGGTCACGGCAACCGGGCGGCTGGTTCCGGGCTGGGGCAAGCAGGCGGACTTGCTGAAGGCCGAGGGGGTGGCCTTTCGCGACGAGTGCCACGTGGCGATGAAGCGCAGCCAGTGGCAAGCGTAATCGTCGCCGGCGGGGCGAAAAAATGGTATAGTAAGGAAAAAGGAGATGATGACGATGGCAGAAAAGACCTTTACCACGACCGAATTGAAGCAGTTTGACGGCCAAAATGGCCAACCGGCCTACGTGGCGGTGGCCGGGGTGGTCTACGACGTCACGGCCAAAGGCGGTTGGCGCGGCGGCCAGCACCACGGTGTTCACGCCGGCACCGACGCCACGGCGGCAATCGAACACTCACCGCACGGGGCGGCCAAACTCAAGGACCTGCCGGTGGTCGGTAAGTTGGTTGACTAAGCATAAACTTAAGAACGTAATGAGGGTGGGAAGGAACGCATTTTTTCCACCCTCATTCATTTTCCTCGAATATTGTGCTGCGATTGTAGGGAAGCAAAAAGGCACCATTAGTTGAATAACTAACGATGCTGATTAATACATAAAATAGTTTTGATGTTGCTTTTAGGATTAAAAATTATCCGGCTAATGGAAGGTTGGACAAAAGGTCATTTTCTCTTTGTAGGTCTGAGAAACCAGCGGCAACGGCAGTCTTGTCGTCTAGATCTTTTAGCGCAGTTCCAAAGGTTTCACTAGTAATTCCCTTTTTATGGCTAAGGTCGTCAGCGAGGTAAATGAATAACGCGTCCTTTCTCAATTCTGCGGTTGCCTTTACATCGTAGTTAAAAATTTTAGCGGCATTAATATCATTCGGCCGGGAAACCGTCTTGACTAATTTTTCGCCATTAGCAGTTGGAATGGCAAAGTCAAAGTGGGAATTGGACCCGGCGAGGTTTGTAATCTCAACTGAGCGATTAAAGAGGACTTTTTGGGTGTGCATAAAATTGGAGACGACTTCATTGAACGACGCCGTGACTGTCTCCTTGTTCAAATAGACAAGGTCATTAACCCGCATAATGGCTTGGAGTAGGCGGGTTTTAGCTATCGGAAAGCGGCTTACGGGTGCGGTAATGGTCAGCGCCTCATCGACCTTAGTGACTCCAAAATCATTGAGGATCTGATTGAAAATTCGCCAAATTGTCTTTGAGCGCTTGTCAATTGTGATGCCTGTTTCTGATAGGTCAAAGATGGTATTCCCAAAGTCCGAAAGCTCGATTTCTCCTTGATTAACAAAGCGGGCGTAGAGGTTGATATTATCGTAATTAGTATCGACAAACGGGGTGCTGATGGAAACGTATTGGTTGCCCACCTCCGAAAAGACTAATTCTTTTTTTAGCCACGTATAGTAACTATTCTCGAGGAGTTGTTTTAATTCGGTCATCACTTTAGCCCCCTTAGGATGTTTTGATATGAGTATAGTCAATATATTTAGTAACCACATCGCTAATTCTTTTAAGCGTCGCAAATTCTTTGAAGTCACTAATGGGGATGACGTTCTTATGAATGTATTTCCCGGCGGGGGAATTAACGTGGGCGTGAGAGCCAAGCACAGTATATTCATGATCAGTCCCGCGGTCGTTTACATGACGAAGGTCGCTACCAAAGTCTAACCGAAGAAGGTGATAGCCATTGTCGATGAACATCAAGCCAACCGAAAAATGGCTTTCAGTTGGTGTTGTATGGATACGAAAATCATAGTTAATTTTGCGCCGATAATCGATAACGGTGCACCGGAAGGTTTCACTTGAATGAATTAGCTGTTGGGTAACCTGATTAACAATGTCCTGGTATTCCATTACATTCTTGGGGTTCTTTTCTGCCTGAATTAGTTCGTTAATGTCTGTTTGGGAGAGATTGTTAATGTCCATGTGATCCTCCTCTTCAATATGACGTTTCCGGACTCAGATGATGTCGATGCTATTGTTTTTTTATATCTAGCGGTTCATACATTCCTAACGAGATCGTAGACGCTCTGATTACCTTCACTAATTGAGATCGGGACACCTTGGCAGCTTTTCATAAGTCAGAGTCTTGAGAACCCAATGACATAATTAAGTCCTTCAACTCTTTGAACGACTAATTACTGGTTGTAATCATCGTATCATAATTAGTGATGTATTATATAGTCAGGGGTTACGAAAGATCCGGGTAATTAGAAAAGTGACGCTGATGAAGAATCAAAAGGGCTCCGAAACGCCACCGGTACTTTGGGGTCGAACTGGAACTCGGACTTCCGTTCTTGATAAAGCTCCGGTTCAAGATTAACTTTGAAAGCTAATCAATAAACCCAAAGAGTGAGACCGCTCCTTCACTTTTTTGGGTGTGCATTCCACCATAAGTAAGAGGTTAAAACGATGGATTGGGAAAAGATGCTGCTCGGCAAACACTCATATAAAAAGTGTCGAAGGATGGCTAGGTAATGGTATCCTTTAGCTATCAAGCAGAAGCGGTTCTGATGATTGCAATCATTGACTTGGTCCTCTACCTGTGGCTTCGAGAGGGAAACAAATAACTTATTAACAAAGAGTGGTTTCCGTGTGCTACGAAACTAATCGGGTGGCAGGATATATTAGTGCCCTTGAGTACAATAATGTCTTTGCTTCGTTAAAGAGGATGTAGAAAATGGACGTTAGAAATTTAAGTATATTTCAAGTACGTGGTCGTTTAGCTGGCCAGTGGGTTGATATCGTCTTTAAAAATGGGAAAACAGACCATTGCTTCTTTTTTGATATTGATACTCCTGACGAGTCTCCATACGAGAAGGACGATTTGATTTACAATCACTCGGGGAGTTTTGATTATGGTGACGTTTATCTTTTAGAGGACATAAAGTCAATCACACCAAGCAAGATTCAAGGGAGAATTGCTAATTGAAACCCGGCCCATGGGACTGGCTCGAACTAGTGGTAATGCTAGTGGGGCTGGTTCTTTTTATTGAAGAATCTAGGATTTAACCTGAGTATGTCATTGAACCGCTCTTTTTCTATGATTGAGTTCCTTTAGTTCGCAACCACGAATCAAACAACAAGGGTGAGAAAAGCAATAACCGCATTGACGAGGGCGGGTTGTTGTATAATTGAAAGCTGAAACGGAAAAGAAACTACTCCATTGATAGGAGCAACTTAGAAACGGGAAAGGAAGCGGGGAAATGACGGCACGACGCCAGGTCCACCTGATGGGAACGATCATCGAGGTGCAGATTAACCACGAACGAGAGGAGCAACTGGCCACGGCGGTGGTCGAAAAGCTAAAACTCTACGAGCACCGCTTTAGCGCCAACGACGACTCGGCCGAGCTGATGCAGGTCAATCTGCAGGCCGGCAAGGCACCGGTCAAGGTCGCTCCCGAGCTCTTCGACCTGATCCGCCTCGGCAAGGAGTACAGCCTCCTGCCACTGGGCAACCTCAACATTGCCATTGGTCCACTGGTTAAGCTGTGGAAGATCGGCTTTGCCGGGGCCCAGCGGCCGACCGACGCCCAGATCAAGGAGCGCCTGGCCCTGACCGACCCCCACCAGATTGTCCTCGACGCCGCCAGCCAAACCGTCTACCTGACCAAACCGGGGATGGAGATCGACCTCGGTGCCCTGGCCAAGGGCTACATCGCCGACTTGCTGGTGACCTTCCTGCGGCGCCAGGGGGTCACCTCGGCCCTCTTGAACCTCGGTGGCAACGTGGTCGTGATCGGCGGCAAGCCGACCAATGCCGACGGCAACTGGCACGTCGGCCTCCAGGACCCGGCCCAGCCGCTGGGCAACTATCTGCGGGTGCTCAACGTCCGCGACGGCTCGGTGGTCACCTCGGGGATCTACCAGCGCAACCTCAAGGTCGAGGGCCACTTCTACCACCACATCTTCGACAAGCACACCGGCTACCCGACCCCGGCGAAAATCACCAGCCTGACGATTCGCTCGACGCGGTCGGTCGCCGGCGAAATTTGGACGACGATGCTCTTCGGCCAACCCCTGGAGGAAATTCAGCGGGTGGTGGCCAAGCTTCCCGGCGTGGCGGCGATCGTGATCGACCAAGAGGATCATTTGACCGAGATTAGCGGGCCCGGCTGGCAAGAAATTTAATTTCGAGCGAGTATTTTTCGGCAAATCCGCGTATATATTATTAAGTAGGGGGGATTTACCGATGAAAGAAATTGAACAAGAACTGTTACACCCGACCGGCAAGCTGGCCCCGCTAATGCGGGCCCGCGGCTTTGACGAGGCCGACGTGGCCGAACTGGCCGCCCTGGTTGCCGACTTGGCGGCGGAAACGGAGGAACACCATGCGAATTAACATCTTGCAACACACACCCAACGAGGGGCCGGGGACGATCCTCGATTGGGCCAATCAGCGGGGCCACGCGGCCTACATCTACCACCCGGCCCAGTTTAACAAGCTGCCAACCGCGGCCGAGACCGACTTCTTGGTGATCTTGGGCGGGCCAATGAGTCCCAACGACGACCTGCCTTGGCTGGCGGCCGAGCGCCAATTGATCCGCCAGCTCCTCGACCAGGGGAAGCCAATCTTCGGCGCCTGCCTGGGGGCCCAGCAGATCGCCCTGACCCTCGGGGCGGCAATCCACCCGGCGGGACACAAGGAGGTTGGCTGGGCGCCGGTAACCAAGCAGGGGACGGCCCTGCCAAACTTCCCGGCCCAGGCGACCGCCCTTCACTGGCACCAGGACGCCTTTGACCTGCCGGCCGGCAGCCAGCTGGTCTTTTCCAGCGCCCTTAACCCCAACCAGGGCTTTTTGTACCGCCAAAACGTCTTGGGCCTGCAGTTTCACTTTGAACCGGCGCTGGTCAACCTCCGTGAGATGGTGGTCAACGATGGCGACTACGCCACAAGCGGCAACGACCTGCACCAGTCGGTCGGCGAAATTTTGGCCCACGGGATCCCGGCCGAAAACGCCGCCCTGCTGGGGCAATTACTGGATTCCTTGGTCGCCGGGACCGATTGACAAGCGGCCGGGGATCGCTTACGATAAAAGAGTTCTAATGAGCAGAGGCGGGGAATTTTCCCGCCTCTGCTTGCGTTTTGGGCCCGCCCGCCGGTTAACGGGGTGGGCCACCTGCTGGTTAGCCAGCGTAATTTTGCCCTGTCCGGGCACTAACCGAGGAAAATCATGGACTTTTCATTTACCCGCCGGCCAAACCGCCGGACCTACCTGGAATACAGCCTGGTCTTCTTGCTGATCGCGGCCTGCATGTACGGGACCTACCTGGTCACCGGCAGCAGCCTGATCTGGAATAAGGACCCGCTCAACCAGCACCTGCCGCTTCTGATCGAGTACCGCAAGCTGGTGCTGAAGTTTTTGGCCCACCCCTTTGCCACCCACCAACTCTGGTCCTGGAAGTTTGGCCTCGGCGGCGACACCTTTTCGGTCTTTTCCTACTACACGATCGGCGACGTCTTCGTCTACCTGGCCCTCCTCTTCCCGGCCAGCAAGCTGGTGTTTGCCTACCAGTTGATGATCGTCCTGCGGCTCTACTGCGCCGGCCTGGCCTTCGTCTGGTTTGGCCGCCACTTTGCCCTTTCGGACTGGGTGATCGTGGCCGGTTCGGTCGTCTACCTGGTCAATTCCTACCTGATCTATGCCAGCATTGCCCAGCCCTTCTTCACCACCACCTTCATCCTCTTCCCGCTCCTGGTGACCAACGTGGAGCGGGTGCTTGCCGGTCGCTCCTGGTGGCCGCTGGCGGGGACCTTCTTTTGGATGTTGGTAAACAACTACTACCTGGCCTACGTGCTGGGCATCGGCACCTTCATTTACCTGGTGCTCCGGGTGGCCACCCACTACTGGGGCAAGCTGGCCTGGGGGGTGACAATCCTCAAGCTGGGGCTGGCAACGATCACTAGCCTCCTGTTGGCGGCCGGCCTGCTGATCCCGGAGGTGCTCGCGGTCACCAATTCGACCCGGGCAGGTTCGGTCTTTGCCAACGGCCTGACCACCTACCCGGCCTACTACTACCTCTTCTTGGCCAAGTCGCTGATCAACGGCGGCCAGTGGGCCTTCATGTTCTGGGCGGCCCTCGGGATCGTTTCGATCGGCTTCTTGGCCCTGGTCTATATCTACATGCAGCCGCGCCGCTACCCCCTGCTGACGATCAGCCTGGCCCTAGCGCTGGTGATGCTCCTGATCCCGGCGGTCGGCGCCTTCTTTAACGGGATGATGGCCGCCTCCAACCGCTGGACCCTCCTGGTTTACCTGCCGCTGGCAATGGCCACCTGCTTCCTCTTGGAGGGGGCAACGCAATTGACCCACCGCCAGTTGGTAATCATGACCTGGGCCAGCGGGGTCTACCTGCTGGTGTTGGTGGCCTCCTACTTCCTGAAAAACGACCCGGCCCTCTTTGTGCCGACGATCTGCCTCCTGTTGAGCCTGCTGGCCCTCTGGCTGGTGGCGACCGGGGTCCTCAAGCACCCGGCCCCCTGGTTACTGGGGCTGATCCTGGCCAACGCCGGCTTCAACGCCATTTACGCCGCTGTGCCCTACAACGGCAACTTTGCCCAGGCGATGCTGACCCGCGGTTCCTACAAGACGATTACCAGTCAGCGCTACGGCGGCCTGGAGAAGGGGCTGTCGACCTTGGCCGCCAGCCGGGTGTCGACGATCAGCCAGAACCAGATCGTCAGTGGCCTGCTGATCGACAACGACCTGACGACCGGGATGCACAACATCGATTCCTACTATTCCCTGCAAAACAAGTACCTCGGCAACTTTAGCCGCGCCCTGCAGAACACCCAGTACCAGGCCAACGTTCCCCTGCGCCAGGTGGATGACCGCAGCGTCTGGCTGAACTTCTTGGGGGTCAAGTACCTCTTCGTCCAATCGAACGGCACCAACGCCACCAAGTGGCCCCAGGGCTACTTCCTCGACAAGGCGACGACCCCGCAGTACAACTACGATTCCTCAACGAGTGCCGAGAGCGAGGATGACCTGACCCCGGTGCAGACCGAGCGGCTCAAGACCAAGCAGAATTTTCCGCTGATCTATTGGCAGTCGACCGTGATCACGCCGGCCCGCTACCGCAAGCTGTCGCCGACCGCCAAGGAACGGGCCCTGGCCAGCGGAGTGGTGGTTAGCAGCAAGCTGGCCAAGGGGCTGGCGGCGGCCAACCTGAAGGGCAATGTGGTCAAGCTCAAGAGCCAGCTGATTTCCAACCGCTTCAACCTCGTCAATCCCAAGCACCTGGTCTACAAGGACAGCGAGGAAACTTACAAGCTGGTCCTGCCCCAGCTGGCCAAGAAGAGCTTCCGCAAGCAGTTGCGGGGCAGCGAGCTGCACGTTGAGTTCTCCAAGATCTCCTACCAGCCCTTCAGCCTCAAACAGCAGATCAAGCTCGAGCTGAAGAAGGCCCGCCAGACCGCCGGCTATAACCCGGGGGAGACGACCAACTGGAAGGCCACCTGGTACAAGTACTGGCGCTACCACCTCTTGGCTGGTTCGCCGGATAAGAGTTACACCCTCAAGATTTCGAGCAGCAAGGGGACCGAGGAGATTAGCCAGCCCAAGCAGAGCGTCCTCTCCTTCTTCAAGCTGGTTAAGAACGGGACGATGAATATCGGCTACTTCAGCGGCAACCTGCCGCAAAAGCTGACCTTCCAACCAAGCAAGCTCGGCACCTACCGTCTCCACTACCAGGTGGTGGCCGAGAAGCTGGGCAGCAAGTACCAGCGGGAGGTCAAGCAGATCCAGGCCCACGGCTTGAAGCACCTCCGCTTTACGACTAACCGGGTCAGCGGAACGATTACCACTAACAAGACCGGGATCCTGACCTCCTCGATCCCGTACTCCAGCGGCTGGACGGCAACCGTTGACGGCAAGCGGGCGCAGGTGGTCCGGACCAACACCTCCTTTGTCGGCCTGAAGCTCGCGGCCGGCCACCACCGGGTGGTCTTCACCTACCACGTGCCGGGGCTGAAGGCGGGGATGATCGTCTCACTAATTGGCCTCGTTTGGACGGCGCTCATGGCCGGGATTACGGTGCTGATTCGTCGGCGGTCGCGCTAATCGGCAGCCTGATTTATCTTAAAAGCAGTCGCACCTTCCGCTCGCTAAGCGGGATGGGCGGCTGCTTTTTTGCGGTAGCGACGTTGGTTCTTGATTGTTCTTTGGCTAAGGACACTATCGGTTTAGTTGGAACGTGGCGGGGGTATACTATATTAAGAAAAAACTGCACAGCTCTTTGGTAATTTTTGGGAGGAGGACAACAAATGGGAAGGCAAGCAATGCGTTACACACGTTTGGCAAAGGGACCTGATTTCATCATCTATAAGGTTACGTACAACGAGGGAACGATGGAAGTAAGAATGGACCTGAAAGCAAGGCAATTTGAGGTCACTAGGGTCATTGGCGAGCGTCCCGGGCTTAGGAGAGACGAACTCCGCATTCTTGATCCATTCCAAAAATCTTTGGACCGGAACATTGAACTGCCGGAAGAGTTTATAAGAAATTGAACGTGCTCTTCCTTACCTTCCTCGGCTTCGCTGTAGTAGCTAAGCCGGAACTGCCGCTATTACCGCTAGTGATTGACTTAACGTGGGGATGTTGTGCTTGTAATCTTAGTTGGTGCTAGCCTGACCACGGCCGGGTAATTTCCTGGGAAATAACTACCCACTAGTTTGCTGGCGGGTTACTGTCAGGTAGGTGACGGGTAACTGGCGGCTAGTTGACGTGGCCGCTCTTAGCGAAAGAGGGTATGATAGGACCATCAAGAGAGAGGAGTAACCAGAAATGGAAACCCAAATTAAACAATTACGGTTGGCCCGGCAGCTTTCCCAGGAGGAACTGGCCGAGCGGGCCCAGGTCTCGGTTCGAACGATTCAGCGGTTGGAAACCGGTGAGGATGTTAGCATTTCGACCTTAAATCTTGTTGCCGGTGCGTTGGGCGTCGAAGTAGCGGACCTTTTTCAAAAACAAAGGCAGAGCGATTCTCCCCAAGCAGAGAAAGTCCAAGCCGCTAGCGACCAGTCAGAATACCAACTACACGAACGGCAGACGGAACTGAAGACAGCCAACGGGATCTATAACTCGGTGTACGTCGTGGCAATGCTGGGCCTTTGCTTCTTTGGGGATGCCTGGAACGATCAGTTTTGGGACAGTGCCTGGGTCTTGACCTGGATCGCCGGCTGG
Organism: uncultured Limosilactobacillus sp.; assembly: GCA_944327195.1. GTDB lineage: Bacteria > Bacillota > Bacilli > Lactobacillales > Lactobacillaceae > Limosilactobacillus. The sequence goes on from CALVGV010000017.1 coordinate 51,988, forward strand.
ATGTTGATGGGACCCATCAAGCGCCTTTTGGTCCAAAAACTCTGGGGACCCAAACTGGACACTAAGTATCCCCTGACCCAGAACCGGGTGGATAAGAATTATTTTCATTAGCCGTTAAAGTGAAGTGAGGAAGATGCGGATAAGATAAACCTTCCTCAATTTGTAATATGGATCCCTCGATAGCGAACATAAGAATGGAGGACTATTCTTCGTTCGCTACCGGGGGATTTTTTTGTCTTCAATGAGTTATTAAGTGCATCTTTGAAATGTTTTCTGGCATGAAAAATAGGCAAGCTTTTTAGTAGCTTACGTCGCGCTTCGGTCGTAATAAGGGGGAGTTAAATTTAGATTACTCATCGAACAAAATGAATATAATCATGGTATTTAAATTCTTATGATCCTTATTCCCCGGCAGTGAGCCGTATTTCAACAACATCTGTTTCTTTCATAAAAACACATGGTTGCGTTTTAGCGGTGCGTTCGATATAATGAGAACAACAAATTGAAAGCGCGACCATAAGGAGGATGATGTTATGGCAATTCACGCAAGCATTGTAAAGGTAACCCCCGATGGCAAGTCAGCGGACATGATCCAGTGCCTATTGAGTGGCGGGCTAGATTATACGGGGCAGATGCTGTATTCGTACTATCAGGACCCAGAGAAGGTGGACCAACTGATTCGGATGGGGATGGTCGAAAACCTTGGAACCCATCTCGAAATAGTTCCCGGCCCGTTCTGGAAATCAACGTACATTCACCGTCCCCGCTATTCGGTTCACTTTGCCGACTACGAAGAGCTCCATCAGCTGATCAAGAATGGCACCGGGGTTCTTGCGTTGGCAGAGGTCGATCCGGAAGCGATTGACGTTAGCTTTTGCTACGTAATGCTTCCGGATGAGGAAGGGAACTACTCTTGGTACGTTAAAACTTGGGAAGATGAGGGTGACTACTATCCGTTAGCCACGGCATTGGAAAAGTACGAGGCGGAGCACCCGGATAATTAAGAAGCTAGGGTATATTTAAAGGCTCTACACTATTCAGTACTGATGGAGATTTTCCACCAGTGCTGTTTTTGTTTATGATGAAAAGAAAAAAGAC
>CALVGV010000018.1 GCA_944327195.1 uncultured Limosilactobacillus sp.
TTGCCTCGATCATAAAGATCAAGGACCCTACACATTTGATTCGTCGAAACTTTATTCAGTTTTCAAAGGTCTACCGTGTTCGCTAGAAGTTAGCGACTTAATTAGTTTATCAAACTCGTTAAGTCATGTCAAGAACTTTTTTGAAGAAGTTCAAGCGCTAATCAGTAGCGACAACTCTTATATAATACCAAGAAGTCAAATCCCTGTCAACTAGTTTTTTGAACATCTTGGCCGGTCACCGTTCAATTACCGAGCCATGCTCGCGGTGACAACGATTAGATACTATACGCTCCTTTTCTCCCCCGCGCAAGCCCCTTTTTCAATTTTTTTGCCGCCCAAAATCAACTATAATGGAACTAAGCGAAACTGAAAGGAAGGTTGCTCATGTACAAGAACAAGATCTACCTCGCTAGCCCCTTCTTCTCCCCGGAACAAAAGGAGCGGATTGCGACCGTGATCGCCGCCTTAAAGAAGAACCCAACGATTGACCCGGACGGCATCTACAGCCCCCAGGAACACCAGGAGGAAAACTTCGAGTTCGGCTCGATGGACTGGCAACACGCCGTCTTCAACGCCGACGTCCGCCAAGTGAAGCGGGCCGACGTGGTGGTGGCCATCACCGACTACAAGTACGAGGAAGGCAACTACGAGCCCGACAGCGGGACCGTCTTCGAAATCGGGGCGGCCTGGGCCTGGCGGATTCCGGTGGTGCTGGTGCAGTTCCACCCCAACAACGAGCTCAACCTGATGCTGGCCCGTTCGCACACCGCCATGTTTACCGGCGACCAGGTTGCCCAAGACCTGGCCAGCTACGACTTCAACAACCTGCCGACCCACTGGACCGACATGAAGGTCTTCTAGAATTAGGAAAGGAAGACGCCTATGACTGAATACAACGTTCATGACCACCGCATCATTGCCACCCACCGGATCATTTCGCGGGACCTCAACGACCACGACACCCTCTTCGGTGGCCGCCTGTTAGAAATCGCCGACGCCGAACCGGCCGTGCTGGTTTCCCGCCTGGCCCTGCGGAGCCTGGCCACCGCCAGCTTCGACGACGTCCAGTTCCGCCACCCCTTCACCCTACTGGACTCGCTGACTTTGACCGCCACCCTAACCGGGCTGGGCAACCGGTCAGCCGAAGTCTTCGTGAAGGTGATCGGCCAGAACCTGCGGAGCGGGGAACGCTTCCTCGGCTATACCAGCTTCAACACCTACGTGGTGACCGACAAGGACTTCACCTTCCCCGACTTTACCCTGATCGGCGAAACCGAGGAGGAAAAGTACCTGATTAGCACCTACGAGGAACGCCAAGCCAAGCGCAAAGCCGCCCGCAAGGAGCAACGGGACAATTTCCTGCCCCACATCACCTTAAACAGCTAGCATCCCCGCCAGCAAAAAGGACCAGCGCCTGCTGGTCCTTTTTCATTTGGGTACTTATTAAGCCACCGCCGGGGCCAATTTCCGTTCCCCCTTCAGGTGGGTGGTGTTCAAGAGCACCGAGCTGGTGACCACCGACAGGGAGCTGAAGGCCATCGCCAGGCCGGCCAGCTCGGGGGAGAGGGCCAGGCCAAGCGAAACAAAGAGGCCGGCGGCGATCGGGATCCCGATCACGTTGTAGACGAAGGCCCAGAAGAGGTTGAGCTTGATCCGCTTGAAGGTCTTGCGGCTGAGCTCGATCGCCAGGCCAACGTCGCGCAGGTCGTTCTTTACCAGGACGATCCCGCCGGCGTCAATCGCGATGTCGGTCCCCGACCCCATCGCGATGCCGACGTCGGCCGTCGAGAGGGCCGGGGCGTCGTTGATCCCGTCACCAACGAAGGCCACCGGGCCCTCCTGCTGGAGCTGCTTGACGGTTGCCGCCTTGTCGCCCGGCAGGACGCCGGCCACCACCCGGTCGATCCCGACCTGGCGGGCAATCGCCTCGGCCACCGCCTGGTTGTCGCCGGTGATCATCACCGGGGTCAGCCCCTGCTCCTTGAGGTTGGCAATCGCGGCGGCCGCGGTTGGCTTCGGTTGGTCCTGGATGGCAATCAACCCGAGGACCTCCTCCCCCTGGTCAACCAGGACGACCGTCTTGGCCGCCTTCATCAGCTGGGTACTCTGTTCGGCGAGGTCTTCCGGCAGGTCGTGCGGGGCCAGGGCGGCGGTGCCGACCCAGGCCGGCTGACCGTCGACCGTCCCGCGGACCCCCTTGCCGGCCACGGCGGCAAAATCAGCCACCGCCGGTAGGTCGCGGTCGCCAGCGGCGGCCACGATCGCCGTCGCCAGCGGGTGCTCGGAGGACTTTTCCAGGGCCGCCGCCAGGGTCAGGACCCGGTCGCAGTCGCCAATTACGTCGGTGACCGCCGGCTGGCCGGTGGTGATCGTCCCGGTCTTGTCGAAGGCGACCGTCTTGAGGCGGTTGACCTCCTCGAGGACCTCGCCGTTCTTAATCAGGATCCCCAGGCGGGCACTGCGGCCGGTGCCGACCATCAGCGCGGTCGGCGTCGCCAGGCCGAGGGCGCAGGGGCAGGCGATCACGACGACGGCCACCGCGTAGATCAGGGCGGTCGCCACCGGGGCCTTGAGCAGGACGTTCCAGACCAGGAAGGTCAGGATCGCCAGCACTAAGACGACCGGCACGAAGATGTCGGCCACCTTGTCGGTCAGCTTCTGGATCGGGGCGTGGCTGTTTTGGGCGCGGCGGACCATCTCCATGATCTGGGCGAGGAGGGTATCGTCGCCGACCTTTTCGGCCTTGAACTGAAGGGTCCCGGTCTGGTTGATCGTCGCCCCGATCACCGGGTCGCCGACCCCCTTTTCAACCGGCATGCTTTCCCCAGTTACCATCGCCTCGTTGACCGCCGACTGACCAGCCACGATCGTCCCGTCGACGGCGATCTTCTCGCCGGGCTTGACCTGGATCAGGTCGCCAACCTCAACCTCGCTGAGGGGGAGGCGGGTCGGCTGGCCATCGCGGATGACGGTCGCCTCCTTGGCCTGGAGGTTGCCGAGCTTGGCAACGGCGTCGGAGGCGTTGTTGCGCATCCGCTCCTCAAAGACCTGCCCGAGGAGGACGAAGGTGGTCACGAAGGCGGCGCTCTCAAAGAAGACCGCCCGGCCGGTGGCCATCGCGTAGAGGCTGTAGAGGTAGGCGGTCAGGGTGCCGATCGCCACCAGGGTATCCATGTTGGCGTGGTGGTTCTTGAAGGCCGCCCAGGCGGTGTGAACGAAGGGCCAGGCGGAAAAGGCCATGATTAAGGTGGTCAGGACCAGCTGGAGCCACTCACCGCCCGGCAGGTGGAGGCCAAAGGGCATCAGCAGCATGTTGACCAGCATCGGCAGGGAGAGAAGCAGCGAGAGCCAAAAGCGGGTGCGGGTGCTCATTTCACGATCACCGTCCCCTTGACCATGTCCATCCCGCAGGCGAAGCCGTACTCGCCGGCGGCGCTGGTGTCGATCGGGAAACTAACCTCCTGGTTGAGCGGCAGGGCCGCCTTGAAGTTGAGGTCGCCAGACTGGACCACGTCGAGGCAGCCGCGGTCGCTGACCCGCTTGAAGACCAGTTCGGCCGGTTCGCCCTGCTTGAAGGTGACCGTTTGCGGTTGGTAGCCGCCGTCCACAATTACCGTTTGCTTTACCATTGTGCTCCCCTCCTACTTAATGATTACCTTGCCGTGAAACATGTCCATCCCGCAGGCCCACTCGTACTCACCGGGCTTGGAGGTGTCGATGGTGATTTCTTCCACCTTGTCCTGGGCCAGCGGCCGGTTGATCCCCCAGTCGGGGAAGACCACCCGGTCGAGGCAGGCGGACGGGTCCTTGCGGGTGAAGCGGAGGGTGGCCGGAACCCCCTGCTTTAAAGTCACCACTTCCGGCTTGTAGCCGCCGTCGACCAGGACGTCGGCCGCCTGCCGGTCGGCGGTGACGGTGGCCGCCGCGCTGCTGACCTCGTGCTTACCGAAGAACCACCAGAGAATGAAGCCAATCAGGGCCAAGCCCACCAGAATCGTTACTACTTGCGTCATGCTCGTCATCCTTTCGTTTACAAACGTAAATCTTAATTCACCACCTAGTATACGCTGGCGATTACATTTGTCAACATTGGGGCCCGCAAATGCGGGAATCCCCCTAGTGTCATCCCCGCGCGCACGAAAAAACCGCCCTCCCCAAGGGGAAGACGGTTAAAGATTTAATTAGTCGTCGTAGGCTTCGCCGGTCAGTTGTTCCACCGGCTTGAAGGTGTCGGCGTACATGTTTTCCACCTTGACCTTCTTGCTGGTTTCATGGAAGTAGAGGGCGCTGACCATTGAGCAGTACGGTACCAGGGCCCCGAGACCGAGGACCAGTAGGACGGCCCCGATCCAGATCAGCGGGTTGGTGGCGGTGTAGATCCCGTAGTAAACCAGGCCCCCGGTCAAGGCAGACCAGATGGCCACCGGCAGGACCTCAAACAGGAGGTAAACCACCAGGTAGTTCAGCTTGAAGCCGGCCATGAAGCGCTTGGAAGCCGTCAGGGCGTGGCGCATCGATTGACCGAGGAACTGCGGTTGCTTTTCCCGGTAGAGGTAGATCGCTTGCGAGTATTGGAGGCTCTTCCAGATCAGGATCAGGTAGTTCCCGATCATCGTGGTGTAGGCCACGATCTTGTTGCTGCTCCAGATGTCGCCGATGATCATCAGCGGCAGGCGCCAGAGGAAGATGAAGAGGCTGACGTAGAGGCAGAGGCGGAGGAGCTGGTTCTTACGCAGGTGCTTGAACCGGTTCCAGATGACCGTCGCCGTGACCTTCTTGTCTTCCTTTTCAATCCGCGCCAGGTAGGCGTAGCGCAGGCCAACCTGGAGGGCATAGAAGAGGAAGCCGAGAACCAGGACCAAGAAGAGCAGGCCCAGGAACTCAAGGATGGCGAAGAGCAAGGAGCTAACCGTCATCATCCCGTACATGATCATCATCACACTCATCGACAGCGAGGCCAGCAGGGTGTAGGCGAAGTAGAGGCCAATCGCCGACAGGGCCAGCCAGATAATGAACATCCCCGCCATCGGCACGGCGGCCGTCAGATATTCCTTGCGGTTAAAGAGGGCCTTCAGACTCTTGGCGAAGTCCTTGAGGTTGACCCAATTTGGCTTGGTAACTTTAAAACTGGGCTTTTGCTTGCCCCGTTTGAATAATTTCAATCCAATTCCTCCCAACGTAATAATTGCTCGTATTTCTCTATCTTACCACGGCGAGAAACAAATCCGGGTTTCGTTCGCCTTTGATTTCGTTTTTTCATCATACCAGATTCGCCGGTGAACTAAAGTCTCTTTAAAAAACTTTAAGTAAGCGTTGGTACTTTCTTCACGGGGAACCGCTGCCACCAGGGGAAGGAGGAAATCCCCCTCCTGCTTGGCCTGGGCGCCCCCCTGGCCACAAAAAAAGAGCGGGTTACCCCACTCCTTTTTTCGGTCTGCGCGCGGACTAGTCGATGTCGTACTTCTCCTTGCTCAGGACGTTCAGCTTTTCGTCGAAGTCGTAAACCACCGGTTGGCCGGTTGCCATTTCAAGGTTCATGATGTCTTCGTCCGAGATTTGTTCAATGTACTTGGACAGGGCCCGCAGGGAGTTCCCATGGGCGGCGATGATCACGTTCTTGCCGTCGAGCAGCTTTGGCGCGATTTGGTCTTCCCAGAGCGGGATAACCCGTTCCAGGGTAACCTTCAAGTTTTCCCCACCCGGGATGGCGCGCGGGTCGAGGTCGGCGTAACGCCGGTCCTTGGCAGCGGAGCCTTCGTCGTCGGCGCTCAGCAGCGGCGGCAGCACGTCGTAGGAACGACGCCAGATGTGCACTTGTTCGTCCCCGTACTTTTCGGCGGCCTTCTTCTTGTTGTGGCCTTGAAGGGCGCCGTAGTGGCGTTCGTTCAGGCGCCACGTCTTGAATTCTGGGATCCAGAGTTGGTCGCAGCCTTCCAGGGCGTAGTGGAGGGTCTTGATGGCCCGCTTCAGAACGGAAGTGTAGGCGTAGTCGAATTCAATCCCGTGTTCCTTGAGGGCCTTCCCGGCAGCCTTGGCTTGGGCAACCCCCTTTTCACTCAGGTCGACGTCAACCCAACCGGTGAATTGGTTGGACAGGTTCCATTCACTTTGCCCGTGGCGGATCAAAACTAATTTAGCCATGCTCAATTAACCTCTTTCTTCTTAAAGATCAGTGGCATTTTACCATACCCGTTCATTTTAAATCAGAATGCAATCCTTGCCAAGCCATGCTCCCAAGTTCGTGAAATTTTGCACCAAAGGAAAAGGAGGGGGAAGGCCCCCTCCTTTTCTGACAGCTCAGCCCGCAGGAACGGTATTTGCGCGGACTAGTTGGTCTTTTTGAGCACCAGGGCCGCCCACGGGGCGAGCCGCGCGGCTGGGGCCTGGTTGGTCAGGCAGTCGACATATCCCTGGGCAAACTCTTTCGGTAGGCTGGCCGACTGGTTGGTCAGGTTCAAGACGAAGTAGTAGCTCTGCCCGTCCTTTTGAACCCGCTTGGTGACCTCGACCCCCGGTTGGTCGGCCGTCAGCCCGGTGACCTTGGCGGCCGCCAGCACCTGGTCGATCAGGGCGCTGAGGCCCGCCGGCGCCAGGCGGGTGCCGACGTACCAGGCCGTCCCCTGACCCAGCTGGTGCTTGGTCACGGCGGCGGTGCCGGCGTAGAACTCGCTGGCGTAGGTGGCCACCACCTCCGCCCCCTCAGGGTGAATCAGGTCGGCCAGCAGGCTTCCGGCGGTGGTTTGCTGGCCGAGGGCAACCTTGACTTCCTGGGCCGGCGGGAAGGCGTCGCTCTCCTCAACCCAGATGCCGAGCAGTTCCTTGAGCGGGCCCGGGTAGCCGCCGAGGTAGACGTTGTCGTTCTCGTCAACCATCCCGGCCATCATCGTCGTCAGGAAGTGGCCGCCGCCCTTGACGTAGGCGGTCAGCCGGTCGGCCAGGCCCGGCTTGACCAGGTAGAGGTATGGGGCCACCACCAGGTCGTACTGGCTGAAGTCGTCGTCGACGCTGATCACGTCAACCGGGACGTTGCGGTCGTAGAACTGGCGGTAGTAGTCCAGGATCAGCTGGCAGTAGTCGAGGTCCTGGGTGATGCCGGCCACGTATTCCAGGGCCCAGTAGTTGGCCCAGTCGAAGACCAGGGCCACCTTGGCCTGGTTGGTGCTGCCCAGCAGTTGCGGGCCCAGCTTCTCCAGGTCGTCCCCCAACTTCTCCAGGTCGTTAAAGGCGCGGGTTTTAGTGGTTTGGGCGTGGCTGATCACCGCCCCGTGGAACTTCTCCGAGCCGCCGCGGGCCTGCTTGAGCTGGAAGAACTGGACGCTGTCGGCCCCGTGGGCCACCGCCTGCAACTCGGTCGCCCGCATCTGGCCGGGGCGCTTGAGCGGGCTGTAGGGTTGCCAGTTGACCTGGCTCGGCGTCGATTCCATCAGCAGGAATGGCTGGTGCTTGAGCGAGCGCATCAGGTCGTAAAGGAAGGCCGGTTGGTAGGCCGGCGTATCGTAGGCCGGGTAGGAGTCGTAGGCAATCACGTCCTGGTCCTTGGCCCAGGCCTGGTAGTCGATCAGCTTGTTGGGCGTGCTGTGGAAGTTGGTGAAGACCGGCGTTTGCGGGTCGTGGGCCTCGATCGTCGTCTTCTCCAGCCGGTACTCATCCTGCATCATCGCTGATTGGAAGCGCAGGTAGTCCAGCGAGAGGCCGGCCACGATCGTGTGGCTCCCCTCCGGTCCCCAGGCGTCGCCGAGCTCGTTTGGCACGACGATTTCGTCCCAGTGGTAGATCTGGTGGCTCCAAACGCTGGTGGCCCAGGCGGCGTTGAGCCGGTCGAGGGTCTGGTAGCGGTCCTTGAGCCAGCCGCGGAAGGCCTGCTGGCAGTGCTCGCAGTAGCAGGTCCCGCCGTACTCGTTGTTGACGTGCCAGGCAACGATGTGGGGATTGTCGGCGTAGCGGGCGGCCAGGTGGTCGACCAGGTCGGCCGCCAACCGGCGGTAGGCCGGGGCGGTCGGGCAGAAGTTGTGGCGCTGGCCAAAGACGTGGCGCCGTCCCTGGTAGTCAACCCGGCCCACTTCCGGGTACTTCTTGAAGAGCCAGGCCGGCATCGCCGCCGTGCTGGTCCCCATGATGATCTTGAAGTCGGCGGCGCTCAGTTCGTCGACGATCGCGTCGAGCTTGCTGAAGTCGTACTCGCCCTCGGCCGGCGACAGGGCCGCCCAGGAGAAGACGTTGATCGTGGCCGAATTTATTTTGGCCTGCTTGAAGACCTGGATATCTTCTCCCCAGCTTTCCTGGGGCCACTGGTCGGGGTTGTAGTCGCCCCCGTAGAGGAAGTCCTTAATTGGCGTTTTCATTGTTCCCCTCCTCGGCAATCTTGGCCTCGAGTTGCTTAACCACTTCGTCGTGCTTCTTTTCGCTCAGGTTAACCTTGAAGAGGAAGACCAGGACCGAGCAGATCGCCAGGGCCAGCGGGATGTAGAAGGCCAGCCGGTCGAAGGTGGCGATGTCCTTGGCGGTCATGCTGGCAGCGGTGGCGGCCCCGGTCATGTTGGCGGCCACGGCGATGTAGCCGACCAGCCCGTTGGAGACGGCCCCGGTCAGCTTGTCGATCATCGGCCGCACGGCGAGGACGACCGCCTCGTTGCGTTGGCCGTTCTTGAGTTGGCCGTATTCGATCGCGTCGGTCAGGGTGAGGACGGTGACCAGTTGGGCGAAGTTGATGTCAAAGAGGACCAGGCCGACGTCGAGCATGAAGATGTTGCTCCGCAGGAAGAGGAAGATCAGGTAGGCAACGGCCATGAAGCACTGGCCGGCCACGAAGAGGACCTTGCGTGGAATGTACTTGTTCAAGATCGGGTAGAGCGGGCTAGTGCAGAAGCCGATGATGGTGGCAATTACCCCCACGATCCAGAACTGGCCCGGTTGGCCGAGGACGAACTTGTACAGGTAGTAGAGAACCCCGTTGGTCATTACGTAGGCCAGCGAGTAGAGCAGGTAGGCCAAACTTGGCCAGAGGATCTGGTCGTTGTGGAAGATGGCCGAGAAGACCTGGCGCAAGGTCGTCTTGTCCTGGGCGGCCTGGCGGATGGCGTTATCGTTTTCCTTGGTGCCGATGGCAACCACGAAGGCACTTAGCAGGGCCAAAAGGGAGAAGATGATGGCAAAGGCCAACCAGCCCTGGGCCCCCTGGGTGTGCTTGCCGGTGGCCACGAAGGTGAAGTAGGTGGTGATCGGCACAACGACGATCGTCAGCCCGTTCCAGCCGATCGTGCCGGCGAAGGCGCCGAGCGAGGTGTAGACCCCGCGCTCCTTGGAATCTTCACTTAGGGCCGGCACCATCCCCCAGTAGGAGATGTCCGAGAGGGAGTAGAAGACGTCGAAGGTGATGAAGATGATCACGAAGAGGACCGCGAAGAGGGTCGGGTTGACGTTGGCCAGGCCGAAGATCCCGGTGAAGAGAACCACCAGCAGGATGGCCGAGACGATGTTCCCCCAGATGATCCAGGGCTTGAACTTGCCCCACTTCGACTTGGTGTTGTCGATGATGTTCCCCAGCATCGGGTCGATCAAGAGTTCAATGATCCGCACCGCCACGATTAGCCCGGTGATCAGGCCGATCAAGCGGTTGGCGGTTGCCTTGCCGACGCCGGTAAAGAGGTCACTGGTAACAAAAATAATGAAATAAGTGCTCATGACCCCATAGAAGGCGGAGTGACCAAGGTTCCCGAAGCAAAAGGCGAGCTTTGAACCCCAGTGACCGCCGTGCGGCTTGGATGCAGCCGGCTTGGCGGGACTTGCAGTTGCTTGCATAATGATTACCTCCCAGTTTTCTTGTAATCGCTTACAATTCAATCATAGGGAGGACAGCAATCCTTGTAAACCTTTTTCTTTTTAAGTAAATTTTTGGTAATTTCGTTAGTCATAATTTTACCAAAAGTGTCCATTATCTCCCCTCAGCGCCGGGGACAAAGCTCTCGCGGACCACCAGCTCGGTATCGACCAGGGCGTGGATGTGGGGTCGCACCGGGCCGGTCAGCGCCCCCTGGATCAGTTGGAGGGCGAGGGTGCTCATCGCCCGCTGGTCAATCCGGTAGGTGGTCAGCGGGGTCGAGACGTACTTGGCAACGTCGCTGTCGTTGATCGAAACCAACGCCAGGTCGCGCGGCACCAGCACCCCGGCGGCGGTGAAGGACTGGAGGATGCCGACCGCCAGGGTGTCGGAGGCCACGATGAAGCCGCCCGGGAGGCGGTCGCCGAAGCGGCGGAGGACCGCCTCCCCCAGGTAGCGGCCGTTTTCCACGTTGAAGGGGCCGCGGCTGACAATCAGCTCGGGGTGGCGGGTCAGCTCGCGGAAGGTGGCCTCGCGGACGTCCAGCCGGCGGCGCCCGTCGACGATCGGCCCCTCGCCGCCGATGAAGCCCACCGGTCCCACCCCAGCGTGGCGAAGGAGGCCGAGGGCCGAGCGGATGGTCTGGGCCAGGTTGGGCTCAACCGAGTCGAAGAAGGCCGGGGCGGGGTTGCTGTCGAGGAAGACCCCGTGGGGCAGGGCGCGGTGGAGGATCGCCAGGTCGGCGCTGGTCAGGCCGTCGGTGCCGATCGCCACGAAGCCCTGGAAGTCCTTGGCGACGGCCAGGAGGTCGTTGACGGCGTGGAAGGGGGTCAGCTCGATCCCGGTGCCGGCAAAGCCCTCTTCTACCGCCGCCTGGAGGGCCTTGAAGTAGCGGTCCTCGAGGTGGTCCTTGGGGCTGATCTGCACCAGCAGGGCCACCTGGGCAGCCAGCTTCGGGTTAGGCTTGTCGCGCCAGTAGCCGAGCTCCTGGGCCGCCGCCAGGATCTTTTGCCGGGTGGCGTTGGTGATCGACAGCCCCGGATCGTTGTTCAAGAGCCGCGAAACGGTGGCCGGGGCGTAGCCGGCCCGGGCGGCAATTTCCTTAATTTTTACCCGCATTAATTGGTCCCCTCCCCGGGAATTTAGTAACGAATTTACCAGTAAATCCTTAAAACTTTTTACTCATTTAGGATAAACCGGTTTCAAAATTTGGACAAAAAAAACCGGCAAGCCCGAACGGCTCACCGGCGTGGGGAAAAAACTTAGTCATCCTCGTTTTCGTGCAAAAAGCGGGTCAGGAGAATCGTGCTCCCCACCAGGGCCAGGACGGCGAGGGCGATCAAGAGCGCGTCCAGCGGCTTGGCGTGGTAGGCGAGCAGGCCGCGGATCAGGGCGGTGATCCCGAGGCCGAGGAGGAAGTTGACCGAGACGTGGCCGCCGTTGTGGAGGATGTTGACGACCATCGCGATAAACTCAAAGAAGAGGAAGAAGGTCACGATGCCTTCCAGGAGGTCGTAGTAGTTGGTCAGGGCGTGGGCCTGGGCGCCGAGCTGGAGGATCTCCCAGAGTTCGGCCCCCATGAAGTAGAGGAGGGCCAGCCCCAGCAGGCCAATCGCGAGAAGGCTAACCAGCTGGAGGAGGTCGCCGAACTTATCGGCCCAGGCAGCAATTTTTTTCATCTTCATCGAACGTTCACCTCGTTTCCTCTATTATACAAGATTCTCCCGCGGGGATTAGGGACAAATCTTTCCGAAAAACCACAAAGTGTGTTAGGGTGAAACTAAATCATTTTACGGAGGGAATAATTATGTACGATTACCGTCACGACCTGATCGCCATCATCAAGGGCATCGGCGACTCGCCGGCCGAACTGGACCGCGGCCGCCGGGCCCTGCAAGCGGCCCTCAACCTGATCGCCGCCCTGCCGGCGGATGGGCGGCTGGCCCCGGCAAAGCCGCGGGGGGACCACCACGAAGACCGGCCGGCGCCCCGCCCCCAGCACACCTTCAAGATCAAGCGCCACCCCCAATCAGCCAGCCCGGCGCTGACCGGCAGCCAGTACGAGGCGCTGACCAAGCTGAAGGGCTTCGATCAGGAGCTGGCCGCCTACGCCAGCGGCACCTCCAACTCGCCGCTCGGCTTCAAGAAGCTGACTGAGCGAATCAAGGCGCTGACCGACCAGCTGACGGAGGCCGACCGCCAGGCGCTGGCCCCGCGGCTGAAGCAGGTTGACGCCGCCCTCGAACGGGCCAAGCGGGCAATGGCCCCGGCGCCGAAGCAGGAAGAAGCGGCCGAGCCAACCCCACGGCGGGTGACCAAGCCCGCCGCCAAGCCGGCCCCGAAGCCGGTTGCCGCCAGCGTCAAGCCGGCCGAACCGGCAAAACCGCGGGCGCCCTTCTCCTCCCAGCGCGGCCAGTACGTGGTCGAACGGGAGCTGACCGGGGCCAAGTTGCTGACGGAGAGCGGGCTGGAGGCCGGCCGGATCAGCGAGGCGGTCGTCCGCAAGTTCAACCTCTCCTCGGGGACGATCGTCAAGGCCGACATCCGGCCAACCGAAGTCTTCGTCCACAAGGCCCTGCGCCAGATCGACCACCTCGGCGACCAAAAGTTTGACGACGCCGCCACGATTTCGACCTTCAATTTCGGCGTGGTCAAGAAGCACAAGCGCCACCTGCGGGTGACCTTCAACTCCAACGATGAACCGCTGCTGGTCAACGGCAAGAAGTACGCCTTCCTTTTGCCGGAGGACAACCTGGCCGTCGGCAACGGGGCGATCGTTGAGCTGGCCTGGTACACCAAGGACCCGGACACGATGCGGATCCGCTGGACCTACCCGACCGAGGAGGAAACTAGCGACCGGCCGGCCCCGGCGGCAAAGAAGGCCAAGCCAAAGACAAGCAAGCCGGCCGCCAAGCGCTACCCGGGGATTGACCTCGCCGGCCAGACGGTCGCCGTTCTGGTTGGCGACCGCCAGCAACACGCCGCCTACGAGGAAATGGTCGCCCGCTACGGCGGGACGGCGGTGATCGTCGACGGCTTCAAGACCCAGAAGAGCTACCTGAAGAACAAGCTCCGCGGCGCCAACCTGGTGATCCTGATTAAGGACCACGCCCACCACGGCGCCTCCAAGGCGGTCACTGACTTCCAAAACCAGTTTGGCTTCAACTTCGCCGTGGCCAACACCCTGGCGATGGGCCAGTTCGAGGACGCCCTCTACCGCGCCGCCAACGGCTTCCCGGCCGACACAGCCAGCCTGAGCGAGCACCCGGTGCTGACGAAGTAGCTTCGTCGCAAACCAAAAATACCCTGTCCGTGAATTTCCGGACAGGGTATTTTTTTACTTCACTGCCCGGTCGCCAATGTCGTGGCGGTACTGGCAGTTGGGTTCGTTCAGCTCTTCCAGGTAGTCGTAAACCATCCGCTGGGCATCCGCCAGTTTCTTGGCGGTGGCGATCACCATCAGCAACCGGCCCCCGGCCCCGGTCAGGTGGTCGAGGTCGCCGGCAACGTTGGCGTAGTCAACCGCGATTCCGGGTGCCGCTGGCAACGGCTTGAGCGGCTGGCCCTTGACCGGCGCCTGCGGGTAACCCTTGGCCGCCAGGACGACGCCGAGGACGGCCTCCTCCTTTTCGGTCACCGCCGGCAGGTCGGCGTCCGCCAAGCAGGCGTCGACCAGTTCAAAGAGGTCGGTTGCCAGCCGCGGCAGGATGACCTGGGTCTCCGGGTCGCCGAGGCGAACGTTGTACTCAATCACCTTCGGCCCGGTTGCCGTCAGCATCAGCCCGATGTAGAGGATGCCGTGGTAGTGGTACTCGCCGGCCACCAGGCCCTTAACGGTCGGTTCGACCACCTCATCCACCATCCGCTGGTAGTCGGCCGCTGCCAACTGGGGCAGCGGGCTGTAGGCGCCCATCCCCCCCGTGTTAGGGCCGCGGTCACCGTCGAGGGCCCGCTTGTGGTCCTGGGCCATCGGCAGGATCCGGTAGCGGCCGTTTTCGATCAGAACGAAGAGAGAGTACTCCGGCCCGACCAGGCACTCCTCCAGCACCAGCCGCTCACCGGGCTTGAAGAGGTCGCGGACGGCACTTTCGGCGGCCGCCTGGTCCTGGGCGATCACGACCCCCTTGCCGCCGGCAAGCCCGTTGGCCTTGACGACGACCGGGAAGCCGAACTGGTCGATCCCGGCCAAGGCGTCTGCCACGCCGTCGTAGCTGGCGTGCTGGGCGGTCGGCACCCCATATCGTTGCATGAAGGTCAGGGCGTAGTCCTTGTCGCCCTCCAGCTGGGCCGCCCGGGCGGTGGGCCCGAAGATCTGCAGGCCGGCCGCGTGGAAGTAGTCGACGATCCCGGCCACCAGGGCGTCTTCGGGGCCAACGAAGGTCCAATCAACCTGGTGCTCCTTGGCAAAGGCGACCAGGGCGGCGAAGTCGAGCTCGGCGATTGCCACCGGTTCGACCCCGATGGCGGTCATGCCGACGTTGCCGGGGGCACAGTAGACCCGCGCCACCTGGGGACTGGCGAGGAGGGCCTTGGCGATGGCAAACTCCCGCCCTCCGGAACCAACAACTAGAATCTGTTTCCCTGCCACGAACTTTTCCTCCTCGTGAAATCTTACTGCTACTGTTAAGGGGCTTCCAGAGGGGAGCTGCCGAGAGACTGGAACGGGGTGGGCACGACTCGAAGCCCCCGCTGGGGTCTTCGAGCTCGGCCTTATTCTAGGCGATCAATCGCCAAGAATAATTTCACCCCTTGCGAATGTTACTTAGTTGGAAGCCGACCAACGGAAGGCTTCCAACTTAGAAACATTCCAGGCGATAGCTGTCCAAGAACGAAGAGCTCGCTACGAGCGATTGGCTAACAGCGAACCGCGAGCTCCCGGGTTCCCCCTCCTCTAGCCCAGTTGATCTGTGCTCTCGCTCTTTCCGGTAACCCAATGGTAATTACTTAGTTCCCCCGGCCGGAGCGGAGGAAAATGCGGGCCAAGATGGTGAGATTTCACTTGGCGATTTATCGCCTAGTGAAAGGCCAAGCTTTGAGACCTGAAAGGGCTCAAAGTTGTGCCCACCATCGTCACGGCCCGCAATTTTCGCGGAGCGCAGGCCGCCCCCCCACACCAGAATTAGTGCCGGAAGTGACGCACCCCGGTGAAGACCATCGCAATCCCGGCCGCGTTGGCCGCGTCAATCGACTCCTGGTCGCGAATCGAGCCGCCCGGTTGCACGATCGCCGTGATCCCGTGCTCGGCCGCGTACTTCACGCAGTCATCGAAGGGGAAGAAGGCGTCGGAGGCCATCACCGCCCCCTGGCTTGCCTCGCCGGCGTGCTTGACGGCGATCTTGAGCGAGTCGATCCGGTTCGGTTGGCCGGCGCCGACCCCGAGGGTCCGCTCGCCGTTGGCAACCACGATTGCGTTCGACTTGACGTGCTTGACCGCCTTCCAGGCAAACATCAACGCTTCCAGTTGAGCCGCACTCGGCTTGGCTTCAGTGGCCACCTGCCAGTCGCTGGCCTTTTCTTCGAGGACGTCCTCGTCTTGGACCAGCAGGCCGCCCATTACCGAGACCTCTTCCTTGGCCGGCTTGGTTGGCTCGCTGAAGTCGACCTGGAGGAGGCGGAGGTTCTTCTTCTTTTCCAGAATCGCCAGGGCGTCGTCGTCAAAGGCCGGGGCAATGATGATTTCGAGGAAGATCTGGTGCATCTTCTCAGCGGTTGCCCGGTCGACCGGCCGGTTGAGGGCGATCACCCCACCGAAGATCGAAACCGAGTCGGCCTCGTAAGCCCGGTCCCAGGCCGTTTCCAGTTTGTCGGCCGTGCCGATCCCGCAGGGGTTCATGTGCTTCATCGCCACCACCGTCGGCGCGCTGAACTCGCGGATCGCCCGCATGGCGGCGTCGGCGTCCTTGATGTTGTTGTAGGAGAGTTGCTTGCCGTGGAGCTGCTTGGCCGCCAGCAAGGAGAAGGAAGTCGTCGGCAAAGCTTCCTTGTAGAGAGTCGCCTGCTGGTGACTGTTTTCGCCGTAGCGGAGGTCTTCTTGCTTGTCGTAGGTCAAGGTCAGGGTCTTGGCCGGGGTCTGACCGAGCTGCTTGGTCAGGTAACCGGCGATCACCGCGTCGTAGCTGGCGGTGTGGCGGAAGGCCTTGGCTGCCAGGTCGCCGCGCAGGGCCAGGTCGGTGCCACCGTTCTTGATTGCTTCCAGCACCCGGGCGTAGTCGGCCTGGTCAACGACCACCGTCACGTCGCGGTAGTTCTTGGCCGCCGCCCGGATCATCGACGGGCCGCCGATGTCAATTTGTTCCACCGCGTCGGCCAGGGCAACGCCGTCCTGCTCGATCGTTTGCTTGAAGGGGTAAAGGTTGACGCAGACCAAGTCGACCGGGGTGATCCCCTTTTCCTTGAGGGTCGCCATGTCGTCTTCGCGGTCGCGGCGGGCGAGGATCCCCCCGTGAACCAGCGGGTGGAGGGTCTTCACCCGGCCGCCGAGGATCTCGGGGAAGCCGGTGACCTGCTCGATCCCGGTCGTTTGGATCCCGGCTTCGTCCAGGGCCCGCTTGGTTCCCCCGGTCGAAACGATTTCGTAGCCGGCGGCCGCCAGCCCCTTCACGAAGGGCACCAGCCCGGTTTTATCAGATACACTCACTAAGGCCCGCATTTAATTTTCCTCCTCTAGCTTGGTTAGAACTTGTTTCAAGACCGCCGGGTAGAGCCGGTGCTCGGTTTGGTGCACCCGCGCCTCCAGGCTGTCCACGGTATCGGTTGGCAAAATCGGCACCGCCTCCTGGGCGATGATCGGCCCCGAATCGAGGCCGGCGTCGATGTAATGAACGGTTACCCCGGTTTGCTTGTCGCCGGCGTTAAAGGCGCGCTCGATCGAGTGGAGGCCCGGGTAGGCCGGCAGGAGGGCCGGGTGCAGGTTGACGATCCGGTTGGGAAAGGCATCCAAGATCGTTGGCCCGACCACCCGCAGGTAGCCGGCCAGGGCGATGAAGTCGATTTGATACTCCTTCAGCAGGGCAAGGAGCCGGTCTTCGTAGGCCTCCTTGCCGCCGCATTCCTTAACGGTGAAGGCCGCCGCCGGCACCTTGAACTTGGCCGCCCGCGCCATCACCGGGGCGTCGGGGTGGTTGCAAAAGAGCAGGGCCAACTCCCCCGGCAGGTCGCCTTTTTGGTAGTGCTTGGCGATCACCTCGAAGTTGGTGCCGTTGCCCGAGGCCAAAACTGCCACTCTCATTTGCTTACCCCCTTAATCACGAGCTTGTCACCACCGGCCGGCCGCGCTTGCAGCTGACCGATTTCAAAGGACTCTTCGCCGGCCGCGGCCAGGGCCTCTTGGACGGTGGCCAGGTCAGTTGGCTTGACCGCCAGGACCATCCCCAGGCCCATGTTGAAGGTGGCGTAGGCGTCGGCGGCGCTGAGCTTGCCGGCGGCCACCAGCCAGTCGAAGATCGGCAGGCGCGGCCAGGTGGCCGGGTCGATCACCGCTTGGAGGTCGTCGCCAAACATCCGCGGCAGGTTCTCCGGCAGGCCGCCGCCGGTGATCGGGGCCACCCCCTCGATCTGGCCGGCCTTGAGCATTGGCAGGACCGCTTTGACGTAGATCTTGGTCGGTTCCAGCAGGGCCGCGCCGAGCTGTTGGCCGCCCAGCTCCGCCGGCCGGTCGGCGTAGGTCAGCCCGCTCTCCTTGACGATCTGGCGAACCAGCGAGAAGCCGTTGGAGTGGACCCCGCTGGCGGCCAGGCCCACCAGGACGTCGCCGGCGCTCGGCCGGTCGCTGGTCAGCAACTGGGCCTTCTCCACCACCCCGGTCAGGGCGCCGGCCAGGTCGTACTCGTCAGTCGCGTACATATCGGGCATCTCGGCGGTTTCGCCACCGATCAGGGCACAGCCGGCCTGGCGACAGCCATCCGCCACCCCGGCGACCAGCTTGGCCAGCTTGGCCGGCCGGTTCTTGCCGGTGGCAATGTAGTCCAGGAAGTAGAGCGGTTCGGCCCCTTGGGCGAGGACGTCGTTGGCGCACATCGCCACCAGGTCGATGCCGACCGTCTCGTGTTGGTCGAGGGCCTGGGCGATCAGCAGCTTGGTGCCGACCCCGTCGGTCCCGCTGACCAGCACCGGGTGGCGGTAGTTGAGGGCGCCGAGGTCAAAGGCGCCGCCGAAGCTGCCCAAGCCGCCAAGGACCCCCGGCCGCTTGGTGGTGGCCACGTCGGCCTTGATCTTTCTTACGAGCTCGTAACCGGCATTGACGTCGACGCCGGCCTCTTGGTAGCGATTCACTTGAGCTGCTCCTTTCGTAAGCGTTGTTCCTGGGCGTTGAAGGAGGCGAGGTAGCTTGCCTCGTAGTCGTAGAGCGGGGTCGGGTAGTCGCCGTTGAAGTAGGCCACCGTCAGCCCGCCGAAGGGCGCCTTCCCGGCGTCGGGAACGCCGATCGAGTCAATCAGCCCCTGGACGCTGAGAAAATGCAGCGAGTCGGCACCGATCGCCGCCTTCATCTGGTCGACCGAGTAGTGGGCCGCCATCAACTCCGAGCGGGTCGAGATGTCGATCCCGTAGAAGCACGGGAAGCGGAAGGGCGGCGAGGCGATCAGCATGTGGACCTCCTTGGCCCCGGCGTCGCGCAGCATCCGCACGATCCGCTGCGAGGTCGTCCCGCGGACCAGCGAGTCGTCGACCACGGCAACCCGCTTGCCAGCAACCACCCCGCGGACGGCCGAGAGCTTGAGGGCCACCGCCCGCTCGCGGAGGGCCTGGGTTGGCTGGATGAAGCTGCGGGCCACGTACTGGCTCTTGATCAGCCCCATTTCGTAGGGCAGGCCAGCCCCCTCGGCGTAACCGGTGGCCGCCGAGAGCGAGGAGTTGGGCACGCCGATCACGATGTCGGCGTCAACCGGCGCCTCCTGGGCCAGCCGCCGGCCCATCTGCTTGCGGGCGTTGTGGACGGTCACCCCGTGGATGATCGAGTCCGGCCGGGCGAAGTAGACGTACTCCATCGAGCAGATCGCCAGCTGGGTTTTATCGGTGAAGCGGTCCTCGTGGAGGCCGTCGCGGTCGATCACCAGCAGTTCGCCCGGTTGGACGTCACGCAGGAGCTTGGCGCCGACGATGTCGAGGGCGCAGGACTCGCTAGCGACCACGTAGGCCCCGGTCGGCAATTGCCCCAGCACCAGCGGCCGGATCCCGTTCGGGTCGAGGGCGGCGATCAGGCGGTCCTTTTGCAGAAGGAGGAAGGCGAAGCCGCCGTGGACCTCATTCAAGCTCTGCTTGAGGGCCGGCAGGAAGCCGTCCTTGATGTGCTTGCGGATCAGGTGGACTAGGATCTCGGAGTCGGAGTCGGACTGGAAGACCGCCCCCTCGTCTTCGAGCTGGCGGCGCAGGGTGGTGGCGTTGGTCAGGTTGCCGTTGTGGGCCAGGGCCACGTCACCGTCGTGGAAGCGGAAGAGGAAGGGCTGGACGTTGGCCAGGGCGTTGCTGCCGGCGGTGCCGTAGCGAACGTGACCGATCGCCGCCGTCCCGGTCAGGTCATTGAGGTCGGCCGGGTTGGCGAAGACCTGGGCCAAGAGGCCGCGGTCGCGGTGCTGGTGCATCTCCTCGCCATCGCTAGTGACGATCCCGGCCCCCTCCTGGCCGCGGTGCTGGAGGGTGTGGAGACCGAGGTAGGTCAGGTGGTTGGCGTCCTCAGCGCCAAAGACGCCGAAGACCCCACACTCCTCGTTTAGGCTTTTGACTTCAGTTGGCACGGGATTGCCTCCTCCCAGGTGGTTTGCAGGGTCGCAACGTTTTCGTTCAGCTGGCCGTCCTTGAGGGTCGCCTGCAGCCAGTGGCTGGCGGTGACCTCGCCGATTTGCCGGGCGGCGGTGCCGAGGGCGGCCTCGAAGGCCATTTGGTGGCTGGCCGGCACGGTGACGATGAAGCGGGCCGGGCTCTCGGCAAAGAGCTGGGCCGCCGGCATGTCCTTCAGACCAAGCTTGAAGCCAAGGTCGGTCTTGAAGAGGGCCTCGGCCAGGGCCACCCCGAGCCCGCCTTCGGCCAGGTCGTGGGCGCTGGCCACGTGGCCGGCCTCCATGGCGGCCAGCAGTTGGCGCTGGGTGGCGGCGGTGGCAGCAAGGTCGAAGTCGTTCAGGGCGCCGCTGATCTCGCCGGTCAGCATCTTTTGCAGCTCACTGCCGGCAAAGTCGTTGCCGGTGTGGCCGATCAGGTAGACCAGGTCGCCGGCGTGTTGGGCGGCCATCGGGATCACGTGGGCCAGGTCGCGGATCAGGCCGACCATCCCGATCATCGGTGTCGGGTGGATTGCCTGGCCGTTGTTTTCGTTGTAGAGGGAAACGTTCCCGGAGATGACCGGGGTGTCGAAGGCCCGGCAGGCGGCCGCCATCCCCAGCACCGAGTGGTGGAGTTCCCAGAAGATTTCCGGGTCGGTCGGGTCGCCGTAGTTGAGGCAGTCGGTGATCGCCAGCGGTTGGGCCCCGGAAGCGACGATGTTGGCCGCCGCCTCGGCCACCGCCAGCTTGCCGCCGATCTCGGGATCGAGGTAGACGAAGCGGCCGTTGCCGTCGGTGGTCATTGCCAGGCCCTTCTTGGTGCCGCGGACGCGGAGGACGCCGGCGTCGGAGCCGGGGCCGACCACGGTCGCGGTTTGGACCATCGAGTCGTACTGTTCAAAGAAAATTGACTTGTCGGCAACCGTGCTCTGGGCCAGCAGCTGGCGGAGGGTGGCACCGGCGTCGGTGATTTCCGGCAGCCAGGCGGCCGCTTGGCGGGCGGCGGCGAGGCGGGCCGGTTCGCGTTCTTCGCTCTCTTCTTCGAGGACGTCCTCGGTCAAAGTGGTGACCGGGATGTTGCAGACCACCTGGCCGTCGTGGTGAAGGACGTAGTCGTGACCGTCAGTGATCCGGCCGATCACCACGGCGGCGAGGTCGAAGTCCTCAAAGATTTTTTGGACGTCTGCTTCGTGGCCCTTGACCACGCAGAGAAGCATCCGTTCCTGCGATTCGGAGAGCATGATTTCGTAGGCCGACATGTTTGGTTCCCGTTGCGGTACCAGGTCGAGGTTGAGCTCCATCCCGGCGCCCCCCTCGGTGGCCATTTCGGCACTCGAGGAGACGATCCCGGCCGCCCCCATGTCCTGGATGCCGACCAGCCAGTCCGGGTGCTCCTGGATCAGCTTTAAGCAGGCCTCCATCAGCAGCTTTTCCATGAAGGGGTCGCCGACTTGCACGGCCGAGCGCTGGGTGGCGTGTTCATCGGAGAAGTCGGCCGAGGCGAAGGTCGCCCCGTGGATGCCGTCGCGGCCGGTCTTGGCGCCGACGTACATCACGGCGTTGCCGACCCCGTTGGCAACCCCCTTTTGCAGCTGGTCCTGGTCCATCAACCCGACGCTCATCGCGTTGACCAGCAGGTTGCCCGAGTAGCAGGGGTCAAAGGTGGTTTCGCCGGCCACGGTTGGGATCCCCATGCAGTTGCCGTAGTCGCCGATCCCCTTGACGGTGTTTTGGACCTTCATCCGCATCTTCGGGTCGCTCAGTTCGCCGAAGTGGAGCGAGTCGAGCGAGGCGATCGGCCGCGCCCCCATCGAGAAGATGTCGCGCAGGATGCCACCGACCCCGGTTGCCGCCCCCTGGTAGGGTTCAACCGTTGAGGGGTGGTTGTGGCTTTCGGCCTTGAAGACGACCGCCTGGCCGTCGTCAATGTCGACCACCCCGGCCCCTTCACCCGGCCCCTGCAGGACGCGGGCGTTCTTGTTGGGGAAGAGGCGGAGGACCGGCTTGGACTTCTTGTAGGAGCAGTGCTCGCTCCACATTGCCGAGTAGAGGCCGGTCTCGGTGTAGTTTGGCAGGCGGTGGAGGAGGGTGTCGGCGATGTAGTTGTACTCGCGTTCACTCAGGCTCCAGTCGAGGTAGGGCTTTTGGGCCTTGATTTCTTCGGGGGTCATTGCTTGTTTCATTAGTGCGCCTCCTGCAGGGTGGCAAACAGGGATTCAAAGAGCGGTTGGCCGTTGGTGTTGCCGAGGACGGCGGCGACGGCCCGTTCCGGGTGGGGCATCATGCCGAGGACGTTGCCGGCGGCGTTGGTGACCCCGGCGATGTTGTTCAGGCTGCCGTTCGGGTTCTCGCCGGCGTAGCGAAAGGCCACCTGGCCATTGTCCTCCAGCCGGTCGAGGGTCTCCTGGTCGGCGAAGAAGCAACCGTCGGCGTGGGCAATTGGCAGGTCGATTCGCTGGTGGGCCTGGTAGTGACTGGTGAAGGGGGTGCGGTTGTTGGTGACCTCGAGGGCAACCGTCTTGCAGACGAAGCGCTGGGAGAGGTTTTGCTTGAGCGCCCCCGGCAAGAGGCCGGCCTCGGTCAGGATCTGGAAGCCGTTGCAGGTGCCAAAGACCGGGTAGCCGGCCTTGGCGAGGCGGATCACCTCGGTCATCACCGGGGCGAAGCGGGCGATCGCGCCGGCCCGCAGATAGTCGCCGTAGGAGAAGCCGCCGGGAATCAGCACCGCCGAGTAGCCGGCCAGGCTGGTGGCGCGGTGGGAAACGAATTCGGCCACCCCGCCGAGGTCGTTGACGGCGTTGAATAGGTCGCGGTCACAGTTGGAGCCGGGAAAGACGATTACGGCAATTTTCATGGCTAGTCCCCCATCACTTGGTAGTCGTAGGTCTCCATGTTGAAGTTGACCAGCAGCTGATCAGCGATTTGCTTGACGCTGGTCTCAACGTCGCTCGCCCCATCGGCGAAGGTGACGTCGAAGAACTTGCCGACGGTCACCGCCTCAACCTCCTCGTGGCCAAGGGTGTGGATGGCGTCCTTGATCGTTTCCCCCTGGGGGTCAAAAACCGATTGCTTGTAGGTGACGAAAATCCGAACTTTCATTACTTTTCCTCCTCGATGGCGGCTTGCAGGCGGTGGTGAACTTCTTCGTAGGTGCTGGTGAGGTCGGCCAGGTGGCGGCGGTAGACGTCCTTGTCGAGGTGGTCACCGGACTGCAGGTCCCAGAGGCGGCAGTTGTCCGGCGAGAATTCGTCGGCCAGGATGATGTGCCCGTCGGCGAGGCGGCCAAACTCGAGCTTGAAGTCGACCAGCCGCATGCCGGCCTTTTCAAAGAGCGGGGTCAGCAGGTCGTCGACTTGTTGGCAGAGGGCCCACATCTGGTCGAGCTCTTCTTGGCTGGCGATTTCCAGGGCCGTGGTGGCCGAGGCGTTGATGAAGGGGTCGTCCAGCTGGTCGGACTTGAAGAAGGTTTCCTGCACCGGGTGCGGCAGGGATTGTCCTTCCTTGAGGCCGTAGCGGCTGGCGAAGTGGCCGGCGACGACGTTGCGGGTGACGAACTCGAGCGGGATCATCGTGCACTTCTTGACCAGTTCCTCGGTCGGCGACAGCTGCTTGATCAGGTGGGTTTCGATCCCGTGGTCCTTGAGGTAGGCAAAGACCAGGTCGGAGATCGCCTTGGCCGCCTGGCCCTTCCCGGCGAAGTGGTCCTTTTGCTTGCCGTTTAGGGCCGTGGCCTGGTCGAGGTAGACCACCCGCAGGACGGCGGGGTCGTCGGTTTGCCACATCTGCTTTGCTTTTCCGCTGTACAAGAGCTTTTCCATCTGGCTTATCTCCTTAAAATCCGAACGTTAATCACAAACAACTAATATTCATTCGCTATTACCCCGTAAGGATAACAGCAGTCTGCGGAGATTTCAAGAACTTTATCTGGTAAAAGCATTTAAATATTCGGGAAAACGGTAATTTTCAACTTACTGGCTGCGAGGAAGTTCAGCCTGCCTGAAGGCCGCAAAAAGCCCCGCTCCCCAGGCAGGGAGCAGGGCAAGTTTTCATTAATTGGTCTGCTTTTGCGGGTTGGTTTCGGGGGCGAAGAAGGCGCAGACCGCCGTCCCCGCCAGGAGCACCAGGCCGCAGACCAGCATCGTGACCGCGGCGCCGAAGCGGTTGACGATCAGCGGCAGGAGGAAGGTACCGCCGGCGGCGCCGACCCGGCTCATCATGATCACGAAGCCGACCCCGGTGGCGCGCACCTTGAGGTCAAAGAGCTCGGTCGTGTAGGCGTAGTCGAGTAAAAGCGAGGCCGACAGGGCCAGGGCAAAGACCACGAAGAGGGCCAGCAGGAGGGTCACCTGGCTGGTGCCCAGCAGGCCCATCGCCAGCAGGCAGGCGGTGGCGAGGCCGAAGGTGGTCAAGAGGAAGGGCCGCCGGCCAACCCGGTTGAAGACAGCGATCCCGAGGAAGTTGCCGCCGAGGAGGGCCCCGTTATAGAGGAGGCCGGAGAAGAACTGGTTGCCGATCCCCATCTTGGCCAGCAGGAGCGGCAGGAAGATGCTGATGCCGAAGAAGGAGAAGGCCTGGGTGGCGTAAAAGGCGCTGCCGACCAGGGTGCCGCGCCAGTAGCGCTTGGAAAAGAGGACCGTCCAGGACGACTGGCGGGCCGGCTTGAGGGAGAACCACTGCTTGGGCAGGCGCCAGCGCGGGCCCATCCGCTTGGTGACCACCCGCTGGGCCGCCTTGGGTTTGCCGTGACTGGCCAGCCAGGCCGGCGAGGCCGGCAGCTTGACGACCGTCCGGAAGATCGCCGTCACCAGGCCAAAGATCGCCGAGGAGGCCAGCAACCAGCGCCAGCCCGGCACCAGGTAGCCGGCGGCAAAAGAAAGGGCAAAGCCAACCGCCCAGTAGATCAATAGGTTGGTTTGCTTGGCGGCGCCGTGCTTCTTGGGCAGCCACTCGACCAAAAGGGCGTTGCCGACGGTGTAATCGATCGCCATCATCAACCCGAGGCCGACCCGGAGCAAGAAGAGGGCCAGCGGACTGCTAAAGAAGAACTGAAGGGCGGCCAGGAGGGCAAAGAGGTACATGTTCCCCCGCAAGAGCCGCTTGCGGCCGAAGCGATCGGCCAAGCGGCCCATCACCGCGCTCCCGGCCAGGCCGATCAGGGAACCGGCCCCGAGCAGGCCCAGCCAGGTGTCGGAAAAGCCGAGCTGGCTCTGGGCGCTGGCAAAGGCGGTCCCGGCCACCCCGAGGGTGTAGCCGCAGGCCACCTGGCCGAGGAGGATCGCCCCGTAGACCTCGGCGTGCACCGGGAGGAGGGGGGCGGTCTTGAAGTTGGTCTTCGTTCTAATTAACCAGTTGGGTTGATTGGGCGTGTCGATAGGCATCACGATCCTTTCTTATGCGAGAAGTGTTAATTCCACCCTAGCGGTTTTTCTCATCATTTTCAAATGAAGTCCGGGGAGCCACCCCGGTGGAGGGCACGCCCGGCCGGTCTTCATACCTGGTTTTTAAAACTTTCTAAAGGCAGATTAAGACCAGCTGGTTTTGGTGATTCCCCCTTGACCTGAAACGCGTTTCATACTGTAATTTGAAAGGGAACCCGCCGGCGGTCAACCGGACATTTGCCGCCGGCCGGTCAATCTTGATGGAAGCATTTCTTAAACCAAGGGAGGGAACAGGATGGCCACGATCCGGGACGTCGCCAAGCAGAGCGGCTACTCAATCACCACCGTCTCGCGGGTGATCAACCAGCACGGCTACGTGTCAGCCGCGGCCAGGGAGAAGATCACCGCCGTCATCCGGGAGCTCAACTACGTGCCCAACGGGGTCGCCCGCGACCTGAGCATCGGTACCACCCACAACATCGGCGTCGTCTTGCCCCACCTCGACCACCCCTACTTCAGCCAACTGGTGAAGGGGATCGTGGCCGCCTCCTTCCCCTCTTCCTACCGGATCACCCTCCTGCCCTCCCAGTACGACGAGCACCGCGAGCGCCGCTACCTCGATCAGTTGCGGCGCAAGCTCTTCGACGGGCTGATCTTTGCCTCGCGGGCAATCAGCCTCGACCAGCTGGCCGCCTGCCGCGACTGGGGCGCCCTGGTGGTCTGCGAGGACCCCGGCGAGCGGCCGCTGTCGGCGGTCTACTCCCGCCGCCAGGACGGCTACCTGGCCGCCCTGAACTGGCTGAAGGGCCAGGGCCACTCCCGGCTGGCCTTCCTGCTGGCGCGGCCCAAGGACCAGTCGGCCACCTCGACCGCCGTCTTGACCGCCTTTCACCAGGTCTACGGCCCCCAGGCGGTGGCGACAATCTTCGACACCGTGCCCGACGACTTCAACGCCGGCTACCGGCTGGGTCACCGCCTGCAACGGAGCAGGCCGAGCGCGGTCTTCGTCAACGGCGACGCGATTGCCGCCGGCCTGAAGCAGGCCTACGCCGAGGCCGGCATCCCCCAGCCCCTGCTGATCGGCCAGGAAAACCAGCTGGCCGGGCAACTGCTGGGCCTGCCGACGATCGATAACCACCTGGTCGAGCTGGGCCAGCGGGCCTTCGCCCTGGCGGCCATCCCGCCGGCCAGCCCGAAGAAGGTGGCGGTGCCGGCCAGTTTCCTGCTGGGGATCCAGCGCCAACCGGCCCGCTGGTGGCCGGGACAGTAAGCAAACGGGGAACCAACCCAGCGGCTGGTTCCCCGTTTGCTGTATAATTAAAATAATTTAGGATTTCTCCTTGACCTGAAACGCGTTTCCCCAGCTATCCTCGGGGTGAATTCAAGCCGCGCTTTCAGATTGGAGGAATCACCATGATTAAGCAACTCTTCGTTGACTTTGACCAGCTCGCCCCGACCGAGCGGGCACTCCTTACCCACCTCGACCGGCCCGTTACCCTACTGACCGCGAAGGCGCCGGCGGCCCTGGCGCCAACCATCGCCACCGCCCACCTGACGGCCCCCCAGGTCGCCTTTGGCGGGGGCCTGGTCTACCTTCCCGGCGGCAGGGTAATCCACCAGGCCGCCCTACCGACCCCCAGCCTGCAAACCCTGCTGGGGGCGGTGCTGACCTACTTTCCGACCGTTGCCGTCACTTACGCCGACCAACATCACCAGTACCTGGCAGCCGCCAACCGGCTAACGCGCCGGCTGGCCCTGCCGGGGACGGTGCTCTCCCCGGCCCAGGCGAGTGCCAACCCGGCCTTCGCCTGCCTCCAGGTCCAACTGGTGGTGCCAAACGACTTTCTCCTCTTACCGCTGGCCCGCCTGTTGGGCAACCTTCAGCTAGCCGGGGTGCAAATTCGCCGCGGGCCGGCGGTGGCCGGCCACCCGCAATTGCTGATTACCAGCGCCAAGGCGACCCCGGCGGCCGCCATCAGCCGGGTGGCCAAGCACCAGCGACTCGCCCTGGCGGCCTGTGCGGGCGCCGGTTCCCTGCCCGGCCTGGCCCCCTGCGACCTGGCTGCGCTCACCAGTGTTTCACCCTTGTCAAACTCACGGCGGCCTGGTTCCCACCACGTTGCCCTCGCCTAAAGGAGGATTCTCATGCCCATCAAACTAATCGCCATCGATATCGACGGCACCCTGCTCACCGACCAGCGCCAGATCAGCCCCCGGACCCGGGAAGTACTAACAAGGGCCACCGCGGCCGGAATCAAGGTCGTCCTCCGCACCGGCCGGCCGATGCCGGGAGTGGCCGACTACCTGACCACCCTCGGCCTGGCCGACCAGGACGACCAGTACGTGATCACCTTCAACGGCGCCCTCGCCCAGACCACCAGCGGCAAGCCCTTGGTCGAGGCAACGGTCGCCTTTGCCGACTACCTCGACCTGAACCTCTTCGCCGCCAAGCACCAGGTCAAGTCGCTGATCGAAAGCCGCGACCTGATCTACACCACCAACCAGGACATCAGCCCCTACACGGTCCGCGAGTCCTTCCTGGTCAAGCAACCGATTTGCTACCGGTCGATCGAGCAGCTGGTCCCCCTGCAGGAGCAGCTCCTGATCGGCAAGGTGATGCTGACCGACAAACCGGCCAAGCTCGACGCAATCGTCCCCTTGCTGCCAGAAGCCCTCACGAAGCGCTTCACCTTCATCCGCAGCGAGGACTTCTACCTCGAGGCGGTCAACCCGGCCGCCGGTAAGGGCAACGCCCTCCGCAAGCTGGCGGCCAAGCTGGGGATCGCCATTGCGGAGACGATGGCGATCGGCAATGCCCCCAACGACGAATCGATGCTGGAAGCGGCCGGCCTCGGCGTGGCGATGGGCAACGCGGTCCCGTCAACGATCGCCTGCGCCCAGGTGACGGTTGCCGACAACAACCACGACGGGGTGGCCGAGGCGGTCGACCGCTACGCCCTGCACTAGTTTTTTTACCAAAAAAGGACGCCCCGGGCACTGCTCAGGGCTTCCTTTTTGCTTGTGGGGCGGTTAGCTTGCTAGTGCTGCTTGGCCGCGAACTTGGCGCCGTTGATGATTTCGAGGGCGAAGTGGATCTTGTGGCCGTCGGCAATCGCCTTTGGCGCCCTGCCCGGGCAGAAGAAGGTCGACTTCATGGCAAAGCCGTCCTCCCGGGGTTGAACCTGGTGGCAGGCGCCGACGTGGATCGGGGTGTCGTCGCTCTTGAGCAACATTTCCCCGCAGAGGGTGAGCGGGTAGGCCGGGTCCTTCTTGATTGGCAGGCCCCGGGGGATCTCCTTGTCGGCCACCCCGTGAACGAAGGCCGGCTCGCCAAACATGCCGAAGGTTTCCATCCCCCGCTGGCCCGCGGCGATGTCGCCGACGACGATGTAGTGCTCCGGGTTGACCTCCAGGGCCGCCTTGGCGTCAACGGTCCCACTCACGGTCGCCATTGCTTCCTGGAAGCTGACCCCGGTCACCGCAATCTCGGTGGTTCCCAGGTGAACCTGGCTCGGATCGTAGTCGCGGTTGTACTCCTTCCAGCGGCGGTCGGTGTCGGCCAGTTCAGGTCGAGGTGGCTCAGCGCCCTGCCATTCCACTTCAGCTCAACCCCCAGGCCCAGCAGTTCGTGGAGGACGTGCAGGGTCCGCTCGTACTCGTAGCGGGCCAGTTGCCGCTCGCTGTAGTTTTCGCCGTCAATCGTCACCGTGTAAGAAAATTCCGTCATGGTGCTCCCTCCCTTGATTTGTTATCATCAGGGTAACGACTTTCACTAGCTTTGGCCACGACGTCCTTTGCTCCGGCGTCAAAATTTGGACACCGCCGCCAAAAGCGTCAATTTCCGGAGGCCCCCATGCTCGACCAATCCCTCAACCGCAGCCAACGCGACATCCAGGTCGCCTTCTTGGCCCTCCTCGACAGCCACGACTTCGACGCGCTCACCGTCGCCGCCATCGCCAAGGCCGCCAAGGTCTCGCGGCAGACCTTCTACAACTACTACGCCAGCCCCTTTGACCTGGCGACGACCATGATCACCGCCTACCTCGCGCCAATCCAGGCGGTGATCCGGGCCCGGGCCAAGGCCCTCAAGCAGCCGGGGAGCTTCGCGGCGATTGCCGCCACCGGCGCCCCCGCCCAGGCCAAGTTGCTGGTGGAAAACCGCCGTGACTACCAGCGCCTCCGCCAGCTGGAACTGGGGGCCGAGAGCTTCGACCGCCGCCTGACCGCCCTCCTCTCCGCCGAACTGGCCCCGCTCTTCGGCCCAGCCGAGGTGCTGACCACCCGCTACCTCACCCACCTGCTGATCGCCGAGCTCGACTACATCCTCGCCACCGGCAAGGTGCCCACCCCGGCCATGATCACCAAGAGCATCGGCCAGATCAACCAGCTCTTTTCTTGACCCCAGCTTAAAAGGGCCGCCCCCGCGGGAGCGGCCCTTTTAACATGGCAATGTTTCACGTGAAACTTACTTCACCGTCAGCTTGACCGGCCCGAGGCCCTTGGTGAAGTCGACCTCCCACTGGCCGGCGGTCAGCTTCGGCGGCAGAACGAAGGTCCCGGAGGAGACCAATTGCCCCTTGGTGAAGTGCTTCCCCTGCTCCTCGAGCTTGCCGACCAGCCACTGGAGCGACTTGAGCGGGTTGCCGAGGACCTCGCTGGCCGCCCCCTGATCGACCTGCTTGCCGTCGTGGGAAAGGGTGGCCGCGACCGTGGCCACCGCCGCCACGTCAGCAAAGACCTCGCTGGCGTCAAATTCGTGGCCGTAAACCACCAGGCCACCGACCGCACAGTCGGCCATCACGTTCTCCTTCTTGAGGTCGGGGAACCAGTTGGCGAAGCGGGCGTCGGGCACCTCGAGGGCGCCGGCCACCGTCACCTTATGTAAGAGTTCTTCCAGGCTGTCGCTGGCCGCCAGGTCTTCCTTGGCGCGGAAGGCCAGCTCCACCTCCACCAAGGGTTCGTTGAGGTCAGCCAGTTGCACGGTTGCCGGGGCGGCCAAGAGGTTCTTGGCCACCTGCTGACCGTAGAGGGGCGAATCGGAATCAAACATCTGCTGGGTCTGCTTGCTGGTTAAGGAGACCTTGTAGCCGGCAACCGGCAATCCCTTTTGCCGCATCACCTCGTCCTGGACGACGTAGGCGGCATCGTCGGTGGTCACCACCCCGGCCCAGTCGCTTTCGGTCAGCGGCTGGTTGCTCTCGGCGGCAACCACAAGGGCGTGGGCGAATTCTGCTTGGCGGGTCGTAAGTTCAGTCATAATCATTACCTCCGTTGATGATGGTTAAAATATGTCATTAAAGACGCGGCGGCGCCGACTGAGAAACCCAGCGGGATATGTGTGCTATGTGGGGAGGGGGTTCTGGGGCAATTTCCCGAGAAAACAAAAAGCGCCCCCCGACGGCGATTTGCCATCGGAGGAGCGCTTCCGCACGGTACCATCCTCCATTGATTCAGTGAATCATCTTACTACGGACTCCAACGAATCCGCGACCACTGTAATGGGTGGCACCCAACCAAGCCTACTTTCTTCAGCCGGTAACTCGGAAATGATATGTTGCTAGTTTTCGGGGACAACTTTCACCAACCGTTGCCTCTCTAGACCCAAGCCCTAGAACCGGTTCCCTCTGTGTTTCTCATTCATCTTTAATTGTTGGGGATAGCTTACCGCCGATTTTGAAGCTCGTCAAGGGCTAAATGAGAATCTTTTAATTTTATGCAAATTAAAACCGCCGGGCAGCTAGTCCGGCGGTTTTTCTTAATTATTCCAAGCCGACCCGCTTGAAGATGTCGTCAACGTGGCGGAGGTGCCAGTGGTAGTCAAAGGCGTCGTCGAGGTCTTCCTTGGTCAGCTTCTCCTGGACGGTCGGGTCGGCCTCCAGCAGCGGCCGGTACGGCACGTGTTCGGCCCAGCACTTGGCGGTGTACGGCTGGATCAGGTCGTAGGCGGCCTCGCGGGTCATCCCCGCTTCGACCAACTTGAGCAGGACCCGGCCGGAGTAGATCAATCCAAGGGTCTGGTCCATGTTTTGCTTCATCCGCTCCGGGAAGACGTCCAGGTTGGCCAGAATCCGCCCGAAGCGGTTCAGCATGTAGTCGAGCAGGCTGGTGGCGTCCGGCAGGATCATCCGCTCGGCGCTGGAGTGGGAGATGTCGCGTTCGTGCCAGAGGGCCACGTTTTCCATCGCCGTTACCACGTAGCCGCGGAGGACGCGGGCGCAGCCGCAGATGTTTTCCGAGCCGATTGGGTTGCGCTTGTGCGGCATCGCCGAGGAGCCCTTTTGCCCCTTGGCAAAGTGTTCCTCGACCTCGTGGATCTCGGTCCGTTGGAGGGCACGGATCTCGGTGGCCATTTCTTCCAGGGCCGTCCCGACCAGGGCGATTGCCGAGATGTATTCGGCGTGGAGGTCGCGCGGCAGGACCTGGGTCGAGATTTCCTGCGGGGTCAGGCCCAGCTTTTGGCAGACGTACTTCTCCACGAAGGGGTCGACCTCGGCGAAGGTGCCGACCGCCCCAGAGATCTTGCCGGCCTCAACCCCGGCGGCGGCGTGGGCGAAGCGCTCCTTGTTGCGCTTCATTTCCGAGTACCAGCGGGCGACCTTGAGGCCGAAGGTGGTCGGTTCGGCGTGCACCCCGTGGGTCCGCCCCATGCAGACGGTGTTCTTGTACTTCTTGGCCAGGGTCGCCAGGATTTCGAGGAAGTGGTCGATGTCGGCCCGCAGGAGGTCGTTGGCCTGCTTGAGCTGGTAGCCCTGGGCGGTGTCAACGACGTCGGTGCTGGTCAGCCCGTAGTGGACCCACTTGCGTTCCGGGCCGAGCGACTTGGAGACGTCGCGGGTGAAGGCGATCACGTCGTGGTGGGTCACCGCCTCGATCTCGGCGATCCCGTCAACGGTGAAGGTGGCCTTTTGGCGGATCTTTTTGACGTCCTCGGCCGGGATGTGGCCGAGCTTGCTCCAGGCCTCGTCGGCGGCGATTTCGACTTCCAACCAGCCGCGGTACTTGTTTTCGGTGCTCCAAACCTGCTTCATTTCGGGACGGGTGTAACGATCAATCATTGCATTAATTCCTTTCTGTTGGGGCCCTAGGCCTCTTCGGTATGCCAAATCTGGCTGGCGGCGACGTCCTTGAGGGTGGCTTCAAGGTCAGCGGTCAGGATGGTGACGTGACCCATCTTGCGGTTCTCGCGGACCTCGGCCTTGCCGTAGTCGTGAACGTGCCAGGTCGGGTGCTGGCCAATCTGGGCCCGCAGCGAGGCGACGTGCTGGCCGAGGACGTTGACCATCACCACCGGGCTGAGGAGCGAAATCTTCGGCAGCGGCCAGTTCCAGACCGCCCGGTTGTGGATGGCAAACTGGGAGAAGTTGCAGGCCTCGATCGTGTAGTGGCCGGAGTTGTGCGGCCGCGGGGCCAGTTCGTTGACGTAGACCTCGCCGGCGGCGTCAACGAAGAACTCAACGCCGAGGATCCCCCGCAAGTTGAGGGTCGCGGCGATCCGGCGGGCCGCCTGGTCGGCCTTCTTGGCCGTGGCCGGGCTAATCCGCGCCGGGACGATCGTTTCGTGGAGAATCTCGTTGTGGTGAATGTTTTCGGCCACCGGGAAGGTCGTGATCTCCCCCTCCGGGTTGCGGGCCACCATCACCGAGCACTCGAGCTTGAAGTTCACCCAGCCCTCGAGGATGGCGTCGCCGGTTGCCAGGATCGGGGCCGCTTTTTCCAGGTCGGCCGCCGCTTTCAGCACCAGCTGACCGTGGCCGTCGTAGCCCCCCTGGCATGTCTTGAGGACGGCCGGGTAGCCGATGGTGGCCACCGCCGCCTTCAGGCTGGCCGCGTCGCTGACCGCCTGGTAGGGAGCGGTTTGGCAGCCAGCCCGGTGAAGAAAGTCCTTTTCCCGCAGGCGGTGCTTGGTGATCGCCAGCAGCTTGGTCCCCTGGGGGATTGCCACCCGGTCGCTGACCGCCTCGAGGGCCGCCAGGTCAACGTTTTCAAACTCGTAGGTCAGGACGTCGCTCTTTTCGGCTAGCTCCTCAATCGCCGCCCGGTCGGCGTAGGGGGCCACGATCTGCTTGTCGGCGCACTGGCCGGCGGGACAGGCCGGCGTTGGGTCGAGCACGATTACCTTCATCCCGGTTTGCTTGGCATCGAGGGCCATCATCTGGCCGAGCTGGCCGCCACCGATGATCCCCATCGTCTGGCCGGGCATAATCATCTTCCTAGTCAAGGGCAGCCTCACTTTCCACCGCCGCGTCGTGCATTTCTTGGCGGTAATCCTTCAGCTTGGCCTGGAGGGCCGGTCGGGTGGTCCCCAGGATTTGGAGGGCCAGCAGCGCGGCGTTCTTGGCGCCGGCCACGCCGATCGCGGTGGTGGCCACCGGAATCCCGGCCGGCATCTGAACGATCGACAAGAGCGAGTCCATCCCGCCGAGGGCCTTGGTTTGTCCCGGAATCCCGATCACCGGCAGGAGGGTGTTGGCGGCGATCATCCCCGGTAGGTGGGCGGCGCCCCCGGCACAGGCGATGATTACCTTGGTCCCCTTTTCGGCCGCCCCCTGGGCAAAGGCGAACATTTCCGTCGGCATCCGGTGGGCCGAGATGACGTGCTTTTCGTAGGCCACCCCGAACCGATCGAGGATCGCGCAGGCCTCCTTGACGGTCGGCCAATCGGACTTGCTTCCCATGACAACGCTGATTTCGCTCATAAAACAGCCTCCTTAGTATTTTACCCCCTAAGGATAGCAAAGACTACCGGCGACTTCAAGGAATTAACCGAACTTTATTCTTTCGCACAAGATTAAAGTTCGGTTATCCTGTACACAAAAAATCTTCCAGCTCCTCCCTTGACCGACCGCCGGGCAACCGACGCCACCGGCCTGCAGTACTACCTGGAAGTGATGGACGACCGCTACCACCTGCCACTGCTGGTGGTCGAATCGAACGGCGAACAATTATAAGCGAAAAGGGGCTTCCGACAGAAAGCGCGCCGGGAGCCCCTTTTTCGCTGCTTGCGGCGACAAAACGCCGCATTTTGTTCGACCTCACCCCAGGCAAACCGAATTATTTATGACCATTATTATTTTTGGGGTGTATAATGGTCTTATTTATTTTAAGTAAGAGAGGGAAGATTGATGTTAGAGAAGACCTTTTACAAGCAACTGTTGAAGCGGTCCTTCGGCATTCCGGTTAAGATCGACTTCTGGGACGGCACCAGCGTGGCCTACGGAAACGGCGAACCGCGCGCCACGATCACCTTCCACGAAAAGATCCCGGTCAGCGCCGTGACCAAGAACGCCTCAATTGCCCTGGGCGAGGCCTACATGGACAAGAAGATCGAAGTCACCGGCCCCGGCGCCCGGCCGATCCAGGAAGTCATCACCTCCGCCTACCAGCAGGCCGGTAGCTTCCTGAAGGACTCCAAGCTCCGCCGCTTCCTGCCCAAGCAGAGCCACGGCGAAAAGGAAAGCCAGGAAGACATTCACAGCCACTACGACGTCGGCAACGACTTCTACCGCCTCTGGCTTGACGACACCCTGACCTACTCCTGCGCCTACTTCACCCCCGACAACCCGGACGACAACCTGACCGCCGCCCAGCTTGCCAAGGTCCGCCACATCCTGCAAAAGCTCCACCCGCAAGCCGGCAAGACCCTGCTCGACATCGGCTGCGGCTGGGGAACCCTGATGCTGACGGCGGCCAAGGAGTACGGCCTCAAGGTCACCGGGGTCACCCTCTCCGAGGAACAGTTCCGGCTGGTTAAGCAGCGGATCCAGGACGAGGGCCTCAGCGAGGTCGCCGAGGTCCGCCTCCAGGACTACCGCGAGCTCGGCGACCAGCAGTGGGACTACATCACCTCGGTCGGGATGTTCGAACACGTCGGCAAGGAAAACCTCGGCCTCTACTTCAAGGACATTGCCCGCTACCTGAAGAACGACGGCACCGCCCTGATCCACGGGATCACCCGCCAGCAGGGGGGCGCCTACAACGGCTGGATCAACAAGTACATCTTCCCCGGTGGCTACGTGCCGGGGCTGACCGAGATCATCGGTCACGTTGAGGAAGCCGGCCTCCAGCTGGGCGACATCGAAATGTTGCGCCGCCACTACCAACGGACGCTGGAAATCTGGGATCAGAACTTCAACGCCCACCGCGAGGAAATTCAGGCCGCCAAGGGCGAACGCTTCACCCGGATGTGGGACCTCTACCTCCAGGCCTGCGCCGCCTCCTTCGAGTCCGGCAACATCGACGTGATCCAGTACCTGATGACCAAGGGGCCGTCGGGGACCGGCCTGCCGATGACCCGGCGCTACATGTTAACCGAAAAATAGCCTGTTTCACGTGAAACAAACGAGGCGGCAGGAGAAGACCTTTCTCCCGCCGCCTTTTGCATATTCTCATTTTCCAACCTAGCCAATCAACCCCCGCATCGCTTCCAGGGCCGCCCGCAAGTCCGCCTGGCTGGGGGCCCGGTGGTGGGTCAGCAGGTAGTCGAAGTTGCTCAGGCCGAGGTTGACCAGCAGGAAGATGGTGAAGTCGTCCGCCGGCCGACCGGTGGCCGCCACGTAGGCCCGGGTGAACAACTCGCGCAGGCGGGGGCGGAAGCTCTGGCGACCGAGGGGCAAGTCGGCAATCAGCCGTAGGCGGTCGGCCTTGGCCAGCACCGGGTCGGCCAGGCGGTGGAAGAGGTAGTCGTAGCCCTGCCCGGCCGGGAGGGCTTCCCGCTCATTCAGGGCGGCTGCCAGGGCCGCCAGTTCCTGGTCCACCAGCCCCGCCGCCAGGTCGTAGAGGCTCTGGTAGTGAGCGTAGAAGGTGGTCCGGTCAACCATCGCCGCCCTGGCCAGCTGGGTGATCGTGAGCTCGTCAAACGGCTTCTCCTTCAAAAGGGCCAGGAAGGTATCCTGAAGGAGCTTTTCGGTTCGTTGGTAGCGTAGGTCCGCCATTGTTCTTCCCCCTTTTCCCACATTATCCAACGGGATGTGGAATAAGGCAACACCCGCCGGAAAGCTGTGCTTCCGCCCGGTAAAAAGGCGGCCTATCATGGAGCCATCAAATCAAGCGAGGTGTCAATCATGTTCGAAATTCACTTTACCGTTGACGGCCACGCAGTCAGCGAGGCCCAAATCCACCAGGTTGAACTCAGCCGCTACCACCACGTCTTCAAGCTGTTGAACCAGAAGGGGGTCACCGCCACCCTCAAGGGGCAGGACCAACGCCTTGACCAGCTGCTGGCCCTCCCGCTGGCGGACGCCAAGGATGCCCTGGCCGAAACCAAGGAGGCGATCGGCAAGCCCGGGATGCTGGAACTCCTGAAGTCCGAGCTGGCCCAGGCCGACCGGCGCTGGACCGACTACGCAAGGGAATCGGCCGGCCAGCCCCTCCGCGCGGCCTACGTCGAGGCCGAAACCAAGGGGATCGACCTCTACCAGTTCATGCTCTTCTCCCAGCAGATGCTGAAGGAAAACAGCCTGGCCTTCGCCTCCAAGCTCCACCCAGAGCACTACTACTTCGATGCCGACCGGTCCGGCCGCCAGGTGATCGTCGAAACCTTCGGCATGTACAAGGGCCCGGCCTACCTCGACCTGCGGCCCAGCCAGGCCGACACCTACCCGGTGGCCCCGGACGCCGGGGTCGACCTGGTGATGGCCGGCAAGACCTACCTGGCCAGCAGCGAGCTGGACACCCAGCTGATGGCGATGCACCAGCTGACCCAGACGGCGGACGGGATGAAGATCAAGCTCGGCGTCTTCCTGCCGGTCGCCGCCCCGGAGGAGATTGCCACTGGCCACCAGCAGCACCTGCTGGTTGAGTTCAACAACGCCCTCCACATCGCCGCCGACCTGCACCCCAACCTGGTGCAAAAGCAGGCAATGAAGCTGGCCCTGAAGAAGATGAAGAAGGATTAAAAAAAAGGAGCGTCCCGCGGGATGCTCCTTTTTTATTGGTGCTTAGAAGAGGCCGGTGATCGTCCCGTCCTCATCGATCGTCATCTTGACGGCGGCCGGGACCTTGCTCAGGCCCGGCATCGTCAGCATCGTCCCCGAGAGGGCAACGATGAAGCCGGCGCCGAGCTTCGGTACAAACTCGCGGATGTGGAAGGTGAAGTCGCTCGGGGCGCCGAGGGCCGTTTGGTCGTCACTAAAGGAGTACTGGGTCTTGGCGATGCAGACCGGCAGCTGGTCCCAGCCCTGCTTGCTGAATTCGGCCAGCTGCTTTTCGGCCTTCTTGGAGAAGACCACTTCCTTGGCCCCGTAAATCTTGGTGGCGACCGCCTTCACCTTGTCGGCGATCGGCAGGTTCAGGTCGTAGAGCGGCTGGAAGTCCTGCGGGGTGTCGGCCAATTCAACCACCGCCTCGGCCAGGTCGTGGGCGCCGGCGCCCCCCTTGGCCCAGCCGTCGGTGACGACCGCCGTAACGCCAAGTTTCTCGCAGGCCGCCTTCAGGGCCGCCACCTCGGCCTCGCTATCGGAGGTGAAGTGGTTGATGGCAACCACGACCGGCAGGTGGTAGCGCTTGAGGTTGGCGATGTGGCGCTCGAGGTTGGCGAAGCCCTTCTTGAGGGCGGCGACGTTTTCTTCCTGCAGGTCGGTCTTGGCCACGCCACCGTTGTACTTGAGGGCGCGGACGGTGGCCACCAGGACAACCGCGTCCGGGGCCTGGCCGAGGGTCAAGCGCTTGATGTCGAGGAACTTCTCTGCCCCCAGGTCGGCGCCGAAGCCGGCCTCGGTCACCGTGTAGTCACTCAGCGCCAGGGCCGTCTTGGTGGCCAGGACCGAGTTGCAGCCGTGGGCGATGTTGGCGAAGGGCCCGCCGTGTACGAAGGCCGGGGTGTGGTCAAGGGTCTGAACCAGGTTCGGCTTGATGGCGTCCTTGAGCAGGATCGTGATCGCGTCGGCAAAGCCGAGTTGGCCAACGGTGACCGGTTCCTTTTCCTTCGTGTAGCCAACCACGATCCGCTTGACCCGTTCCTTGAGGTCCATCAGATCGGTCGACAGGCAGAGGATGGCCATCAGCTCGGAGGCGGCGGTGATGTCAAAGCCGGTTTCGCGCGGCACCCCCTGCATCACGCCGCCGAGGCCGGTGACGACGTTGCGGAGGGCGCGGTCGTTGACGTCTTCAACCCGCTTCCAGATGATCCGCCGCGGGTCGAGGCCGAGCTCGTTGTCGCGCATGATGTAGTTGTCGACCAGGGCGGCCAGGGTGTTGTTGGCGCTGGTCAGGGCGTGGAGGTCACCGGTGAAGTGGAGGTTGATGTCTTCCATCGGCACCACCTGGCTGTAGCCGCCCCCGGTGGCGCCCCCCTTGATGCCGAAGACCGGCCCCATCGATGGTTCGCGCATCGCGATCGTCGTTTGGTGCCCCAGCTGGTTCATCGCGTCGGCCAGGCCCACCAGGACGGTCGACTTCCCCTCACCGGCCGGGGTCGGGTTGATCGCCGTTACCAGGACCAGCTTGTGCTTCTTGCCGGCCACCGGCTTCACCGGGGTGGTTACCTTGGCCTTGTAGGGGCCGTATTGCTCCAGCTGGTCCTTGGTGAGGCCGAGCTTGGCGGCCACTTCCTCGATTGGCAGCATTTCCGCCTGGTCGGCGATTTGAATATCAGTTAACATTGGCTGGCCCTCCTTAAAAAGACGAACTTTAATTAAATAATTAAATTTACCGTTCGATTATAACGTACCATCGTCCCGTTTGGCAAGCCGTTTTCCCTTGTGGGCCCGAATTGGCTTGACCCCGCAGATGTCGAGGAAGAAGGTGAAGACCGGCACGCCGACAATCAGCCCCCAGGTGCCGAAGAGGTGCTCGCTGACCAGGAGGACGACGAAGGTGTAGAAGATCGGCAACTCGGTCCGGCTGGCCATGAACTTCGGGTTGAGCACGTAGGCCTCGAGGGTGTGGATGGCGATCACCATCACCAGGATGTAGAGGACGTAGCGCAGGCCGCCGACCGAGTAGGCCACCATGCTGAGCGGCACCAGCGAGATGATCACCCCGGCCACCGGCACCAGGCTGAGGATGAAGACCATCAGGCCGAGGGCGAAGATCTGCGGCATCTTCATGAAGGTCAGGCAGACCATCGTGATCACCGTGTTGCAGATGGCGATGAAGAACTGGGCCTCCAAGACGACGCCGAAGGTATTGACGAACTTCTTGCCGTAGTAGGCCACGTCCTTGAAGAGCCAGCCCAGGGAGGGACTGGTGAGAAACTGACGCGAGAAGGCGTTCATCTGGTCGAGCTCAATCGTGTAAAAGAAGCTCAAAATCAGCGACATCACGAAGGCGAAGGTGACCGTCCCCAAGGAGGTCAGGGTGTCGACCGCCAGCTTCATCCCGTGCTTGGCCTGGGCGATGATCGTCTTGTTGGAAACGTACTGGTTGAGCCAGTGCATTGCCCCCCGCATGTCCTTGCTCTGGTAGAAGTTGATCAGCGAGTTGACCATCTTGACGATCTGCTCGACCAGAAGCGGCAGGTAGTCGGTGACGACGTAGTAGAGCCCCCAGATCAAGAGGGCGTAGGTGAAGAGGACGATCACGATCGCCGGCAGTTTGGGGATGAAGCGCTGGAGCAGGCGGATCCAGTGGACGATCAGGTAGGTGAAGATGAAGGTAAAGAGGATCAGGTTCATCATCCCGCGAGCCAAGTACAAGACGCCGATGATCAGGCAGAGAACCACCAGCCGGTGCAGGGAGATGTTGGCGGTAAATTTTTTCCAGGAATTAAGCATCGAAAGCCCCCTCAAAAGCTGTTTAACCCTATCTTATCAAAGAATCGGTGCTGGCCGCCGATCCGTGGTAAAATTAATGGTGAAAATTGATTTATTTATAAAAACAGAAGGGACGGTGCCCAATGAGTTACATCAAGGAAGTCCGCCAGCGGGTCGGCCACATCCCGCTGATCATGACCAGCGCCTCGGGGGTGCTCTTCAACGAAGACGGCGAAATCCTCCTCCAGGAGCGGGCCGACACCGGCGACTGGGGCTTCCCCGGCGGCTACATGGAGTACGGCGAATCCTTTGCCCAGTGCGTCCGCCGCGAGTTTCTCGAGGACGCCGGGATCGCGATTCGCCCGGTCGAGTTGCTGGGGATCCTCGACCAGGACTTTTACACCTACCCGAATGGCGACGCCGTCCAGCCGGTCAACGCCGTCTACCTGGTCGAGGCCAGCGCCGGGCCGGTGCGGCCGCCGAAGCCGAGCGAAACGGTGACCACCCGCTACTTCCCGCTCGACCAGCCGCCGCGCTTCTTCAACGGCCAGCACCAGAAGATGTGGCAGTTGGCCTGCCGCTACGCCAAGGCCCACCAATAAAAAAACAGCGACCAGCCCGGCCGCTGTTTTTTACTTATTTGTCGTAGAATTCCACCTGCAGGTCGTCGTCGGTCAAGAGCAGCTTCGAGAGGCTGCCGTTCTTTGGCCGGACGGTCACGTCGTACTTGCCCTTGCCGAAGCGCTCGATCAGGCTGAGGACGGTGTTGCCGTGGCTGACCCAGAGGACGTTGGCCCCGTCCGGCAGGTCGGCCTGGCGGATCAGGTCAATCCCCTTGTCCATTCGTTGCCAGTACTCGGCGTTGCTTTCGGCGTCGTGGAAGGGGTCGGCCTCCTTCAACCAGTCCTTGGCCTGGCCGATCGAGTACTTGGTCACGATCTCCTTGAAGGTCTTGCAGCCGTGGGGGGCGCCGGCCAGGTACCAGGCCTGGCCCATCTCAGTCCCCTCGTAGACGCCGTAGAACTGCTCCCGCAGGTAGGGCGAGATCGTCGGCTGCAGGTCCTTGGCGGTCGGGTTCATCTTCAGGATCGTCTGGCAGGTTTCGATCGCCCGCGGCAGGTCGCTGCAGAAGGCGGCCGCGAAGTCCACGTCCTGCACCTTCTGGCCGGCCAGCTTGGCGTCCTGCTTCCCCTTGTCGGTCAGTGGCGAGTTCGACCAGCCCTGGAGCTTGTTATAAATGTTGTAGTAGGTTTGGCCGTGGCGGACCAAGTAGATGTTTAACTTTGTCATAAAATAACCTCCTCAACGTCCGGTGAATTGTCTCGCCTTCATTTTACCGCGTTTGGGCGCCGATGAGAAATCGCCTTCAGTCCAGCCCCGCCGCCGCGGCCGGGTCGACGATCACGATCACGTTTTCGTGGCGCTGGAGGACGCTGGCCGGCACCGCCTCGGTCACCGGTCCCTTCACCATCGCCTTGATGGCGGCCGCCTTCTTTTCCCCGTAGGCCTCGAGGATGATCTGCTTGGCCTGCATGATCGTGCCGATCCCCATCGAGAGGGCCTGGCGCGGCACCTGGTTCTCGCGGGCAAAGAAGCGGGCGTTGGCCTTGATCGTCGACTCGGTCAGGTTCACCAGGTGGGTGCTGCTATCAAAACTAGTCCCCGGCTCGTTGAAGCCGATGTGGCCGTTCTCGCCGATCCCCAGCAACTGGAGGCCGATTGGGTTTTCGGCCACCAGTTGGTCATAGCGGGCGCACTCGGCCGCCAGGTCGCTGGCCAGGCCGTTTGGCAGGTAGGAGGCGGCGAAGGGCTTCTGACTAAAGAGGTGGGCCTGCATGTAGGCCGCGTAGCTCTGCGGGTCGTTGGCGCCGAGGCCGACGTACTCGTCGAGGTTGAGCGAGACCGCGTCGCCAAAGTCGATCTCCCCCGCCACCAGGGCGGCGTAGGTGGTGACCGGCGTCCCCCCGGTGGCCAGGCCAAAGGTCTTCACCCCGTCCTGCTTGGCCGCCAGGAAATACTCGGCCGCCTTCTTGCCGCCGGCGGTTGCATCCGTTACCAATTCAATCTTCATGCTGATTCCTCCCCGTTTTTCTCAGTTTGGTCTATACCGGTATATACCAATGATAACGCCATCCGGCCCCCTTGTAAAGCCCCCCGCCCGGAGAAAGGGCTTGCACTCCTGGTCTATACCACCTAGAATAGGGGTGATTTTGATTTTTGAAGTGAGGGAAACAACATGACAAGAGTACTGACCCACGCCACCATCTACACCGGCACGGAAAAGATCACCGACGGCTACCTGCGCTTTGACCAGCAAATCCAGGACCTCGGCCCGATGAGTGCCTACCGGCCGAGCGCGGCCGACGAAACGGT
The DNA here is from genome assembly GCA_944327195.1 of uncultured Limosilactobacillus sp. Lineage (GTDB taxonomy): Bacteria > Bacillota > Bacilli > Lactobacillales > Lactobacillaceae > Limosilactobacillus. The sequence goes on from CALVGV010000018.1 coordinate 42,011, forward strand.
CACCGACCTCGGCGGCCGGCTGGTGGTGCCGGGCTTCATTGACGTCCACAGCCACGGCGGCTACGGCTTCGACGCGATGGACGGCGAGGCCGACCAGATCGACCAGATGGTCACCAAGATGACCGCCAACGAGGGGATCACCTCCTACTTCCCGACGACGATGACCCAGGCGCCGGAGCGGATCGACCACGCGATGGTCGGCATCAAGGCCGCCGCGGCCAAGAACCCGGTCATCCAGGGGATCCACCTCGAGGGGCCCTTCATCTCGCCGGTCTATAAGGGGGCCCAGCCGGAGGAATACATCACCGCCCCCGACGCCAAGCTGGTTGACCACTGGAACCAACTGGCCGGCGGCCTGGTGAAGGTGGTGACCTACGCCCCGGAAAACACCAACCCGGAATTTGAGCACTACTGCCTGGCCCACGGGATCACCCTCTCGGCCGGCCACACCAACGCCACCCGCGCCCAGATGCAGCAGTCGCGGGCCAGCCACGTCACCCACCTCTACGACGCCCAGCGCGAGTTTCGCCACCGCGAACCCGGCGTCACCGGCCACGCCCTCTTGGAGGACAACATCTACACCGAGATCATCACCGACGGCTTCCACATCGTGCCCGACATGATCAAGCTCGCCTACCGGCTCAAGGGGGCCGACAAGATGGAGCTGATCACCGACTCGATGCGCTCCAAGGGGATGCCAGAGGGCGTTTCCGAGCTTGGCGGCCAGAAGGTAATCGTCAAGGACAAGCAGGCCCGCCTGGAAGACGGCCACCTGGCCGGCTCGGTGTTGACCTTCATCGACGCCTTCAAGCACATCATCGCCTTCACCGGCTGCACGGTCGAAGACGCGGTGAAGATGGCCAGCGTCAACCAGGCGCGCGAGTTCGGCCTGGTGAAGAAGGGCCGCCTGGCCGTGGGGATGGACGCCGACCTAAACGTCCTCACCGCCCAGCTCGACCTGACGGCCACCTACAGCCTCGGGCGGGAATTTCACCCGGATAAGTAAGCGCCATAATAAAGAGGCTGGGAAGAAACTCATTCCTTCCCAGCCTCTTTTGTTTTCTCCTAATATTACTCTGCAATCGCGGAAAAAAAGGGCGCTCCTAGCAGCTGCGCAAGAACGAACTCCGGCCCGGTCCCCGTGCCAAAGCCCGTTCTCACTTAGCTGTCCGGAGCGCTTAGAGCCTTTTTCCCAGCTCCTTTTTCGCTATGAGTTAGCCTTAATAACCTTCTTGATGTTGCCGGAGTTGGTGATTACCACCTTGGTCCCGGTCGTGACGTTGTTGTAGAGCCACTTGGCATCGGCAACCGACAGGCGGACGCAACCGTGGGAGGAAGCCTTCTTGCCGAGCTTCTTGGCCTCGGAAGTGATGTAGTTCCCGTTCTCATCGGTCGGCACGGTGTGGAAGAGGTAGGTCCCGTGGTCCTTCCAGGAAACCCAGTACTTGGCCCCTTCCCCACTCGATTGGTTGTAGAAGAAGGTCCCCTTTTCGGCCTGGATGTGGTAGGTCCCGGTTGGGGTGGCGTTGTCGCCGGTCGTCCCGGTCGAGCAGAGCATCGTGTAGAGGATCTTGCCGTTATCAACCAGGTAGGTCCGCTGCTTCTTCTTCGACACCAGAATCCACATGTTCGGGTGCTTGCTTACGCTTGGGTAGGCCTTCTTTTCCGACGATTGCTTCCAGAAGGGGGTGCTGGCGTGGGCCGCCGGTTTGGCCACCAGCACGCCGCCCACCAGGAGGGCAATTGCCAAGACAAACTGTAAGAGTTTCTTCCGCATAGTATCAATATCCCTTTCCACCAATAATCGTCCCCCATTATAGCAAAGAAGCTGCGACCACGATGTGAATTTGGCTTGGATTAATCTTTCCTTAACCCGCGGGCAAGCTTAATCATTTCTTAGGCGAATTAATTATTCTTAGGCTCACCTTCAATTCCTGGTCACCTTTTGCCGCTATCCTTGAAAACAGTAAATCTTTTTCAAAGGAGGCGGTGACGATGACGGTCGACTGGGTGCCCTTCGTTGCACTGGAAGGGCTAGCAATGGTATTTGGTTGGGAAACGCTCCGCAGTCGGCAGTGGACCTGGCAGCAGCGGGGCGCCCTGGCGGCGGGGCTCTTCTACCTGATGGTGGTCATCGTACTCTGCTTTCGGCCGACCGGGCCGGAAACCGATCGCTCCTACATCAGCATCAACCAGGTGCCCTTCAACCTGATCCCGCTGCAGAACTTCCACATCGACTTCTTTGAAAACATCCTGATGACCGTTCCGGCCGGCGGCTTCATGGCGATCTTCTTCCGCCGCTTCCGCTCGCGGACGATCGTCGGCCTGGCCGTCCTGCCCGGGCTGACGATCGAGCTCTGCCAGCTGGTCAGCGACTTCTGCTGCGGCCTTTACCGGGTGGTCGACATCGACGACGTGATCACTAACTGGCTGGGGGTCCTGATCGGCTTTGCCCTCACCGAAATGGTAATCGCCATCCTGCCCCGCCACCTCAACCGGTTGGCGCTGGCCTGAAAAAACACCGTCCCATCACGGGGCGGTGTTTTTTCGATACCATTTTGGCATCGCCAACCAGTCAGCTTTTCAATTTCCCTTACTAAAATAAAGCGCCTATAATGAGGGAAACGAACAAGGGAGGAATTTACCATGAAAATCGTCGTCTTAACCGGTAGTCCCCACCACTCGGGGACCTCGGAGCAGCTGGCCGACGCCTTCGTCAAGGGGGCCACGGAAGCCGGCCACCAAATCTACCGCTTCGACGCTGGGCGGCGGGCCAAGGAATTCAGCCTGCTCCAGCTCGAAGACGACCACCCCGGCCAGGAGGTGGCCGTCGAACCCGAGGACGTGATTACCACCGAGGTCATCCCCCACCTGCTGGAGGCCGACCTGGTGGTCTTCGTCAGCTCGCTCTACTACTACGGGATCAACGCCGCCCTCAAGGCGGTGATCGACCGCTTCTACGCCAAGAACCACGAGCTCCACGGCGGCAAGCGGGCGATCACCCTGGTCTCCGGCTACGGCCAGCCGGCGGCCTTCGACTCCCTCCAGCGCTACTTTGACCAGCTGCTGGACTACATGCGCTGGCCAAGCGCCGGGGCGGTGCTGGCGGCCGACTCCTGGAACCAGCAGAAGCTGGCCACCCACGTTGAAGAGGCCTACCAGTTGGGAATGAACCTCAAGTAAGCAAAACGAAAGGCTGGGAAGGAACTCATTTCTTCCCAGCCTCTTTTAACTTCTCCTAATATTACTCTGCAATCGCGGGAAAAAAGGGCGCTCCTAGCATCTAAGCAAGAACGACCTCCGGCCCGGTCCCCGTGCCAAAGCCCGTTCTCACTTAGCTGTACGGAGCGCTTTGAACCTTTTTTCCCAGCTTATTTCTTACCAAAGAGGGCCGCCATCTTGGCCGCCACTTCCGGGTCGAGGTTGTCAGCCACCGAGCTCTGCTGGCTCTCGGTCTCGCTCTCGGCCCGCTTGACCAGCTTCTTGAGGTCGGCAATCACCGCCTCCTCGCCGACCTTGATCAGGTTGACCCCCAGCCGGCCGCCGGCGGCATCGGCGTGGCCGCCACCACGGTAGTAGGACTCGGCGAACTTGGCCACGTCGAGCTTGCCGTTGCTCCGCAAGGAAACGCTGGTCGGGCTGATCACCATCGCCGCGTCCACGTCCGGGTGGCCCTCCAAGAGGGCGTGGGCGATTTCCGACTTGTAGTCGCTGGCGTAGACGAAGCCCCAGCGGTGGCCGGCCACCTCTTCCACCAGGACGTCCTTGAGGTGACTCTTCAGGTAGTGGGCCCGCCGGTCGTTGAGAGTGGTGATCAGGAGGCGGTTGGCCGCCCGGTACCTCGGCCAGCCGGCGGCCAAAACGGCAGAGACGAACTCACTCGAGTGGTCGAGCGGGTAGAACCAGAAGAGCTGGTTGAGCTCGTCGGCCGCCTGGCGCTCCGCCTTGCTCATGTTGGGGTCATTTTGCCAGTCCCAGGTGTCGTAGGCGCGGATCAGTTCCACCAGTTCGGCCAGCTCGGCCCGGCGACTTTCCGGCACCTGATCGAACTTCGGTTGGGTCTTGAGCCAGTCCCAAACCAGACTGGTGGCCGAGGGCAGGACGGTGGCGTCGGCCGGGGTGACCGTGTTTAGGGCGTACTTCTCGCGGGCGGCCGCCTCGCTTTCGTGGTGATCAAAGACCAGCCAGTGGTTGGCGAAGTTGGCGTCGAGTTGCTGGAAGGTGTAGTCGCTGTCCGGAGTCATGTCCATGATGTAGACGTCGGTGAACTGGCCGGCCGCCGGGTCCCTGAACCAGCGGGCCAGGGCGCCGTCAATCTGGCCGGCGCCGATGTTTTCGATCTCAAAGTCCACCCCGGCAAAGAGTTCCTCCTGCAGAGTCGTCAGCAAGAGGGGACCGCCGAAGCCGTCGAGGTCGTTGTGGGAAAAGATTTTAATCCGGGTTTGTGCCATGATTTCCTCCAATTACTTGTTCTTCAAACTGAGGCGTTCGACGTCGAGGACCTTGTCGAGCCAGCCGGCGGTAAAGGACTCCTCGTGGCTGACCAGGATCAGGTTGCCCGGGAAGGCCTGCAGGGCGGCCTTGAGCGCCCCCTTGGTCTCGTCGTCGAGGTGGTTGGTCGGTTCGTCAAAGACCAGGAAGTTGGCCGGGGTCAACTCCAAAAGGGCCAACTTGACCTTGGTTTGCTCGCCCCCCGACAGCAGGTGGAGGGGCTTGACGGTGTTGGCGGCGTTGATCCCGGCCGCGGCCAGCTTCTGTCGGATCGTCTTCGGCAGCATCGTCGGGAAGTGGTCCTGGATCTCCTGGAGCGGGGTCCGCGACGGGTCGTCCCAGAGGAGGTCCTGGTCGAAGTAGGCGATCTTGGCCGAGGGCGAGAAACTGGCGCTGCCACCCAGCGGCGTCAGCTTGCCGAGGATCGACTTGATCAGGGTCGACTTGCCGACCCCGTTGAAGCCCTTGAGCAAGAGCTTTTCGCCGGCGGTCAAGGAGAAGGTCACCGGCGATAGCAGGGGCTTGCGGTAGCCGACGCTGAGCCGCTCCACCTTGAGGGCGTTGGCCGAGCCGGTGCTCTCGTAGGGGAAGTGGAAGTGGGCAACCAGGTTGTCGGCCGGCGGGTCGATCCGCTCCATCCGGTTGAGCATCTTTTCGCGCGACTTGGCGAGGGTCGACTTGGAGCCGGCCTTGTTCTTGCGAATGAAGCGCTCGGCCTTTTCGATCACCACCCGCTGCTTTTCGTACTCGCGCTCCTGGGCCTTCTTGCGCTCTTCCTTTTGCCGCATCGCCTGGCGGAAGCTGCCGCGGTACTTGGTGATCTTGCCGAAGGCGACGTCGATCACCGTGTTGGTCACCTGCTCCAAAAAGTCGTAGTCGTGGGAGATGATCATCGCCGCCCCCGGGTACTGGTTCAAGTACTCGGTCAGCCACTCGATGTGGGCAGTGTCGAGGTAGTTGGTCGGTTCGTCGAGCAGGATCACGTCCGGCTTCTCCAGCAGGAGCTTGGCCAGGATCACCTTGGACCGTTGGCCACCACTCATCTTGGCCACCGGGTGGTCCTTGCCGAGGGCGGTCAGGCCGAGCCCGGTCATCACCCGCTCGATCGCCGGCTCGATCCCGTAGAAGTCGTTGCCGTCAAGGATCTCCTGCAGGTGGGCGGCGCGGTCCATCAGCTTGTCGTCCCCGCTGGCCGCGTAGTCGGCGTAGAGCTGGTTGAGCTGGTCGTTGACGGCGTAGAGGTCGGCAAAGGCGGTGTGCAAGAAGTCGATCAAAGTGATCTCGCCGGGGATGTCGACGTACTGGTCGAGGTAGCCGATCTTGGTGTGGGGCTGCCACTTGACGCTGCCGGCCACCGGCAGGACCTTGCCGATCAGGATCTTGATTAGGGTCGACTTGCCGGCCCCGTTTTGGCCGACCACCCCCATGTGCTCGCCCTTTTCGAGCTGAAAACTGGCCTGGTCGTAGAGCCGCTTGTCGGCGTAGCTCATCGTCAGGTCGGTAACGTCTAGTAGTGCCATTTTCTCTTCTTCTCCTCTCTTCTGTTCCATGTTACCACCGCCGCCGCGGCAGGGGGCGGTGATTTTGGGCGCAGCCAAGCAAAAAGGCGGCCGCATGCCGGGCCACCCATTGAAAAATTATTTTATTCTTCCTCTTCGAGGGTCACCCCGTCGTTGACCTCCTTGGCGGCATCCAGGTCGGGACCGTCAACCCGCGAGGCCACCGCCCACAGGTAGAAGAAGATCGAGGCAACGATGATCACTAAGAAGTCGTAGGGGTACTTGAGGAGGCCGTTGCCGCCGAAGTCGCTGCTGCCGAAGTAGGAAACGGCCGAAATGAAGACCAGGTACACCAGCAGCCAGGCCGCCCCCTTCAGCTGGCGCCTGAGCGGGACCCGGTTGTAGCGGCGGTCGTAGTAGAAGTAGATCGGCAGGCCCAAAAGGACGATGCCGATTACCTCGGCGGTCGTCGGCCACATCGCCCAGTAGATCACCAGCCCGGTCAAAACGAAGGAGAGCGGCGCCACCCAGGCCAGGTGCTTAGATTCAAAGGGCCGCTTGAAGTCGGGCCGCAGCTTGCGCAGGGAAACGGCGGTCACCGGGCCGGTGGCGTAGGCGACGAAGGTCGAGATCGAGACCACCGTGGCCAGCTTGCTCCAGTCGCGGAAGAAGTAGACCAGCACCATTGCCAGCAAAAGATCGGCGACCATCGAGAAGCGCGGGATCATGTAGCGGCGGTTGAGCCGGCCCAGCCAGGCCGGCAGGTTCCCGCTGCGGGTCAGGGCGGCCAGCGTCCGCGCCGAGGTGGCGGCAAAGGTCACCCCGGTCCCAAATGGGGAGACGAAGGCGTCCATGTAGAGCAGGAGCGAGAGCCAGTGGAGGCCGAGCAGGATCGCCAGGTCGGCGAAGGGCGAGGAGTAGTTGATCCCGTGCCAGCCAACCTTGGCCAGGGTTGCCGGGTCAACGGCGCCGATGAAGGCCACCTGGAGGGCGATGTAAATCACGGCGGTGATCGTCAAGGAGATCCAAACCCCGCGGAAGATGTTGCGCTGCGGGTTGACCATCTCGCCCCCCATGTTGATCACCGTTTGGAAGGCGTCGTAGGAGAGGATGATCCCGGAAACGGCCACCGCCTCAAAGATCCCGCGGGTGCCGTTGGGCATGAAGGTGGCAACGCTGTGGCCGAAGTTGCTGGAGTGAAAGCCGGTGATGATCAAAGTCAAGATCGTCAGCGTCGGGATCACCAGCTTGAAGACCGCCACCGAGTTGGTGAAGCGGGTCAGGAGCTTAACCGACCAGAAGTTGATTAGGGTGAAGACGATCAGGATCAAGAAGACCACCAGGAGGCCCGGGGTGGTAATCGCCCCGTTGTGCATGAACTGGCGGGTCCAGTTGGCCCAGGACCAGGGCCAGGTGCTCATGTACTGGACGCAGGCGACCGCCTCGATCGGCATCAGGGTCACCAGCGACACCCAGTTGGCCCAGGCGGCGGTGAAGCCGAGCAGGGGGCCGTGGCTGTACTGGGCATAGCGGCTCATCCCCCCCGATTCGGGAAACATCGTCCCCAACTCAACGTAATTGAAGGCGATCAGGATCATGATGACCGCCCCGATAATCCAGGAAATGATCGCCGCCGGGCCGGCCACCCGGGCGGCCGAGCCGGACCCGAAGAGCCAACCGGAGCCGATCAGCGAACTCAGGGCCATCATTACCCCGGCCAGCAGGCTAATTTTGCGATAGTGCATCTCTTCCTCCATTCCCCCACGGTTTCCCCTGGTAAACTTGCGCGCGTGCTTCCCGCCGGGCGCAGTTGACGACAAAAAACGAAGTTGTGTCAATTACTCCGCCGCGGCAAGGGCTAAAGAATAATTATAGCACAACTTCGTTTTCGGTTCTCATTTTCCTTTAATCTTTGCCCGCCGGTTACTAGTCGCGCGGGTGCCACTGCCGCTTCTCCGGCTTGAGCAGGTCCATCAGCGGGAAGGGCCGCCCCCAGTAGAAGCCCTGCTGGAGGTTGCAACCGGCGGCGACCAGTTGGCGGGCCAGGCTGCGGTTTTCGACCCCCTCGATCACCAGCTCGAGGTTGCGGCTGGCGGCCAGTGACTGCCAGGCCTGGGCAAAGAGGAGCTTGCTGCGCAGGTCACGTTCCTCAAACAGGAGGAGGGAGAACTTGATCCGGCTGAGGTAGCGGGCGTTTTCCAGCACCACCTGCATGCTGTTGTAGCCGGAACCGACGTCGTCGAGGCTGACCTGGAAACCCAGCCCCTGGACGCGGGCGAGGATCTGGGAGAAGGCCGCCGACCCGGTCAAAGTGCCGGTGTTGCGCTCGGTCAGCTCGAGGTTGATCTTGGGGCCGACCCGGCGGAGGGCCTGGAGGTAGTCCCAGACCTCGGGGCACTTGAACTGCCAGGGGTCAAGGTTGACGTCGATCGTCAGCCGCGGCCGCACCCGCGAAAAGTGGGCCAGGTTGACCAGGTTCCAGGCCCGCAACTGGTTGCGCCGCTCCTGGTCGGCGATCAGCTCCACCAGTTCGGCCGCCAAAAAGGACTGGCCGCCGCGCTTGCGCAGGAGCACCTCGTAGTCCTGCACCTCCGGGTCCACCCCGGACCGGATCGAGTAGATTGGTTGGCAATAAAGCTCAACTGCTGCCGTTAATTCCCCCATGATTATCTCCCTTTTTCTTGGTTAGTGCCGATCGATTCCAGCTAAGCTTTTCCTTCCTCACAACGAGTCCAAATTAGGGTAACGATACCATCCCCGGCCAACGGCGGCCGCCGCCGCAATCGATGGCGCCGCGGTTACTTGGCCGCTTCGTCCTCGGCCTTGATCAAGAAGAAGCGGGTCGGCGACTCGCCCATCTCCAGCCGGGTCAAGGAACACTTCACCGCCGCCAGGTGCTGGTTGATCTGGTCAAAGAAGTACTCCCCTAAATTTTCCAACGACGGGTTCTCTTTGTCAAAGGGGGCAATCTCGTTTAGAAAGACCCCCTGGAGCGGGTCGAGCACCTGGCGAATCTGGTCCTCGATGTCGTTGAAGCGGATGAAGGCGTCGTGGTCGGCCTTCTTCACCTCGCAGGTTAATTCCCAGGTGTGGGGGTGGCGTTCGCCGAGCTGGTTTTGCCAGCGCATGGCGTGACTGGCGTTGAGGTAGAAGCGTAGCCGGTAGCGATAGTGCTTAATCATGTTCTTTCTCCTTTTTGAAGTGCCAGTCGTGGCGGAGCACCCGGCCGATCGCCGCCGCCTCGGTCCGCATGCTGGCCGGGTTCCAGCGGGCCGGCTGGAGCATCGTGTTGATGACCCCCATCACCCGAAAGAGCGACAGGATCAGGTTGTAGGCCGGCAGGCTGAAGACGATCGGCCAGCGGTGCTTGCAGTAGTCCCGCTCGGCCGGGTCGAACTTCAGGTACTTTAAGACGTTGCTCAAATTCAAGGCGGTGATCAGCAGGTAGAGGGCGTACATCGCCTGCAGCGAGAAGGCCAGCATCACCGGCGAGTAGCCGAAGGGAATCAGCACCAGGATGGCGAAGAGCCAGATCACCTTCAAGAAGGCCACCGTGTGGTCGACGATCAGGCGGCGGACCAGGAAGTTGGAAAAGAGCTCCCGCAGGCTGAGATGGTCGGCCATGAAGGCGCGGACAACCTCGATTTCGCCCCGTTGCCAGCGCTGGCGCTGGACGTAGAGTTCGTCCCAGCCGGTGGCCGGCTCAACGTAGAAGACAGCGTTCGGGCAGAGGATCACCCGCCCCTTGAGGACGTAGCGAACCTGGAAGGTCATGTCGGTATCCTCGCCGACGGTGTCAACGTTGTAGAGGCGGGTTTGGACCAGGGCCGAGCGGCGGAAGGCCGAAAAGGCCCCCGACATGGTGAAGAGCTGGTCGGCCTGCGACTCGATCGTCCGCCCGGCCAAAAAGGCGACCGCGTACTCGAGGTACTCGTTGCGGGCCAGGTGGCGGTTGGGCGCCGCCTCAACCAGCTGGCGGTTGCTCAGGATCGTCCCGGTCTGGGCCTGGACTTCGGGGTGGGCGAGGAAGTTCTTGACCAGGTTCATGATCGCCGCCGGGGCCAGAGTACCGTCACTATCGAGGGTCACCACGTAGTCGCCGGTGCTGGTGTAGATGGCCGAGTTGAGGGCCCTCGCCTTGCCCGGCTGGGTTTCCAACCACTGGAGCTGGAGGCCGGTCTGGCGGGTCTGGCAGTCCTGGAAGACGGCCCGGCTGTTGTCGCTACTGTTATTGTTGGCGCAGATCACGTGCAGGAGGTCATTGGGGTAGGTCGAGCGGTCGATCGAATCGAGGCAGGCCGGCAGGGTCGCCGCCGAGTTGTGCACCGGGACGATCACCGTCACCTGCGGCCAGCGCCCCTTGATCTGCTCCGGCGGTTCCGGGGCCGGGAAGAAGTGGTTTTGCACCCAGGCGCGGATCGCCGGCACCAGCTCGAAGAGGGCCGGGATCACCAGCCAGGCCAGCCAGAAGCCCATCTGGATCATCGTTTCCTTAACCATTGCTTGCCTCCCCTTCTAACCCGCGGCGGAACTGCACCCGGGTAAAGACATTGTAGTAGAGAATACGTCAATTGCTAGTTTGTAACATTCCAAATTTTGCTAGATTATTCGTCATGACAAGTGCCTCGATCTGTGCT
>CALVGV010000019.1 GCA_944327195.1 uncultured Limosilactobacillus sp.
ATCGGGCACCTCGTTAAGTCGCTCTCACACTAGTTCCTGCATATATAAGGCAACCTATGAAAACTTGACAGATACCTTATCGGCAACTCGTTGAACTTTTCGCTAAATCCGGCTATGATGCAAACACTGACAAATGTCAATTTTTAGTGGGGGTGAAGCAAATGACGCAGAAGAAAGCCTGGTTGGCAACCACCGATAAGGAGTACCAAAAACTGGGCCTAAAAAGGGGCTCAATCCAGCAGTTCGAGGATGGCTTGCGGACGACTGGCGCCAAGGGCGAGTTCGAGTGGTGGTATTACGATGCCAAGATGGCGGATGGTTCAACCCTGGTGGTAACCTTCTTCTCCAATAACGCAACCGACGGCAGCGGCGGCTTTCACCCGAGCATCAAGATCGAGCTGACCAAGCCGGACGGGACGGAAGTCAAGGATCGCGTCTATTTTGATTCAGGGGAGGCCTCATTCGATACCAAGCGGTGCAATGTTCAGCTGGGGCAGAACTTTTTCAGGGGTGACCTGCACCGCTACCACATCTACATTAAAACCGCCAAGATTGAGGCCGAGATTCGCCTGACCGGGAACGTTAGCCCCTGGCGGTCAGAAACGGGCCATATTTACTTTGGGGAAGAGAAGTACTTTGCCTGGTTGCCGGCGGTTCCGGAAGGGGTAACGGAGGCCCGGGTGACGGTGGCTGGCACGACGACCAGTTACCACGGGACCGGTTACCACGATCACAACTGGGGGAATGCCCCGATGATGGCGGTGCTCCACCATTGGTACTGGGGGCGGGCCAAGATTGGTCCCTACACGGTGATTAGCTGCTACCTTACCAGTACGAAGAAGTACGGCTACACCCACTTGCCGATCTTCATGATCGCCAAGGGCGGGGAAGTGGTGTGCGATAATGGCAATAAGGTGGCCTTCGAGCAGATTCAGCCGACCCTGAGCCAGGTCACCAAGAAGCACTACCACCAGCAACTGGTCTACGATTACCAGGGCCAGGAAGGCCACTACCGAATCACCTACAAGGTGCAAGATTTGCTGGCCAGCTTCTCGCTTTTGGAAGACGAGGGGCAGAAGCCGGCACTGCTTCAGCAATTAATGGTCAAGCTGATGGGGCTTGATCCGACCTATGACCGTTTCGATGGCCCGGCAAGGTTGGAAAAAATCGAGAATGGCAAGGTGGTTGAATCTTACACGAACCAGGCAACCTGGGAATTGATGTACTTCAAGAAGGACCAGGATGTTTAGGGCATTGGGGGAGGGAATTCAGTGTATCAAGGTAATAATCCGGCCGCGCTTCGCTCGCAGGAACTGTTGGCACAGGGCATGCTGAAGTTGCTTGGCCAATATGCGTTTCCGGAGATTACGGTTACGATGATCTGCCAGGAAGCGGCCGTGTCCCGGCAAACCTTTTACAAGGTCTTCGGCAGCAAGGAGGAGGTCATTCGCTACGCCATTACCAGCGACTTTGACCCGCTCCAAGAACGGATCAAGGCCCGCCACTCCTATGGGCTGGAAGAGTTTAGTCTGCAGGCGGTTACCTTCTTCTATCCGAAACGGCAGTTAATCAACTACATCATTCGGGATAACCTCGAGCAGCTCTTCCTGGATTCCGTCCAAAAGTCACTACGGTCGGTCTTATTGCTCCTGGATAACAGCGAGATGCCCTTGCAGGAGCCGCTCTACTCATTCTTTGCGGCGGGGTTGAGCTCCTTGTTTCTGTACGAGCTTGCCCACTGGGATGAGGAGCGGCTTAAGGCTGACGTCAAGAACTTCTCGACCTTTTTGGGCAACCCGAAGCTCCTTGTTAAAAGGGCGGGCTAGGATCCAGAACAATTTCCGACAAAGTGTCTTATTTGCACCGTTCCGGCTAAAATTGACCTGGCTAGCGGGAGTTCGTCGCCCGATAATATTGGTAGCGGAATAAGGATGGTAGGTGAGTCAAATGAAGCAAATTGGGATCCGGCTGATGGACCGGAAGGAAGACTACCAACAGATGGGCACCAAAAGGGGAATCATCGAACCGTGGGAAGACGGGAAACGTGATGATGACCGGGCCGGGGTCTATGAATGGTGGTATTTTGATTTTATTTTGGATGATGGCAGCAAGGCCGTGATTCACTTCAACACTAAGGATAATAAGACCATTAAAAAGGCGGGAACGATTCCGTCCGTTGTGATTAAGATTACGGATCCGGCGGGGAAGGTGTACAAGGACAACGTCATTTTTAGTGCCGCCCAGGCCAACTTCGGGACTGGCCAGTGTGATGTGCACTTCGGCCCGGACTATCTTGAGGGTAACCTTGAAAATTACCAAATCCACGTGGCAAATACTGGCGGGGTTAATGGAACTGACGGTGCCGGCGGAACGGGGGAAGCGAGTGATGTTGGCTGTGATCTGACCCTGAAGAGCACCTCTAAGCCGTGGCGGCCGGGGGCGGGCGGCTTCCGGTTTGAAGACGGTGGCTACTTCACCTGGCTGTGTGCGGTACCGAGTGGGAAGGTTAGCGGGACCTTGCACTATGGTGGGCAGGATCATCGGGTCACCGGGACCGGTTACCATGACCATCAGTGGGGGAACGTTGCGCATAATAAGACCTGGTATCACTGGCTCTGGGGCAGGCAAAATTTTGGCGATTACACGATGCTGGTCTTTGATATCTGCACGCAGAAGAAGTTTGGCTACTTTAGAATGCCGATGTTTTTTCTGGAGGATCAGGACGGGAAGGTGCTCTTTGAGCAGTTAACAAGCCCGAAATGCAAAATCCTTGAGGAATACGTTGATCCCCTGTCCCATAAAAAGTATCCGAAAAGGATTGAGTACACCTTAAGGCAAGGCGAGCAGACCATAAGCTATACCATCCAGCAAGAAGCGGAGCTCGAGAACCGGGATGCCGGGGGACAATTGCCCCAACCGCTCATAAAGTTGATGGAATTGAAGGACTTGCACCCAAGTACAACCCGAAACTTTGCCACCGGGACGATTAAATACAATAACGGAAAGAAGACAATCACTAGAACCGGCAAAATGATCTACGAGTTCGTCTACATGGGCTTGAATTACCGCCCCCACATGGAGAATATTTAGCAAAAAAGATCGATCCGTCCGGGTTTCCGGGAGATCGATCTTTTTGGTTGGGGGGATGAGCTTTAGGTCAATGCAATTACAGGGTCGTTCCGGTCGGGTGCTCGACCAATTGCCCAAGAAAATCGATAAAGCCCTCGTCGGCGTTGAGGCAGGGGACCAGGCCGTATTCTTCCCCGCCGGCGGCCAGGAAGGCCTGCTTGTTTTCGATGCCGAGCTCGTAGTTGGTTTCCAGGCAGTCGGTGGTGAAGGCCGGCGAGACCACCAGCACCCGCTTGATTCCCTGGGCGGGCAGGCCGGCCAGGACCGCACTGGTGGCCGGGGTTAACCACTGGCCGGGGCCAAACTTGGACTGAAAGCTGGCGGTCAGCGGGATCCCGCCGAGCCGTTCCTTGAGGGCGGCGGTGGTTTGCTGGCACTGGGTGGCGTAGGGGTCGCCCTTGGCAACGTAGCTGGCGGGCAGACCGTGGTAGGAGACGACCAGTTGCTGGTAGTCCCCGGCCTGCCAGGCGGCCCGGATCTTGGCCGCCAGCAGGTCGAGGTAGGTCGGGTGGTGGTAAAAGGAGGTCACCACCTGCAGGCTGGGAACCCGCTGGCGCTGGTGGTAGAAGGCGGTGACTTCGTCGAGCACCGAGCCGACGGTGGTGGTGGAGTACTGGGGATAGAGGGGGATGATCGTCAGGGCGTCGACCCCCGCTTCTTCAAGGGCGGCCAGCTGGTCGGCGATCAGCGGTTGACTGTAGCTGAAGGCGGCGCGGACGATCGCATCGGGGAAGCGTTCCTGGAGCCGGGCCACCTGTTGGGCGGTGTAGGTAGCTAGCGGGGATCCCGCCTCGGTCCAGATTTGTTGGTACATGGCGGCTGACTTCTTGGGCCGGTTGGGGAGGATCATCAATTCCAGGATTGGCTTCCAAAGGGGCCGCGGGAGGGTGATCACCCGCCGGTCGCTGAGAAAGCGGCGCAAGAAGGGCCGGACGGCGGTGGGCGTCGGCGCGGCCGGGGTGCCAAGGTTGATTAGGAGAATGCCACGGTTCACGATTAAGACCTCGTTTCGGTTATGGTATTCCAATTGTATATCAAATTATATTCCGAATTGTGAAGGTGACCGGCAACCAAGGGGAGAAAGGCCCAGTGGGTGAGCGGGCAATCAGGGACGAAGCCGGTGCGGCCGGGAAGCGGAAGGGGAGCAAGAACGATTTCCGGCTGGAAGAAAAATCCTGGCTGATCGAAAGCTTACCTGCCTGGTCCGGCAGAGCCGAAAAAACATTACCAAATTGATTTCCCGCGATAAGTCTTTTTGTTCAGGAGATGCTTCCAAAATTCAAAAGCGCTATTTCTAGTTATTAGGGATTATAAACGTTGATATTTCAGTAATAACTTCACAAAAAAACAAATATTCGCTGGTTGAAGAGTGATAAGATCATTTTGTGAATCGTTTGCAAATATTTTTCGCACGCGATAAGAACTAGTTTGGGAGGAAATGACATGAACACTAAGCAACTGGTTTTGCGGTTAACAACCGGGACCGCCCTGGGCGCGGCCCTGCTTTGTGGGGGTGCCCTGGCAACCACGGCCCACGCGGCTACTTGGCACGCCAACACCCCGGACAGCATTCAAATTAAGGACGGCCAGAAGGAATACACCGTCAAGTGGGGCGACACCCTCTGGGCAATCTCGGTTAAGACCAACATTAAGGTGCAGACCCTGGCGGCGGCTTCGGGGATTGCGGACCCGAACCGGATCCAGGTCGGCCAAAAGATCATCCTTACCGGGAAGACGGTCCAGGTGGAAGATGCCCAGGGTAAGTTGGTGGGAAGCGCCCCGCTCACCAGCAACGACAAGGTAGTGGCAAACCAAAACTTTGGGACCACTGTTTCCGCCGCAAAGGCAGCAAGTGCTAGTCAGGGGAAAGTCACTAGGGGGGAGAAGGCGCCGGTGCAGGTCGTTGGTTCCCAACAGACCGCCAACCAGCAAGCCCGGGTTCCGTCCCCTGTTGCGGCTGATAGCCCGGCCGGAAACGCAGGGAAGGCCCTACCAAGCGCGGGCGGCGCCTCGGCCAACGGGGAAGCAAGTAGCGACGTTGCTAGTCCGGTAAGTCCAAGGGTGACTAATTCGGCATCGACCAGTCCTGCGGGGAGTGCCACTCCGGGAGCGCCAGCAAGCTCCGCGGGTGAGAATTCGGCTGCCAGTGCAAGGCTCCATCGACTAACCCGGCAAGCTCGGCAACCAGTGCCAATTCCGCGTCCTCGTCAAGCGCGCCGGTAGGTTCTTCTGCGGAAGGTTCCGCAAGTGACAGTGCGGCGGCCTCGACGAGTAATTCGGCAAGCTCTTCTGCGGAAGGATCTGCAAGTAGTAGCTCTTCAGCGTCGTCGAGTGCCCCGACAAGTTCATCGGCAACAAGCTCCGCAAGTAACAGCACCGCAACGTCGTCGAGCGCCTCGGTAAGCTCATCGGTAGCAAGTTCGGCAACTAGCAGCTCCGCGTCCTCGTCGAGTGCCCCGGCAAGTTCATCAACGGTAAGCTCAGCAAGTAGCAGTGCCACAACGTCCTCGAGTGCTTCGGCAAGTTCGTCGACAGCAAGTTCGGCAACCAGTGGCTCTGCATCATCGAGTGCTCCAGCAAGTTCGTCGACAGCAAGTTCGGCAACCAGTGGCTCTGCATCATCGAGTGCTCCAGCAAGTTCGTCGACAGCAAGTTCGGCAACCAGTAGCTCCGCATCCTCGCCGAGCGCCGCGGCAAGTTCATCAACGGCAAGCTCGGCAAGTAGCAGTGCTGCAACGTCCTCGAGTGCCGCGGCAAACTCATCGGCAGCAAGTTCGGCAACCAGCGACTCCACGGCATCGTCCAGTTCATCGGCTACTTCCGGTTCGGCAAGCTCAGCCTCCGAAACCTGGTACCTTACCGATCCGACTGACAAGGATTCGTACATGAATGAGGCTGGGCTGAAGCAAGCAGCTGATGATTTCCTTGTCCTTCTCAACCAAGAGCGCGCTCGGGTGCTTGGATCGGAGTATGGCAACCTGAAGTATTCGGAAGCCACAGATAATTGGGTAGCAATCCGGGGGAAGGAAAACCAGGAACACTTTGAAAGTACGGGAGATTTTGATAGCCACGTGCGGCCAGACGGAAGCACGTACGACACTGCCCTAGTATTACCAAAGGAATTCTATGGGCAATATGTTCAAGAGGGTGAGGTAGAGTCCTTCGCCTATTCCGATGGCGGGGAGAACACCCCGGCGGGAGCCGCAAAGCGCGCCTTTGAGGAATTATGCAATGAACCAGCTCACTACGATAATATGATGACGAAGGGTTACAAGTACGTTGGCATTAGCTTCTTACCAACCACGGTTTCTAGCACTGGTCAACGTTACTACACCGTAGTCGTTGACTTCCTCGGCTAAGAAGCCAAAAAAAGCCCGGTTCCGTTGCGGAATCGAGCTTTTTTGCATCAACCGAATATCAACCTTGAATTACAAGCTAGCTACGGACAATCAGTTGTACCCCGTTCGGGTCGGTGACCTCAATTTGCTTCCCATTAAAGCTGTGCTCCCAACCGGCGCTCGCCAGTCGCTCGGCAATGGCCGCCAGCCCCGGCAGGTGGAGGACGGCCATCCGCAGGCCCGGTGCCGTCAGCGGCCGCTTGGCCAGGGGGCCGGCCCAGGTGTTGAGGGCGACGTGGTGGTGGTAGTCACCGCTGGCCAGGAAGACGGCCTTAGTGCCAAGGGTTGCCTTCACTTCCAGCCCCAGCAGGTCCTGGTAGAAATGGCGGCTGGCCGCCAGGTCGCTGACCTGGAGGTGGAGGTGGCCGATCTTCGTTCCGGTCGGCAGTTGCGGGTTAGCTACCACCCCCTCAATCAGGTGGGTGGCGTCCAGCTCCTCGGTCACCCCAATGATCTGGCTACCGGGCCGGCGGTCCCACTGCTCTTCCGGTTGGTCATGGTAGAGCTCGATCCCGTTGCCCTCCGGGTCTTGAAGGTAGAGGGCCTCGCTGTAGCCGTGGTCGGCCCCGCCGATCAGCGGCGTCTTGGTCGCCAGCAGGTGGAGGAGGATTCCCCCCAGGGCCGGTCCGCTGGGGAGGAGGAAGGCGGTGTGGTAGAGCCCGGCCAGCTTGCGCTCCGCTGCCGACTGGGTGTCGGTCAGGACCAGGAGGGGCTTGCCAGCCACCCCAAGGATCGTTTGGTGGGGCCCGCTGGTGATCACCGCCAGGTCGATCCGGTCGCGGTAGTAGGCAGTCAGGGCGGTCCGGTCCTTGACCAGCAGTTGGTAGGAATCAATTACGGTTGCGGTATTTACCATTGTAATTACCTCCTCAAAAACTTGTAAGAATTAAACTAACACCAGCATAGCAGTTAACTTACAAAAAGTAAACAAGAAAGTGGGGAAGCATACGCCGGCCGGCAGCGAAAAAATCTGGGGGACTGTCAAGAAAAAGTCCTTTACAACGATCGGGAAACTTGGTATATTATTATCTGTTAGAAATAAAGGGCAAGGAGGTGCGAAAATGTCTGTCAAGATTCGTTTGAAGCGGATGGGTTCCAAGAAGCGCCCATTCTACCGGATTGTGGTTGCTGACTCCCGTTCACCGCGGGACGGTCGTTTCATCACTACTTTGGGGACTTACAACCCATTGACGACGCCGAAGGAAGTTAAGTTCGACGAAGAAGCAGTTATGGACTGGCTGCAAAAGGGTGCCCAACCGTCCGACACGGTACGGAACATGTTCCAAAAGGCTGGGGTTATGCAAAAGTTCCACGAAGCCAAGTACAACAAGTAATGGGATTGGTAAATGGTGACAACCGATTTTTCTGAATTAGTGTTAACCCTCGTCCGCCCGCTGGTGAAACACCCGGCGGCGGTGCGGGTGATTCCGCGGGAGAGCGAACGGTACTTAAACTATGTTCTCGACGTCGATCCGGCAGACGTTGGCCGGGTGATTGGTCGCCAGGGCCACGTAATCGCCGCATTACGGACCGTGGTGGAAGGCGCCCGGGATAAGCGGAAGAACGCGAAGAAAATCAGGTTAGTAATCAATGACCAACGCCATTAGAAAAGAGGCCGGGAGTGTTCCCGGCCTCTTTTCAATTAAGCCATAAGGAGGAGAGAATGAGTTTCTACCACGTTGGAAAAATCGTTACCACCCACGGAATCCGCGGCGAGGTCAAGGTGATGGTCACCACCGACTTCCCCGCCGAGCGCTTTGCCACCGGCAGCCAGCTGCAAATCCTCACCAAGCAGGGACCGCTGGCGGTCACCGTTGAGCGGGCCCGCGAACACAAGGGGATGGAAATCATCAAGTTCGCCGAGTTCGACAACATCAACCAGGTGCAGGCCTTCCGCGATTGCTTCCTGGCGGTCAGCGAGGAGGACCAGGCCGACCTGGAGGAGGGCCAGTACTACTACCACCAGATCATCGGCCTGACGGTGGTGACCACCGAGGGCCGGGAGCTGGGCAAGATCAAGGAAATCCTCGCCCCCGGCGCCAACGACGTTTGGGTGGTGGCCCGCAAGCAGCAAAGTGACCTCCTCTTGCCGGTGATCGACGACGTTGTCAAGAAGGTTGACCTGGCGGCGGGCCGGGTCGAAGTTGAACTAATGGAGGGCCTGGAATAATGCGAATTGATATTTTGAGCCTCTTTCCCGACATGTTTAAGGCCACCCTTGGCCAGTCAATCGTCGGCCGCGCCCAGGAGGACGGCTTCCTAGACATCAAGGTGACCGACTTCCGTGACTACACCACCGATAAGCACAACCACGTCGACGACGCGCCCTTCGGTGGCGGGGCCGGGATGTTGCTCCAGGCCCAACCGATCTTCGACGCGATGGCGGCAATTGAAGAAGAAACCAAGGACACCTACCCCAAGGGGCGGGTGATCCTCCTCGACCCGGCCGGCCGCCGCTTCGACCAGGCCTACGCAAGCGAACTGGCCCGCGAAGAGCACATGACCTTCATCTGCGGCCACTACGAGGGCTACGACGAACGGATCCGCGAGCTGGTGACCGACGAGGCCTCCCTCGGCGACTACGTCCTGACCGGGGGCGAGCTGGCGGCGATGGTGATGATCGACGCCACCGCCCGCTTCGTTCCCGGGGTGCTGGGCAACATGGCCTCACCGATGGGTGACTCCTTCTCCAACGGCCTCCTCGAGTACCCGCAATACACCCGACCGGCCGACTTCCGCGGCCGCAAGGTGCCGGAGGTCTTGACCTCGGGCAACCACCAGAAGATCCGCGAGTGGCGGCTGCGGGAGTCACTGCGCCGGACCCTCGAGCGGCGGCCCGACCTCCTGAAAACGGCCAAGCTGACCCGCGAGCAGGAGTTGATCCTCCAGGACCTCAAGCTGGAGGCGGAAGAAGATGACTAGCCGCCTCTTGCACCGCCTCCTCCTCAAGGAGGACCCGGCCACCTACCAGCTTAAGGACGGCAGCCTGTCGCCGACCCTGACCACCCTCGATCTGATCGGCCTTGGCACCGGGATGGTGGTCGGCACCGCCATCTTCACCTTGCCGGGGATCGTGGCCGCCGAGCACACCGGCCCGGCGGTCCCGCTGGCCTTCATCGTTGCCGCGATCGGCGCCGGCCTCTCCGCCTTGGCCTACGCCGAAACCTCCTCGGTCCTGCCCTTTGCCGGCTCGGCCTTTTCCTGGATGAACGTCCTCTTCGGCGAGTTCTTCGGCTGGATCGCCGGCTGGGCGCTTTTGGCCGAGTACTTCATCTCGGTCGCCTTCGTCGCCTCCGGCTGGTCGGCCTACATGCAGGGCTTCTTGGGCGCCCTCGGGATCGACCTGCCCAAGGCCCTGACCGGCGGCTTTGACCCGGCCCAGGGCTCCTACGTCGACCTGCTGGCGGCGCTGGCGATCCTGGTGGTCGGCTGGCTCTTATCGCACGGGGTGCACCAGGTCAGCCGGATCGAGAACACGATCGTGGCGATCAAGCTCTTAGTGATCATCCTCTTCATTGCCGTCGGCGCCACCGCCATCCACCCGGCCAACTACCACCCCTTCATCCCGGCCCACCGGGCGGGGACCAGCTTCGGCGGCTGGGCCGGGATCATGGCCGGCGCCTCGCAGATCTTCATCGCCTATGTCGGCTTTGACGCGATCGCGGCCAACACCGCCGAGACCAAGAACCCGCAAAAGACGATGCCGCGCGGCCTGATCGGCACCCTGGTGCTGGGGACCGGCTTCTTCATCGCCGTCTCCCTGGTCTTGGTGGGGATGTTCAAGTACTCCCGCTACGCCAACAACGCCGAGCCGGCCGCCTGGGCCCTCCGCCACGCCGGCCACCCCTTCGTGGCCAACCTGCTGTCGGTGGTGGCCTTGATCGGGATCTTCTCAGCTTTGATCGCCATCCTGCTGGCCTCCTCGCGGCTGATCTACGCCTTCGGCCGCGACGGCCTCTTGCCCAAGACCCTCGGCCACGTTGACGACCGGCGGGTGCCCAACCGCGCCCTCTGGACGATCACCGTTCTGGCAATGATCCTCGGCTCGGTCTTTCCCTTCACCTTCCTGGCGACCCTGGTGTCGGCCGGGACCCTGGTGGCCTTCATCTTCGTTTCGCTGGGGATTTACGCCCTCCGCAAGCGCGAGGGGGTCGACCTGCCGGAGGCGGCCTTCAAGATGCCGGGCTACCCGGTCTTGCCGGCAATTTCGGCCATCTTCTCGGCGGCCATCTTCTGGAACCTCAACGCCGACGCCAAGCTCCTGATGGTCGGCTGGTTTGTGATCGGCCTCTTGGTTTACTTTGGCTACGGGATCCGCCACTCGGCCCTGATCAGTCGCCAAAAGGGAAAATAGGGATTGCACGCCGTGGCAAACTGTGCTATATTTGTGATTGGCTATTTGGCCGCATTAACGGTGTTCCGCTGTTTCCAGGGGAAAGAATGAATGCCGATGAAAGGAAAAATTTACAATGCGTCAAAATCAATTGATCGAAAAGATTACCGCAGGTCAACTGCGCAACGACATTCCGGAATTCCGCGCCGGGGACACGGTGCGGGTTCACGCCCTGATCGTCGAAGGTTCCCGGGAACGGGTTCAAATCTTCGAAGGGGTTGTTGTTAAGCGCCACGGGGCCGGTATCTCCGCTACCTACACTGTTCGCAAGATCAGTAACGGGGTTGGGGTTGAACGGACCTTCCCGCTTCACTCCCCACGGGTTGAAAAGATCGAAGTTGTTCGTCACGGTAAGGTTCGTCGGGCTAAGCTCTACTACCTCCGCGAACGGACTGGGAAGAGTGCCCGGATTGCCGAACGGCGCCGCGACATCTAATGCCCGAAAAGAGGCCGGGAAGAATCCTTTCTTCCGGCCTCTTTTTTGTTGTCTTGTCGGTGGACCCATTGCCGCTTAGTTAGGAGGAAGCTTGCCATGAAATTCGTGATCGCCCCGGACTCCTTCAAGGGGTCGCTAACCGCCAAGCAGGTTGCCGAAGCCATCCACGCGGGAATCGCCCGCGTTTTTCCCGCGGCCGACTACCAACTGGTGCCGATGGCCGACGGGGGCGAGGGGACCGTTCAGTCGCTGGTGGACGCCACCGGGGGCCGGCTGGTCACCGCCACCGTCCACAACCCGCTGAACCAGCTGGTCGAGGCCAGCTACGGGCTGCTGGGGGACGGCGAAACGGCAGCGATCGAGATGGCCGCCGCCAGCGGGCTTCAGTTCGTGGCCGGAGATAACAAGGATCCCCGCTTCACCACCACCTACGGGACCGGGGAACTGATCCGCGCCGCCCTCGATCGCGGGGCCAAGAAGATCATCCTCGGCCTCGGCGGTTCGGCAACCAACGACGGCGGCGCGGGGATGGCCCAGGCCCTCGGGGCCCACCTGCTCGACGCCCGGGGGGCGGAACTGCCGGTCGGCGGGGCCGCCCTTGCCCGCCTGGCCAGGATCGCGGTGGCCGACCTCGACCCGCGGCTGGCCCGGACCACCTTTCTGCTGGCCGCCGACGTCACCAACCCGCTCACCGGGCCGACCGGGGCTTCGGCGGTCTTTGGCCCGCAAAAGGGGGCGACGCCGGTAATGGTGAAAGAACTGGACGCCAGCCTCCACCACTACGCGATCGTGATCGAGCGTGACCTCGGCCGGGCGGTCGAAGACCTGCCGGGAGCCGGCGCCGCGGGGGGCCTTGGGGCCGGCCTCTTGGCCTTCACCCCCGCCAAGCTGGTTCCCGGGGTCGACTTGGTGGTGGAATTCACCCGGCTCAAGGAGCGGGCCGCCGGGGCCAATTTTGTCTTCACCGGCGAGGGCGGGATCGATTTTCAGACCAGGTTTGGCAAGACGCCGTACGGGGTGGCCCGGGCCACCAAGGAAGTGGCGCCCAATGCCCCGGTGATCGTCCTCGCCGGCAACCTCGGCAAGGGGATCGCCCGGCTCTACGCCCCAACCACGATCGACGCGATCTTCGCCACCCCGGCGGGGGCCAAGCCGCTGGCAAGGGCGATCGAAGACGCGCCCCACGACATTGCCCAAACGGCGGAAAACGTCGCCCGCTTGCTGGCGGCGACGCTGAAGAAGTGAGCCCTAATCTGCCCTCCCGTCGGCCTTCTTTTTGTGACCATTTTGGGAAAGGCTTGCGGTGGGGCGGGGGAGCCCGTATAATTTTCTCCGGAAGAAAAGCAGAAAGGAATTATTGGCATGCTAAAGGAATTCAAGGAATTTATTAGCCGCGGCAACGTAATGGACCTGGCGGTTGGGGTGATCATCGGGTCGGCCTTCACCGCCATCGTCACCTCCCTGGTCAAGAACCTGATCAACCCGCTGATCGGGATCTTCCTCGGTAAGATTGACCTCTCCAACCTGGTCTTCTCGGTTGGCGACGCCCACTTCCGCTACGGGAGCTTCCTCAACGCGGTGATCAACTTCCTGATCATCGCCTTCGTCGTCTTCCTCCTGGTCAAGGCGATCAACAAGGTCATCCCCAAGCCGGAGAAAAAGCCGGCCGAAACCCACCCGAGCGCCGAGGAGTCGCTGGAAAAGATCGTTAAGTTGCTCGAAGAAGAACGCAAGTAGGCTGGGCAACCAAGCCAAAAAAAGGCGGCTGGAACCACGGTTCCGGGCGCCTTTTTGCTGGGTGACTGAATCCGCCTCCCCGCCTAATCAGTGGGAAGGCAATTTAGCCCAAAGAAAAAGGCCGCGAAGAAGAGCTTCTTCACGGTCTTTCTTATTGCCTTGTGGTTAGCTTAGCCTTGCAGCTTTGCCATCCCGTTCTTGGCAACTTCTTCCAGGGTCTTGGCAGAGTCTGCCATGGCCTTCTTTTCACGGTCGTCAAGCGGAACTTCGATTACGCGGTCGATCCCGTTGGCGTTAACCACGGCCGGGGTCCCAATGTAGATGTCATTGAGGCCGTATTCGCCGTTCATCGGAGCACCAACGGGCAGAACCGCGTTTTCGTCCCGCAGGATGGCCCGCGAGATCCGCATCAGGGCAGTGGCAACCCCGTAGTAGGTTGCGCCCTTGCGGTTGATGATTTCGTAAGCCTTGTGCCGCACGTCGTCTTCGATCTTAAGCAATTCGTCCATCGAAACGTTGGCTTCCTTTGCCATGTCCAGCAACGGCTTGCCGCCGATGGTTGCGCTGGAGTAAGCGGCAAATTCGGAGTCCCCGTGTTCCGCCATGATGTTGGCGGAAACGTCAACGGGGCTAACGTTGAACTTCTTAGCCAAAGCAATCCGCAGCCGGGCGGAGTCAAGCGACGTCCCGGAACCAAAGACCTTGTTCTTCGGGAAGCCGGACAGCTTTTGGGCTGCGTAGGTCAGGATGTCAACCGGGTTGGCAGCAACCACGATGATCCCGTCGAAGCCGGACTTCTTGATTGGTTCGATGATCGACTTCATGATCTTGAGGTTCTTGTCAACCAAGTCAAGGCGGGTTTCACCCGGCTTTTGGGGAGCCCCGGCAGTAATGATGATCAGGTCAGCATCCTTGCAGGTGTCGTAGTCGGCGGAGTAAACCGTCTTCGGGGCAGTGAACGGGGTGGCGTCTTCGAGGTCTAAGGCGTCCCCTTCCGTCCGTTCCTTGGAAATGTCGATGATGGCCAGTTCTTCGGCCAGGCCTTGTTGAACCATGGCGTAAGCGTAACTGGAACCAACGGCCCCGTCACCGACAAGCACAACTTTTTGGTGATTCTTTGACATAAGAAAAACACTCTCTTTCCATTGCTTATTCGAAGCCTTTCGTGCTCCGTTTCACATTATAACATTAATGAAAGCCGCTTGCCGAAAAAATTCGGTCAGCCGCGCAGGCCGCTGAAGCAGGCCAGGCCAAAGATGGCGATCGCCGGGATGATCAGCACCTTCAAGAAGAAGGCACCGATTAGGCAGATGGCGATCACCCCCAGCAGCCAGAAGGAAAACTCGATCAGCTTCCAGCCCAGCCAGAGGGCCACCAGCAAGATTAGGATCGTCAGCATTGTCATTTCCCCTTTGCATTCCTTAAATTTGTGCTAGAATATTGGTTCATCCCGTGGCATTCCCTTTGGCAGGGGGGAGCCACTATGTTAAAATGAATCTATTGAAAAGCGGCGGCAATCAGCGGCTGCCGAAATGAGTTGAGGAGGTGATTACCATTTTAAATCGGACCAAGCAGTTTATGCGTGACAATGATATTACCTACAAAAAGGAGTACATTCGCCCGATGATGACGCCAGAGCACGTGTACATCTTCCGTTTCGGAAAGCATAAGCTCAACAACCGGGTAATCATTCGTTACTCCCACACCTGGACGGGACGGCTGAAGATCAATGAAATCGACGTCCGTCTCCACCACCAGCACCACCCGCGGATCTTCAAGACCGAGCGTGACTTGATCATTTACCTGACCAACCACCTGGAAAAGAAGCGGGCCCAGGAAGCGGCGAAGCCAGGGGAAGAAGCAAGTGCCCAGGAGGCACCGAATTGAGGTTATCATACTAAACCACGGGGCCGGGGCAAAGCGATTTGCGCCGGTCTTTTGTCAACGTAAGCAAAATTTAAACAAGTGAGGGACCATGATGGACTGGATGCAAATGACGGTCGAAACCAGCACCGCCGCGGTTGAAGCGGTGGCCTACCAACTAACGAGCCACGGGGCGGTCGGTGTGCAAATCGACGACGCGGCCGACTTCGCCAAGCTTTCCGCCGGCAAGTACGGCCAGTACGGGGAAATCATCGACCCCCAGGCCCTCCCGCACCGCGAGCAGGGGGCGGCGGTGACCGGCTACTTCCCCCCGCAAAGCTTTGGCCCCGAACTGAAGCTGGAGCTGGAAGCGGCGGTCAAGAAGTTGGCGGACTTCGGCCTCGACCCGGCGCCGGCCCGGGTGACGATCGGCCGGCTCTCCGATGACGACTGGGCCCACGAGTGGCAAAAGTACTACCACCCGGTCCGGGTCACCGGCCAGCTGACGGTGGTGCCAGCCTGGGCCGACTACCAACCAGAGGCCGGCGAAAAGCTGCTGGTCTTGGACCCGGGGATGGCCTTTGGCACCGGGACCCACCCGACCACCAAGCTAATGCTCCAGGCCCTGGAGTTGACCCTGCGCGGTGGGGAGAGCGTCCTCGACGTCGGCACCGGCTCCGGGGTGCTCAGCATCGCCGCCAAGCAACTGGGCGCCGGGCAGGTGGCTGCCTACGACCTCGACCCGGTGGCGGTCAAGTCGGCCAAAGAAAACCTGGCCCTCAACCCGGTCGCCGCGGCCGTGACCGTCAAGCAAAACAGCCTCCTCGAGGGGGTTAGCACCCAGGTCGACCTGGTGGTGGCCAACATCCTGGCCGAAATCATCCTGCCGCTGATCCCGCAGGCGCTGGCCAACCTCAAGCCGGGCGGGCGCTTCCTCACCTCGGGGATCATCGCCGACAAGTTTGCCCAGGTCAAGCAGGCCCAGGAAGAAGCCGGCTTCGTGATTGACGAAACGTTGCGGATCAAGGACTGGTACGGGATCATTGCCCACAAGAAGGGGGAGGCCGACTAATGCAACGCTACTTCATGCTCGACCAGCCGGCCGGCCCGGCCAGCCTGACCCTCCCCAAGGAAGCGGCCCACCACCTGGTGACGGTGATGCGGGCCCGGGTTGGCAGCCAGCTGGAACTGGTCTTGGCCGACCACCGCGCCTACCAGGCAACGGTGACCAGTTTGGAACCGGCGACGGTGACCCTGGGACCGGCGCTATCAAGTGACCCGGAACTGCCGGTGGCGGTCACCCTAGCCTGTGGCCTGCCCAAGACCAAGGAGAAGCCGGAGCTGATCGTCCAGAAGGGGACCGAGCTGGGGGCGCGGCGGATCGTCTTCTTTGAAAGCCAGCGCTCGGTCAGCCACTGGGATTCGAAGAAGGCGGCCAAGAAGCTGGCCCGCCTGGAAAAGATTGCCGCCGGGGCGGCCGAGCAGTCCCACCGCACCTGGATCCCGGAGGTTGCCTACCTGCCCAACCTGGCCGCGGTCCTAGAAGAAGCGGCCGATTGCCGGCTGGTGGCCTGGGAGGAATCGGCCAAGCAGGGGGAAGTGGCCGCCCTGGCCGCCCGCCTAGGCCAGCTGTCCGCCGGCGACCGTCTGATGGCGATCTTTGGCCCCGAGGGCGGGCTGACTGAGGCCGAGGTGGCGCAGATGACCGCCGCCGGGGTGACCCCGGTCGGCCTCGGCCCGCGGATTCTGCGGACCGAAACCGCCCCGCTCTACCTGCTGGCGGCGGTTTCCTACCAATTAGAATTGTTGCGGGGCTAGGCGTCGCGCCCGGCCGCCGGCACCGGATTGGGTCCAGATTGGCCAAATTATTTCACGAAGCTGTGCTAAAATAAGCACCATACTAATACTGGCAAAGATTGAGGGAAAAGTTGATGGATAAGATCAAACAAGTTTGGCAAGCAAGCGACCGGTTGGCAATTTACCTTGCCCTGGGTTTCGGGCTGGTGGGAACCGCCCTGGCGGCAAAGCTCCTAACAGCCGTGCCGATCGCGCTGATGGGGGGCTACCTGGTTTTGGTGGGGATCGGCCTCAGCATTTGGCTGGGCCGCCGGCTGGTTAACCGACGGGGCTGGATGCTCTACTGGTTCCCGCTGGCCTACCTGATTAGTGCCTACGAATTCCTGCCGCGCTACGACCTGGTCTTCTTCGTCATTTACCTCGGGGTTAGCTACCTTACCTGGGCGCTGACCCGCGATGCCTAAGGGGGGAGTACGATGTCAAAGGTCAAGGAATTAACCCACGAGGACGTCAAGAACCTGGTGGCCGAGTATATGAACAAGGAGCACGTTGCCCTGGTGGAGCGGGCCTACCACTTCGCGGCCGTGGCCCACGCCAACCAGGTTCGCAAGTCGGGGGAACCCTACATCATCCACCCGATCCAGGTGGCCGGGATCCTGGCCGAACTGCGGATGGACCCGGAAACGGTCTGTGCCGGCTACATGCACGACATCGTTGAGGACACCGGGGCGACCCTCGAGGACATTCGCGAGCTCTTTGGGCCGACGATTGCCCTGATCGTTGACGGCGACACCAAGATCAGCAAGATCCATTACAAGTCCAACAAGGAACAGATGGCCGAGACCCACCGCAAGCTCCTGCTGGCGATGAGCAAGGACATCCGGGTGATGATCGTCAAGCTGGCCGACCGGTTGCACAACATGCGGACCCTCCAGCACCTCCGCCCGGACAAGCAGCGGCGGATCGCCAACGAAACCCTGGAGATCTACGCCCCGATTGCCGACCGGCTGGGGATCAGCACGATCAAGTGGGAGCTCGAGGACCTCTCCCTGCGCTACCTCAACCCGCAACAGTACTACCGGATCGTCCACCTGATGAACTCGCGGCGCGACCAGCGGGTCAACTACATCAACGTTGCCATCGACCAGGTCAAGCAGGCCATCAGCGACCTCAACCTCGGCAAGAACGTTGAGATCTACGGCCGGCCCAAGCACATCTACTCGGTCTACCGCAAGATGGTCACCCAGCACAAGCAGTTCAGCGAGATCTACGACCTGCTGGCGATCCGGGTGGTGGTGGAAAACATCCGCGACTGCTACGCCGTTTTGGGGGCGATCCACACCAGCTGGACGCCGATGCCGGGCCGCTTCAAGGACTACATCGCCATGCCCAAGGCCAACGGCTACCAGTCCCTCCACACGACGGTGATCGGGCCCGAGGGGCGGCCGCTGGAAATCCAGATCCGCACCCACCAGATGCACGAGGTCGCCGAGTACGGGGTGGCCGCCCACTGGGCCTACAAGGAAGGCAAGACCCAGGGGGTCGACCAGACCAGCCGCGATTCACAGACCCTGAACGTGGTCAAGGAAATCCTCGAGCTCCGCAAGGAAAGCAACGGCACCGACGAGTTCATGCAGGGGGTCCAGAGCGACATCTTCGCCGACAAGGTTTACGCCTTCACCCCCAAGGGCGACGTGATCGAGATGCCGAAGGGGGCCGGCCCGCTGGACATGGCCTACCAGATCCACACCGAGGTCGGCAACCACACCACCGGGGCCAAGGTCAACGGCCGGATCGTCCCGCTCAACTACGAGATCAAGAACGGGGACATCGTCGACATCCTTACCTCGTCCTCTTCGGCCGGGCCGAGCCGCGACTGGCTGGACCTGGTTTCCACCCGGCGGGCCCGCAACAAGATCCGCCAGTTCTTCCGCGCCCACTACCGCGAGCAAAACATCGAGGAGGGCCACCGGATCCTCGAGGCCGAACTGCGCGACCAGGGCTTCAACCCGGTTGACTTCCTGGTGCCAGAACAGGAAAACAAGGTCGCCGACGTCCTCCACTACAACTCGGCCGCCGACCTCTTTGCCGCAATCGGCTTTGGCGACCTGGCGCCGCAGGGGGTGGCCAACCGCTTCACCGCCGCCGTCCGCAAGCAGCAGCAAAAGGACCGCCAGGAAGAGGCCGAGCGGGCCCTGCTTGAGGATCACCAGACCCTCGACAAGCCGAGCGAGAAGAAGGGCAAGCCGAGTGGCGACGGGATCATCGTCGAGGGGGTTGACAACCTTTTGACCCGGCTCAGCCACTGCTGCAACCCGATCCCGGGCGACGAGATCGTTGGCTACATCACCAAGGGCCGCGGGGTCTCGGTTCACCGGGCCGACTGCCCAAACGTCCAGGCCAGTGAAGCCAGCGGCCAGCGGCTGGTGACCGTCCACTGGGCCGACGCCCAGGGCGACAAGACCAACTACGACGCCGACATCGAGGTCCAGGGCTACAACCGCAGCGGCCTGCTCAACGACGTCATCCGCACCGTCAACAACAAGACCCGCTACCTGAATTCGATCAACGGCAAGGTTGACCACAACCGGATGGTGGTCATCTCGCTGACGGTCGGTGTCCGCAACCTGGCCCACCTCGACCTGATCATCGGTGCCCTAAAGAACGTGGCCGACGTCTACGTCGTCAAGCGGGTCATCCACTAAGGAGGAATTGAGATGCGAGTTGTCTTACAGCGGGTCAACCACGCCCAAGTGGTGATTGACGGCGAGGTGGTCGGCAAGATCGGCCAAGGCTACCTCTTGCTAGTCGGCTTTGGCCCGGCCGACACCGAAGAGACCCTTGATTACCTGGTCCACAAGATCGTCAACCTGCGGGTCTTTGAAAGCGAGCCGGGGAAGATGAACCGCAGCATCCAAGACGTCGGCGGGGCGATCCTGTCGGTGTCGCAGTTCACCCTCTACGCCGACGTCAGGAAGGGCAACCGGCCGGGCTTCTCCGGTGCCGCCAAGCCGGAATTGGCCACCAGGCTCTACGACCAGTTCAACCAGAAGCTGGCGGCCACCGGGGTGCCGGTGGCGACCGGCCGCTTCGGCGCCGACATGCAGGTAACCCTGGAAAACGACGGACCGGTGACGATCCTCTACGAACGTTAACTTAAAAAAGACCGTTTCGCTGGGCTTCTTCGGATTGAAGAAGGAACCACCGAAACGGTCTTTTTGCTCAGTTTTAGTACTTGGCCAGGATCCGGTCAACGCTCGGGCCGTAGCCTTCGCCAAAGAGGATCAGGTGCATGCACAGGTAGTAGAAGCGGTACCAGGGGAGGCGCTGGTCGAGGCCGGCCTCAAAGGGCCAAACGCTTTGGTAGCCGGCGTAGAAGCGGTCGTCAAAGCCGCCGAAGACGGTCGTCATCGCCAGGTCGAATTCGCGGTCGCCGTAAACGGCGTCGGGGTCGATCAGCACCGGGGTGCTGGCGGCGTCAAAGAGGAAGTTGCCGGCCCAGAGGTCGCCGTGCAGGAGGCTGACCGGGACCTGGTGATTGGCGTAGTAGTCGCCGATCGCCGCCGCCATTTGTTGGTAGTGGCGGTCGCGCCAGTCGTTCCAGACTCCCTGCTTCCTGGCGGCGGCGACCTCGGGTTCCAGTCGTTGCCTGAGGTAGAAGTTGCCCCAGTCTGGGTTCCAGGCGTTGTTCTTGGTCAGCACCTTGGTGGTGTGGTCGCTGGCAAAGCCAAACTTGGGCGCCGTCAGCTGGTGGAGGTGGGCGACGGCCTGGCCGAGGGCGTACTGGTCGCCACGCCCCTCGTCGACCCAGGTCAAGATCAGGTAGGCGTGGCCGCCAATCGCGCCGCTTTCAACCGGGTGGGGGACGGTGACCGCCTGCTCGAGGGCGGCCAGGCCGGCCTTCTCGTGGTCAAAGTAGCTGGCCGGGTGGTTGGGCTGGACCTTCACGAAGTAGTCCTTCCCGTTCGCCGTCACCCTAAAGGCGAGGTTGATGTCACCGCCGCTGACCGGGGTCACCCCGCTGATCTGGGGGAGGGGGAGTTGCTGAAACCATTCTTGACTAAGCATCTACCTTTTCCTTTCTTATCTTACTTTCCCGCCCGCAGCTGGCAGAAGCGGTTAACCGCCGCCACCACCCGGTCGGCCACCTGTTCCTGGTAGGCCGTCGAGCGGATCTTCTTGAAGTCGTGCTTGGAATTGATGTAGCCCAGCTCGCACAAGATGGCCGGCTGGCTGTTTTCGCGGAGGACGTAGAAGTCGCCAAACTTGGTGCCGAGGTTGGTCAGCGGCAGGGCGGCGAAGGCCTTGCTCATCAGCTTGGCCAATTGCTTACTGCCGTTGTGGTGGTAGTAGTAGGCGGTCACCCCGCTGCCCTCGTTGGCGTTGGGCGAGGAGTTGAAGTGGAAGCTGATGAAGGCGTCGGCCTTGGCCCGCTCGGCCACCTTCGGCCGGTCCTTTAAGCTGACGTACTGGTCGGCTGTCCGGGTCATTAGCACCCGGGCCCCCTTGGCGCGGAGCTTCTTGGCCACCAGCTTGGCCACCTTGAGGGTGTAGGTCTTTTCCATGTACTTGGCCTTGGTGCTGTCGGTGACCGCCTCGGCGCCGACGTCGCTGCCCCCGTGGCCGGCGTCGATCACGATCGTGGCCTCGCTGAGGGCGTTGCCGTTGGCCACTTTGGTCTGGTGGTTGACCCGCCAAACCGGCGCCCAGGCCACCGTGTGGTCGCTGAGGGCCAGCTTGTACCAGTCGTGGCGCTGGCCAATGATCCGGACCCGCTCGCTTTTGGCCTGGTGCTTGACCTTGGCGTAGGTCAGGCCCGGCCCGGTCCGCAGGGTGACCGCTTGGCGGTTGATGGTGACCCGGTGCTGGGCGGACAGGATGCCGATCAGCACCAGGGCCAGCAAGAGCGGCGTCAGGCAGAGGGCCAGCCGGCGCTTGAGTGCAGGATTGTTCACGTCTTGATTCTCCTTCACAGTTCGTTATGGATAAGTGTAAGCGTTGGGGGGCAAATTGCAAGCCGGATTCTGCTTGACGGACGGCAAGGGAGCGAGTAAGGTAGATTGAGAAATAGATTGAATAGCCACTGAGAAGGACTGACCGGGGTGATGTCAGCAAGCGAGCAGGGGCGGGTGAAAGCCCTGCGACAAACCCCCGGGTGACCCCTTCGAGGCTACTGTCGCCTAGCGACGTTATCCGTGAGTGATACCAAGGTGGTACCGTGCAATTGCACCCTTGTGAAAGCAGGGGTGCTTTTTCTTTTCGCGGGTAAAAACAGATTGGAGGAAGAGAAATGCGCTACCAGCGGCCAAAGGGAACGGCCGACATCCTGCCCGGCGAAACCAGCAAGTGGCAGTACGTCGAAGCCAGTGCCCGGCAAATTTTTAAGACCTACGACTACCAGGAAATTCGGACCCCGCTCTTTGAAAGCTACGAGGTCTTCTCCCGCTCGGCGGGGGACACGTCCGACGTGGTCACCAAGGAAATGTACGACTTTAAGGACAAGGGGGACCGCCACATCGCCCTCCGGCCGGAAGGAACCGCCGGGGTGGTGCGGGCCTTCAACGAAAACAAGCTCTACGGGCCGGAATTCAAGAAGCCCTACAAGGTCTACTACCTGGGGCCGATGTTTCGCTACGAGCGGCCGCAATCCGGTCGCCAGCGCCAGTTCCACCAGATCGGGGTGGAGGCCTTCGGTAGCGACAACCCGGCAATCGACGTCGAGGTAATTGCGATGGCCTGCCAGCTCTTTGCCAAGCTTGGCCTGACCGGCCTGCGGGTGGCGATCAACTCGCTCGGCGACCAGGAAAGCCGGGCCAACTACCGCCAGGCCCTGATCGACTACCTCAAGCCCCACTACGACGAGCTGAGCGAGGACTCCCAGGAACGGCTGGAAAAGAACCCGCTCCGCGTCCTCGACAGCAAGGACCCGCGCGACAAGCAGTTCGTCGCCGATGCGCCGTCGATCCTCGACTACCTGACGCCGAGCGCCAAGGAGCGCTTCGACCAGGTCAAGGCGATGCTTGACGCCCTCAAGATCGACTACGTGGTCGACGCCACGATGGTCCGCGGGCTGGACTACTACAACCACACCATCTTTGAGGTGATGGTCCAGGCCAAGAGCCTCGGCAAGGGCTACACCACCATCTGCGGTGGCGGCCGCTACAGTGGCCTGGTTGAACAACTCGGCGGCCCGGAGATGGCCGGGGTCGGCTTCGGGATCGGCCTGGAACGGCTGATCCTCCTGCTGGAAGAAGAGGGCGCCGCCCTGCCGGCAGCCCCAAGCCTCGACCTGTACGTGGTCGGGATTGGCGAGGGAACCAACCTCGAGTGCCTGCGACTGGTCCAGGCGGCCCGGGCGGCCGGTCTGATCGCCGAGCGCGACTACCTCAACCGTAAGCCAAAGGCCCAGTTCAAGACGGCGGCCAAGGCCGACGCCAAGGCGGTCATCACCGTCGGCGCCCGCGAGTTGGCCAGCGGCCAGGTCCACTTCAAGAACATGGCGACCGAAGAAGAAGTAAGCCTGAACTTGGCCGACCTCTTGGCCAACTTCAAGGCGGTCTATCAAGCACAATTGGGGGAAGAATAAATGAAGCGAACAAACTACGCTGGGCGAACGAGCAAGGAGCAAATTGGTCAAGAAGTCGTTTTGAAGGGCTGGGTGGCCAAGCGGCGCAACCTCGGGGGGCTGATCTTCATCGACCTCCGCGACCGGGAAGGGATCGTTCAACTGGTCTTCAACGAGGAGGACAACCCGACCGCCTTTGCCGTGGCCAACGAGTGCCGCAGTGAATACATCCTGGAGGTTTCCGGGACGGTGCGCGCCCGGGCCGAGGTCAACCCCGACCTGGCCACCGGGGAAATCGAGGTCGTGGTGGCAACGGCCAAGATCCTGGCCCGCTCCAAGACGCCGGCCTTCGCGATCAAGGACGACGTTGACGCCACCGAGGACCTGCGGCTTAAGTACCGCTACTTGGACCTCCGCCGGCCGCAAATGATGAAGAACATGAAGCTGCGCAGCAAGGTGGCGGCGATCGTGCACAACTACTACGACGCCAACGACTTCATGGACGTCGAAACGCCGAACCTGACCCGGTCGACGCCGGAAGGGGCCCGCGACTTCCTCGTTCCGGCCCGCACTGAGGCCGGCCACTTCTACGCCCTGCCGCAGTCGCCGCAACTCTTCAAGCAGCTGCTAATGGCGGCCGGGGTCGACCGCTACTACCAAATGGCCCGTTGCTTCCGCGACGAGGACCTGCGGGGGGACCGCCAGCCGGAATTCACCCAGATCGACACCGAAATGAGCTTCGCCACCGCCGAGGAAATCCAGGAGATGACCGAGGGGCTGATCAAGCGGGTGATGAAGGAGGCCCTCGGCGTTGACGTCCAGACCCCCTTCCCGCGGCTGGACTGGCAAGAGGCGATGGACCGCTTCGGGTCTGATAAGCCTGACACCCGCTTTGGGATGGAGATCCACGACCTCTCCGATTTGGTGAAGGACTCGAGCTTCAAGGTCTTCTCCTCGACGGTCGCCGCCGGCAATTACGTCCGCGCCATTTGCGTGCCGGACGGGGCCGACAAGTACTCGCGCAAGGACATCACCAAGAAGGAAGACTACATCAAACGCTACGGGGCCAAGGGGCTGGCTTGGGTCAAGGTTACGGCCGACGGCTACAACGGGCCGGTGGCCAAGTTCCTAACCGACCTGGCGGACCCAATCAACGACCGCCTCGGCGCCAAGGAGGGCGACCTGATCCTCTTCGTGGCCGCCTCCTTCAAGGTGGTTTGCGACTCCTTGGGTTACCTACGGCGGGCAATCGCCAAGGAACTGGACCTGATCAAGCCGGGCCAGTGGAATTACCTCTGGGTGGTCAACTGGCCGATGTTTGAATACGACGAGGGCTTTGGCAAGTGGATCGCCGCCCACCACCCGTTCACGATGCTCAAGGAAGAGGACCTCCACTACCTCGAGGACGGTGAAGACCCGCACCAGGCCCACGCCCAGTCCTACGACATCGTCCTCAACGGGAACGAAATCGGCGGCGGCTCGATCCGCATCCACGACCCCCAGGTTCAAGAAAAGGTTCTAAAGGCGCTCGGCTACTCCAAGGAAGAGGCCAACGCCCGCTTCGGCTTCCTCTTGCGGGGGCTGGAAAACGGGATGCCGCCGGAGGGGGGCCTTGCCTTCGGCTTTGACCGTTGGGTGATGCTCTTGGCCGGGGCCGACAACATCCGCGACGTGATCCCGTTCCCGAAGAACTCGCACGGGGTTGAACCGATGACCGCGGCGCCAGGGACGGTTGACCAGGAACAACTGGACGAGTTGCACCTCCAGGTGGCCAAGGACCAGGGCAACTATTCTGCCGACTGAAAAAGCTGGCGAAAAGTTACAATTAGCGGTTGACTTTCCCGGCGGGCTTGCCTAAAATATATTGCGTAGTGGATAAACTGACTAGGAAGTCAGTTAAACAGTACGATTTTAAGCTCGGAGGGAGGGAATTCAATATGTCCAAGACTATCGTTCGGAAGAATGAATCGTTAGACGATGCTCTTCGGCGCTTTAAACGTACGGTTTCACGGAACGGAACGCTTCAAGAATACCGCAAGCGTGAATACTATGAAAAGCCAAGTGTAAAACGCAAGTTGAAGTCTGAAGCGGCACGGAAGCGTAAGAATAAGCGCCGTCGTTACTAGTTGGCTGAAAGCTCCTGTTCGTTGAACGGGAGCTTTTTGTTTCGTTAGGGGGATTAACAATGAGCTTACTGCAAGACTTAACCAAGGACATGGTGGCCGCAATGAAGGCCAAGGACAAGGAAACCCTGAGCGTGGTTCGGATGCTCAAGGCGGCGGTGACCAACGAACAAATCAAGTTGGGCCACGACCTGAGTGACGACGAGGCCAACGCCGTCCTCGCCCGCGAATACAAGCAGCGCAAGGAATCGCTGGCCGAATTTGAAAAGGCCGGCCGCGATGACCTGGTGGCCCAGATGAAGCACGAGCTGGCGGTGGTCGAAAAGTACCTGCCGGCCCAACTGAGTGAGGAAGAAGTGGCCGCCCTGGTGGCCGAAACGGTGGCCGCTGTCAAGGCCGAGAGCATGAAGGACTTCGGCAAGGTAATGGGGGCCATCATGCCAAAGGTCAAGGGCAAGGCGGACGGCCAGCTGGTCAACCAACTGGTAAAGAAGACCCTCCAGGGGAAGTAATTCCCCAAGCGACCAAAGAATAAAGGAGCTTTTTGTTGGCAGACGCAGAAAAAACAATTGAAATGCAGTTTGAGGTCGCCCAGCCGCGGGTCCAGCTGGCCCTCCTGGGGACCCAGGACCAGTACGTGAGCCTGATCGAGGAGGGGATGGGCGTCAGCGTCCACCCCTTCGGCAACGTCCTCAAGGTCAGCGGGGAAAGCGAGGCCGTTCACCTGACGATGGCGGTCCTCAACCAGCTGGTTGCCCTGATTGAAGAGGGGATCTTGATCGCCAGCCCCGACATCGTGAGCGCGATGAAGATGGCCCACCGCGGGACGCTGGAGTACTTTGCCGACCTCTACCAGGAAAAGATCATCAACGACCGCAAGGGGCGGCCGATCCGGGTGAAGAACTTCGGTCAGCGCCAGTACGTCCACGCCATGAAGGAGCACGACATCACCTTCGGCATCGGCCCGGCCGGGACCGGGAAGACCTACCTGGCGGTGGCGATGGCGGTGGCCGCCCTGAAGCGGGGCGAGGTGGAGCGGATCATCCTCACCCGGCCGGCGGTCGAGGCCGGCGAAAGCCTCGGCTTCCTCCCCGGCGACCTCAAGGAAAAGGTCGACCCCTACCTGCGACCGATTTACGACGCCCTAAACAGCATCTTCGGCGCCGACCACACCGAGCGGCTGATGGACCGCGGCGTGATCGAGATCGCTCCGCTGGCCTACATGCGGGGGCGGACCCTCGACAACGCCTTCGTGATCCTTGACGAGGCGCAAAACACAACCAGCGCCCAGATGAAGATGTTCTTGACCCGGCTCGGCTTCGGCGCCAAGATGGTCGTCAACGGCGACGTCTCGCAGATTGACCTGCCGCGCGGCGCCAAGAGCGGCCTCTTGTCGGCGGCCAAGATCCTGGCCGACGTCAAGGCGGTTGAATTTGTTTACTTCAAGGCCGAAGACGTGGTTCGCCACCCGGTGGTTGCCCAGATCATCACGGCCTACGAACAGGCGGAGGAACAGAAGTAATGGAAATCACGATTTACGACCACAGCCAGGGCAAGCTGACCGCCGCCCAGGAGGACTTTGCCCGCGACCTACTCAACCAGGCGGCGGCCAAGCTCAACCTGCCGGAGACGGCCGAGCTGTCGCTGACCCTGGTCCGCAACCCGGAGATGAAGGAGCTCAACGCCAAGTACCGCGGGGTCGACCGCGCCACCGACGTGATCTCCTTTGCGATCAACGACGATGACGACCTCGACCTGCCGGCGGAGGTGAAGGCCGAGTTGCCGCTCGACCTCGGCGACCTCTTCATCT
This sequence comes from uncultured Limosilactobacillus sp., assembly GCA_944327195.1. GTDB lineage: Bacteria > Bacillota > Bacilli > Lactobacillales > Lactobacillaceae > Limosilactobacillus. The sequence goes on from CALVGV010000019.1 coordinate 27,252, forward strand.
CGCTCGACAAGGTGGCCGAGCAGGCCCTCTTCTTGGGTCACTCCGAGGAGCGCGAGTTTGGCTTCCTACTAGTGCACGGCTTCTTGCACCTCAACGGCTACGACCACCAGCAACCGGCCGACGAAGAGAAGATGTTCGCCCTCCAGGAGGCGATCCTGACCGCCAATGGGCTCACCAGGTAAGAACCGCACCTTTGGCCGCTCGCTATCCCACGCCCTCGACGGGGTCAAGACGGTGGTTAGGGAGGAGCGCAACATGCGCAGCCACCTGGTCTCGGCGACCCTGGTGGTTGCCCTCGGGGCCTGGCTGGGCGTCGACCGCAATTCCTGGTGCTGGCTGGCGCTGGCGATTGTTTTGGTTTGGCTCGGCGAGTTCTTGAACACCGCCCTCGAGGCCGTGGTTGACCTCCTGGCCGGTGACCGCTACCTGGAAGCGGCCAAGCGGGCCAAGGACGTCGCCGCCGGCCTGGTGCTGGTGGCGGCCGCCTTTGCGGTGGTGATCGGCCTCCTGGTGCTTGGTCCCCCGCTGATTTTACGAGTGAAGGAGTTAATTTAATGGCAGAATTTCGTTCCGGTTTTGTGGCCCTGATTGGCCGGCCCAACGTCGGCAAGTCGACCCTCTTGAACTACGTGGTTGGCCAGAAGGTGGCGATCATGAGCAACGTCGCCCAGACCACCCGCAACAAGATCCAGGGGATCTACACCAGCAAGGAGGCCCAGATCGTCTTCATCGACACCCCGGGAGTCCACAAGCCGCGCACCAAGCTCGGCGACTTCATGGAGCGCTCGACCCTCTCGACCTTAGACGAGGTCGACGCCGTCCTCTTCGTCGTGCCGGCCGACGAGAAGCGCGGGCCGGGGGATGACTTCATCATTGACCGCCTTCGCAAGGTGAAGAAGCCGATCTACCTGGTGGTCAACAAGATCGACCTGATCCACCCCAACGACTTACCAAAAGTGGTTGCCCAGTACGAGGACGCCCTCGACTTCAAGGGGGTCATCCCGGTTTCGGCCCTCCAGGGCAACAACGTAAACCAGTTGATCCACGACCTGGTGGCCGAACTGCCGGCCGGTCCGCAGTACTACCCGGCCGAGCAGATTTCCGACCACCCGGAACGGTTCGTGATCGCCGAGCTGATCCGCGAGAAGGTCTTCCAGCTGACCCGCCAGGAGGTACCGCACTCGGTGGCAATCGACGTCACCAGCATCAAGCGCCAGGACGACGAGACGGTCCACATTTCGGCCAACATCGTCGTCGAGCGACCGGGACAAAAGGGGATCATCATCGGCAAGCGCGGGGCGATGCTCAAACAGATCGGCCAGCTGGCCCGCAAGGACATCGAGCACCTACTCGGTGACCACGTCTACCTCCAGCTCTGGGTCAAGGTGGTCCCGGGCTGGCGCGACAAGGGCGCGATGCTCAAGGACTACGGCTACCGCAACACCGACTACTAGCGAGGGGGGGATGGCGATGAGCCGGATTAACACCGATTTTGCCGGCCTGGTCCTCTTTCGCCGTCCCTACCGCGAGCACGACTTGCTGGTCAAGTTCCTGACCCGCGACTACGGGCCGGCGATGTTCTTCATCCGCGGCGGCCAGCGCAAGGGGTCCAAGCTCGCTCCGGCGATTTTGCCCTTTTGCTACGGGACCTACGTCGGCTGGCTGGCCCCCGGCGAGCTCTCCTACCTGGTGGCGGCCAAGGAGGTCCACCAGCTGAAGCACATCGCCCCCGACCTGGAGGCCAACGCCTACGCCACCTACCTGCTCGACCTGGTTGGCCAGGCCTTTGACGAGGGGCAGGGGATCGGCGCCTGGTACGACCAGGTGCTGGCCGCCCTCTTGCTGATCGAGGATGGCAAGGACCCGCAGGTGATCACCAACGTCCTCGAGGTCCAGCTGCTGGGCCGCTTCGGCGTCGCCCCCCTCTGGGATGGCTGCGTGATCTGCGGCCGCAGCGACCGCCTGCTCGACTACTCGGAGGCCTTCGGCGGGGTGCTCTGCAGCGACCACTGGGACCGCGACGAGCACCGCCTCCACCTTTCCAGCAAGGTGGTCAGCTACCTGCGGCTCTTCGCCCACCTTAACCTGGCCAAGGTCGACCAGGTGACGGTCGATCCGGCAACCCGCCGCGGCCTGCGGCGGGCGCTCGACCAGATCTACAACGACCAGGTCGGCCTGCGGCTGAAGAGCAAGCACTTCCTCGATTCGCTGGCCAGCTGGGACGACCAGCTGACCCTGCCCAAGCGGGAGCGACCAAAAGAAGACTAGAATGCAAGAAGGCTGGGAAGAAGTTCGTTTCTTCCCAGCCTTCTATTGCTGTCAGGGGTATTTTAGTTTTAGTCGAACAGTTCGGCGACCGCCGTTTCGCTGGCGATCCGGCCGAAGGTGAAGATGTCGGCCAGCGAATTGCCGCCGAGGCGGTTGCCGGCGTGGAGGCCGCCGGCAACCTCGCCGGCCGCGTAGAGGCCCTTGATTACCCGGCCGTCTTCGTCTAAGACGTGGGCCTGGGGGTTAATCTTGAGGCCGCCCATCGTGTGGTGGGTCGCTGGCATCCGCGGGGTGGCGTAGAAGGGGGCCTGGTCGATTTGCAGGTCGAAGGCCTCCTTGCCGAAGTCGGGGTCCTTGCCGGCGGCAACGTAGCCGTTGTAGGTATTAACGGTCGCCTCCAGCACCGCCGGGTCGATCCCGATCTGCTTGGCTAGGTCGGCCAGGGTGTCGGCGCGGAAGAGCCGCCCCTGGGCCACCTGCTGGTCGAGTTGTTCCTGGCCGGTGTTGTAGGCCTGGTTCTTGATCTTTTCGTCGGCGATCAGGTAGAAGAGGCCGCCGTTTTCCAGCGCCGCCTTGGTGAGGACGTCGCGGCTTTCGAACTCGTCGACGAAGCGCTTCCCCTTGGTGTTGACCATCAGGTAGTTGGCCGGTTCAACCTGGATCCCGCTGAAGAGTTCGCCGGTCTTCGGTTCGGCCACCGGCATCATCTGGGTGAAGCCCATCCCCACCAGGGCCGCCCCGGCTTGCTGGCCGAGCTTGATCCCGTCGCCGGTGATCGTCGGCGCGTTGGTGGTGGCGATGTCGTCGGCAACGCTTGGCCAGTAGGTGTTGTACTGCTGGATCATCTTGGTGTTGGCACCAAAGCCGCCCGAGGCGAGGATCACCCGCCGGGCGTAGATCGTCAGCTCGCGGTCGGCGGCGGTCGCCTTTAAGCCAATCACCCGTCCCTGGTCGTCCTGGAGTAGGTCGGTGACCTTGGTCTCGAGCATGATCTGGCCGCCGTGGTCCTTGACGTACTGGCCGAGGACCTTGATGTAGGCGAAGCCAAGCGCCTCGGTTGGCTTGTGGCCGCGCCGCCAGTTGGCCCCCACCGGCATCGTGACCTCGTCGTGGTCGAAGTGGACGCCGATCTCTTCTAGCCAGTGGACCGAGTCGAGGGCGTGGGTGGCCAGGGTCTTGACCAGCTGGTAGTCGCCGTGGATCTCCCGGCCATTGAGGTCAACCCGCTTGCCGCCGAGGTAGGTCTGGATTTCGTGCCAGCGGGGCGAGTCGAAGAGGTAGTCGTGTTTGCCGGCCAAGTAGGCCTTGATTTCCTCCTGTTGCTTCCTCGCTTTCTAAATAAGGGATTTGTTATCGGCAACCGCCTGCAGGAAGGCGGCCAGCTGGTAGGTCAGGCCGTCCTGGTCGGCCGGGTGGAGGAGGGCGCCGTGGTCGTCGAAGGCGGCCAGCGAGTTGGCCAACTGGAATTCACCCGGCAAGACGGCGGCCTGCAGGTCCGGGGCCAGCAGGATTTGCCGCAACTGGGCCTGGGCGCGGTCGGAGCCGAGCTTGCCGTAGGCGGCGCCGATAATCAGCACCGGTTTATTGGCCAGGGCCCGGCTGCTGTAGGCGACCCACTCGAGGGCGTTGAGCAGGACGGCCGGGACGCTGTGGTCGTATTCGGGGGTGGCGATGATCACCCCGTCGGCCGCGGCCACCTGCTGGCAAAAGGCGGTGACGACGGCCGGAATGGCGTCCTTGGCCGGCTTGTCAAAGAGCGGCAGGGCGGCGAGGTCGGCGATGGTTACGTTCGCCTGGTCGCTGACCTGGGCCTTCAGGGCATTCATGAGTTTGCGGTTGGTGGACGTCGGTACGTTACTGCCGACGATTCCAAGCAGCTTTGTTTCCATTGATTGACAACCCTTTCAATTTTGATCTACCCTCAGTATAGTTCCGCTCGCAGCGGAATTGAAATTCCTTTTCCCATATGCAGCGATAAGTAATTCCTTATGGAGGACCGATGATTCTCGACTACGACTTACAGCTCCACTACCTGACCACCCTCTTGCGGACCGGCAACTACACCGTTGCCGCCCGCGAGCTCTACATCTCCCAGCCCTATTTGACCCAGATCATCCAGCGGCTGGAGCGCGACCTTCAATTGCGGCTGGTGAACCGCAGCGGCCGCCAGCTGGCACTGACCGAGGCCGGCCAGATCTACCTTGCCTACCTCTAGCGCCAGGTGGCAGAAAAGCACCAGTTGCAACGCCAACTGGCCCGCTTCACCGACCAGGGTCAGCGGGCAACACTCCACCTGGGGATGCTGGAAAGCCTGGGGACCTTCCTGTGGCCGCGCCTGCTACCGGCCTTCCAGCAGCGCTGGCCCCAGTTGCACCTCCAGTTGGTGGAGGACAGCCTGGTTAATAACGAGCGCCGCTTGCAGGCCGGCGAGCTCGACTTCCTCCTGGGCCAGTTGCCGTTGACCTCGACCGGGGACTACCAGCTTAAGGTCAGCGCCCCCGAGCGCTACTACTTCGTGATCCCGCCGACCAGCCCGGCCTACCGGACCGACCACCGCTACCGGCTGGCGGACCTCTTGGATCAGCCACTCATCCTGACCACCCGCGAGTCCAGCATTCGCCTCCAGGTCGACTCCCTCTTCTTGCGCCACCGTCAGTCACCCCAACCCCAGCTGGAAACGCGGTCGATCCTCACCGCCACCCGGCTGGCGACGAGCGGGGCCGGGATCACGATTGCCCCGAAAAGCGTCATCGACCAGGTCCTGACGGGCACGACCGGGGTCGACAGCTTTTGCCTGCCGGAAGCGGAGCTGACCTTGCGCTACTTCCTTGCCTACCAAACAAAGCGGAGCCTGACCGCGGCCGACCACGACCTGCTCCGGCTCTTTGTCGATCAGCTGGGCGAGCAGCAGGCCGACAGCTGAGCGGCAAGCGGTCCCGGTCACCTGGTATTCAGTAGCCTTCCTTAAAGCAACTTTTCTCGCTTGAATAATCGCCGATTGCAATTGACAATCACCGCCGGCGCGGGTACCATAGGGAGCGTATTATTTTAATCTGTCCGGCAATGAGGAGGATTAAGCGGCGCAACTGCAGCGAGCGGGGATGGTGAAAGCCCGCCGGCGCCGCGGAGCACCCCCGAGCTGGGGAAACGAAGCTGCTTTGCGCCCGCAAAGAAGCAGGGTGGAACCGCGAATTAATTCGTCCCTGCAACCGAGGAGAAATTCTCGGTTGCGGGGCTTTTTTGTTGCCGGAGGAAGTCAGGAAGGGAAGTTAGCAAATGACCAAGAAAATGACGGTCCAGGAAATCATCTTTACCCTGGAAAAGTATTGGGCGGACCAAGGTTGCATGCTGATGCAGGCCTACGACAACGAGAAGGGGGCCGGGACGATGAGCCCCTACACCTTCTTGCGGGCGATCGGGCCGGAACCGTGGAACGCGGCCTACGTTGAACCATCCCGCCGGCCGGCCGACGGGCGCTACGGGGAGAACCCGAACCGCCTCTACCAACACCACCAGTTCCAGGTGCTGATGAAGCCGTCGCCGGATAACATCCAGGACCTCTACCTCGGCAGCCTCCGTCAGCTGGGGATCGAACCGCTCGAACACGACATTCGCTTCGTGGAAGACAACTGGGAGAATCCGTCGATGGGTTGTGCCGGGGTTGGTTGGGAAGTCTGGCTTGATGGGATGGAAGTCACCCAGTTCACCTACTTCCAAGTGGTCGGTGAGCTGCAAATGAACCCGGTGGCCGCCGAGGTCACCTACGGGCTGGAACGGCTGGCCGAATACATCCAAAACGTCAACTCGGTCTACGAGCTCGAGTGGGCCGACGGGGTGCTCTACGGCGACATCTTCAAGGAACCGGAATACGAACACTCCAAGTACGCCTTTGAGGAAAGCAACCAGGAGATGCTCCTCAAGGACTTCGATAACTTCGAACACGAGGCCAAGCGGCTGATCACCCTCGGCCTGATCCACCCGGCCTACGACTACGTATTGAAGTGCAGCCACACCTTCAACCTGCTCGACGCCCGCGGGGCGGTTTCGGTTACCGAGCGGGCCGGCTACCTCCACCGGATCCGGATCATGGCCAAGATGATCGCCAAGGCCTTCGTCGAAGAACGGCGCAAGCTCGGCTTCCCGCTGATTCACGACGAAGCAGAGCGCCAGGCGGTCCTGAAGAAGTACAACGCCGCCGCGGAGAAGGCAGCCAAGCGGGCGGCCAAGCAAGCCAAGAAAGGGGAAAAGTAATGACGCACACATACTTACTAGAAGTCGGCGTGGAAGAAATGCCGGCCCACGTGGTCACCAAGAGTATTGCCCAGCTCCACCAGCGGGTGGCCGCCTTCCTCAAGGAAGAGCGGATTGACTTTGCCGAGATCCACGAGTTTGCCACCCCGCGGCGCCTGGCCCTGCTGATTTCCGGCCTGGCCGACAAGCAGCCGGACGTCGACGAAGAAGTCAAGGGCCCGGCCAAGCGGATCGCCCTCGACAAGGACGGCAACTGGACCAAGGCCGCCCAGGGCTTCACCCGCGGCCAGGGGGTCAGCGTTGACGACATCGAGTTCCGGCCGATCAAGGGCGAGGAGTACGTCTTCGTCAACAAGCACGTTGCCGGCCAACCGGTGGCCACGGTGCTGACCAAGCTGCCGGGCGTGATCACGGCGATGAACTTCCCAACCCTGATGAAGTGGGGTCGCCACTCGCTGCAGTTCATTCGGCCAATCCGCTGGCTGGTTTCCCTGCTCGACGACCAGGTGGTGCCGTTCTCGATTCTGGACGTCACCGCCGGCCGGACCACCCGCGGTCACCGCTTCCTTGGCCACGAGTTTGACCTCAAGCAGGCCACCGACTACGAGGCGGCCCTCAAGGACGACTTCGTGATCGCCGACCAGGCCAAGCGCAAGGCGCTGATCCAGGAGCAAATCCGTACCCTGGTCGAGGACAACGACTGGGTACTCGACGAAGACCTGACCCTGCTCGAGGAGGTCAACAACCTGGTTGAGTGGCCAACCGCCTTCGCCGGGGCCTTCGACGAAAAGTACCTCGTCTTGCCGGAAGCGGTCCTGATCACCTCGATGCGCGATAACCAGCGCTTCTTCTGCGTCCGCGACCACCAGGGCAAGCTCTTGCCACACTTCATCTCGGTCCGCAACGGGAACCAGGACCACCTCGAAAACGTCATCAAGGGGAACGAGCGGGTGCTGGTGCCGCGGCTGGAGGACGCCAAGTTCTTCTACGAGGAAGACCAGAAGCTGACCGTCGACCAGTACGTTGCCCGCCTCGCCAAGGTTAGCTTCCACGACCAGATCAGTTCGATGGCCGCCAAGATGGCCCGCACCGGGGCGATTGCCCAGGTGCTGGGGCAAGAACTCGGCTTCTCGACGGCCGAACTGGCCGACCTCAGGCGGGCCAGCGAAATTTATAAGTTTGATTTGACCACCCAGATGGTCGGCGAATTCGCCGAACTCCAGGGGATCATGGGCGAAATCTACGCCAACCTGGCCGGGGAAAAGCCGGCGGTGGCCGCGGCCGTTCGCGAGCACTACCTGCCGATCGCGGCCGAGGGGGAACTACCGACCTCCAAGCTCGGCGCCCTGCTGGCGGTGGCCGACAAGCTCGACTCGATCTACTCCTTCTTCGCCGTTGACCTGATCCCGTCCGGTTCCAACGACCCGTACGCCCTTCGTCGCCAGGCCGCCGGGATCATCCGCATCCTGGCCGCCCAGGACTGGCACCTACCGCTGCTGGCCTTCCAGGAAACGGCCGCCAAGGCGGTGGCCCCGCTCAAGCCGGCCTTCGACTACCAAAAGAACGCCAACCTGGTCAAGGACTTCCTCTTGGACCGGATCAAGCAGGCCCTGAGCGAGGACCGGCTCCGCCACGACGTGATCGACGCCGCCACGACGACCACGGTGGCCGATCCGGTGGCCGTCCTCGCCGCCGCCAAGTTGCTGGCCAGCCACCAGGACGACGCCGGCTTCAAGGACCAGGTTGAGGCCTTAACCCGGGTGATCCGGATTGCCGCCAAGCAGGAAGTGGTTGCCGCCGTTGACCCGGCCCGCTTCGTCAACCCGTCGGAAGATCAGCTCTACCAAGCGGTCAGCGCCCTGGCCCCGCAGGCCGACCAGCTGAGTTTGGAGGAGCTCTTCACCAAGCTGCTGGCCCTGGCCCCGGTCATCACCAGCTACTTTGAGGAGAACATGATCATGGACAAGGACGAGGCGGTCAAGAACAACCGCCTAGCCCAGATGCACCAACTGGCCGCCCTGACCGCCCGCTTCGGCGACCTCGACCAGCTGATCGTCAAGTAGTTTCACCAAACGAACCGATTAATCATCCCGCAGGCTTATCCTCGGCGGGATGATTTTTTATCCAGCCAATCGGGAGGGATGGTAATGGAAAATCGTTATCGGGTAAGGGAAATCGAACAGTTTGACGTGACGAGAAACCTCGTTTTGCAAAGTCTCAACTCCGGCAGGGAATATCTCGTCTTTGATGATTCCGACATTTTGGGTGACAATCAGTTTTCCTTCATGAAAAGAGATGGGGAGTATGAATGCAGCATCGGCATTTTCGGCGAGCTTGCGCCAACGGGCGAGGAATTTCGGGTCACCGGCCACGCTACCATTGGCCACATGAAGCTAATTCAGCTGCAAAGCGGGATGGGGGACCGCTTTTACCTGCCCCAATCCCAGGAGGCAGCCAAGAGCAGGACAATCCACGTGACCGTCTTAAGGTACGACTTGCTCGCGGTTGACGGTGAAATTAACGACCGCAGCATCGAGGGAATCACCGGTCGCAAATAAGTTTGGGCCGGCGCTGCCCTTTTCCTTGGCAAGGGCCGGGGCTTGTGCTACCATATTAAATAGCATTATTAGGCAGTATTTTGGTGAAAGGTCGCATTCCATTTTGGGGGCGACCTTTCGTAACTATCGTGGCGAAAAGGGGGGACAGCATGGCACGGATCCCGAGCGAAGTCATCGACCAAATCCGGTCCGCCGTCGACATTGCCGACGTGATCGGCCAGGACGTCCAGCTCAAAAAGCAGGGGAAGAACCTGATGGGGCACTGCCCCTTCCACCAGGACGACACCCCCTCCTTCTCGGTCAACCAGGAAAAGCAGTTCTTCTACTGCTTCTCCTGTCACCGGAGCGGCAACGTCTTTAGTTTTTTGGAACAGCTCCACGAACTTTCCTTCCCCCAGGCGGTGGCGGCGGTGGCCAAGTTTGCCAACCTCGACCTGCCGGCCCAGTACCAGGAGGGGGGCACTGGCGCCCCGGCCAACCGCGCCCACGACCAGTTCTACCGGGTCCACACCCAGGCGGCCAAGCTCTACCACCATATCCTGGTCAACACCCCGGCCGGTCAAGCGGCCCTGGCCTACCTGACCAAGCGGGGAACGACCCGCGAGCTGATCGACCGCTTCCAGCTGGGCTTTGCCCCCGATCTGGATGACCAGCAGGTCTTGCTGGAATACTGCCAAAAGCAGGGGCTCGACTACCAGTTCCTCCGCCAGACCGGCCTCTTCATCGACCGGGCAAGCGGCGAGTTGGCCGATCGCTTCCGCGGGCGGGTGATCTACCCCCTGCGCGACGAGCGGGGACAGGTGATCGGTTTTTCCGGCCGGATCCTAAGCAAGACCCCACCGCCAAACACCCCCAAGTACCTCAACAGCCCCGAGACCCCGCTCTTCAACAAGCGGCGGACCCTCTTCAACCTCGACCTGGCTAAGCAGGCCGCCCGCGAAGCCGGCCACCTGACCCTCTTTGAGGGCTTCATGGACGTCATCTCGGCCTACGGGGCGGGGGTCAAGACCGGGATTGCCTCGATGGGGACCAGCTTCACCAGCGAGCAGGTCCAGGTAATCCGCCGGCTGACCAAGCAGCTGACGATCGCCTACGATGGCGACGAGCCCGGCCAGGCGGCGATCGAGCGCTCGCTTGCCCTCCTCGAGGAGGCGGCCCCGGATCTGGCGGTCAAGGTCGTCCAGCTGCCGGCCGGGATCGACCCGGACGAGTACGTGCAAAAGTATGGGGCGATCAAGTTTCGCGACTACCTGGCCCACGGCGAGGAGAGCCCGGTCGACTTCCGCCTGGCCTACCTGAAAAAGGGGAAGAACCTAGAGAAGCAAAGCGACCTGATCGCCTACCTCAACGCCGCCCTCCAGGTGGTGGCCAAGGTGACCACCCCGGTCGGCCGCAACGTCTACCTCAACCAGCTGGCCACCGAATTCCAGCTCGATGAGGCCAGCCTCCAGCGGCAGCTGGCAACGCTGGCGCCGGCGCCCCCCCAGGTCGAACAAGCGGGGGCAGCGCCGCCCGCGGCGCCCGGACCACCCCCACCGGTGGCGGCCGATCGCCCGCCCCAGGTTGTTGACCGGGCCGAGCGGGCGGCCCAGCTGCTGCTCAAGTACTACTGCTACGACGAAGACGTCCGCTACCAACTCGATGCCAGCCCGGACTTTCGTTTTCCCCAGCCGGGCTACCAGCAATTATTTGAAGTCATTAAGGATTACCTGGCAGGCCACGAGCGCTTTGCCCCGGCGGCGGTGATGGACCAGCTCGACGCCGCCGGCCAGCAGCGGCTGACCCAGGTCGAACGGCAATTAATCAATGAGGAAGAGAAGGACCGGGTGGTGGCCGATTGCCGCCGGGTCCTCGGGGAAGGCTACTCCCTGACAGAAGCAATTGAAGAGAAGCAGGCCGCAATCCAGGAAGCCAGCATGATTGGCGACGCGGACCGCCTCGTTCAGTTGACCAGCGAACTGGTCAACCTCTATCAACGTCAACAAGCCATGAAGACGGAGGAGATTAATCAATAATGGTAAAGAACGCGAAAAAAGACCTTGTAATTTCAAACCTGGAAAACTTCGATCAAGCGGCCTACGATAAGGCGGTGGGGAAGCTCATCCGCACCTACAAGCGCAAGAAGGAAATTGAATACAACCAGTTGACCGACCAAATCGCCACCCCCTTCGGCCTGAACGCGGACGGGATGGACGACCTGATGCAAAACGTTGAGGACGCCGGGATCAGCGTGGTTGACGAAAACGGGGACCCGGACCCGCGGGCGCTGAAGGCCACCGAAAAGCTGTCCAACAAGGCGATCAAGGACACCGCCGCCCCAACCGGGGTCAAGATCAACGACCCGGTGCGGATGTACCTCAAGGAAATTGGTCGGGTCAACCTGCTGACCGCCGACGAGGAAGTGGCCCTCGCCCTGCGGATTGAGAAGGGTGACGAGGTGGCCAAGCAGGAACTGGCCGAGGCCAACCTGCGGCTAGTGGTCTCGATTGCCAAGCGCTACGTTGGCCGCGGGATGCAGTTCCTCGACCTGATCCAGGAGGGGAACATGGGGCTGATGAAGGCGGTCGAGAAGTTCGACTACCGCAAGGGCTTTAAGTTCTCGACCTACGCCACCTGGTGGATCCGCCAGGCGATCACCCGGGCGATTGCCGACCAGGCGCGGACGATCCGGATTCCGGTCCACATGGTCGAAACGATCAACAAGCTGATCCGGATTCAACGCCAGCTCCTCCAGGACCTCGGCCGCGAACCGCTACCGGAAGAAATCGGCGCCGAAATGGACATGCCAACCAAGAAGGTGCGCGATATCCTGAAGATCGCCCAAGAACCGGTTTCGCTGGAAACGCCGATCGGCGAAGAGGACGACTCCCACCTCGGTGACTTCATCGAGGACCACGACGCCACCAGCCCGGCCGACCACGCCGCCTACGAGATGATGAAGAAGCAGCTCGAAAACGTCCTCGACACCCTGACCGACCGGGAAGAGAACGTGCTCCGGCTCCGCTTCGGCCTGGACGACGGTCGCACCCGGACCCTCGAGGAGGTCGGTAAGGTCTTCGGCGTTACCCGGGAACGGATTCGCCAAATTGAAGCCAAGGCCCTCCGCAAGTTGCGCCACCCATCCCGGTCGAAGCAACTGAAGGACTTCTTGGAATAAGCACTAGGAAAACGAGGCTGAAAGCGGCCTCGTTTTTTTGTTATAATTAGAATGATAACGCATGCATGATGGGGGAAAGAACGTGAAGATTGAACTAAGTCCCGCCCAAGCGCGGGAACTAACCGGGGACAAACTGTATGCCTACTCGGCTCCGGTGTCGCAAGTCGATCTGGTCGCCCTCCTAGGGCGGGCAACCAAGTTTCGCGGCCAACGGGTCTTCTTTCAGAGCGCGGACCGGCGCCGGACCCTGCTGGGCCTCGGCGCCCTGCGCCGCTGGCGGGGCCAGTCCCTAGCTGCCCTTGCGCCGCAAGTGGAACGGTTGCGTCACCAGTGGGTGAATTTGACCCCGAACGAGGGGGCCTGCCCGCTTCTCCTGGGCGGAGCCGCCTTCGACCTGGCCGCCCCGGCGGCCCCGTGGTGGGGCCAGCTGGCTGACGGTGAATTTGTGTTGCCAGAGGTCCTCCTTTGCCAAACGCCAACCGCCGCCACGGTCACCCTCTTGGTAAGCGGCGGGGCGGGGGCCGCCAACCGGCTGAGTGAATTGGCAGCCACGGTGGAGGCCCTCCTGGCCGCCCCGGGGGACCCCGCCGCGCCCGGGCCGGTCAGCGGCCAGGAACTGGCGGTTGCCGCCTGGGAGGACCTGGTGGAGCAGACGGTTGCCGAAATTAAGGCCGGTCGCTTTGCCAAGGTTGTCCTGGCCCGCCAGCTGGCGGTTAGCGGCCACTTTGCCCCGGCGCCAATCCTGGCCCGCCTCGGCGCTCAGCAACCCAACACCTATCGCTTCCTGGTCGAGGACGGGTCCCACTTCTTTCTTGGTGCCACCCCGGAACGCCTCCTGGCCGCCAGCGGCGACCGCTTCCTGACCGCCAGCGTTGCCGGTTCGGCCCCGCGGGGGGAGGACCCGGCCCGGGATACCGCCCTCGGTAACGCCCTCTTGGCCGACCGCAAGAACGCCGGTGAGCACCGGATCGTGGTCGACCGGGTGGCCAAGTCGCTGGCCCCCTTCGTGACCACGGTGGAAGTGGGCGAGCGCCAGTTGCTCAAGAACCGCGACCTGCAGCACATTTACCACCCAATCGGTGGGGCTCGCCGGCCGGGGGTCAGCTTCCTGGAAGCGGCCGCCGCCCTCCATCCCACCCCGGCCCTCGGTGGGGAACCGCGGGCTGAAGCCCTGGCATGGTTGCGCGACCACGAGGCCGGCCGCGGGATGTACGGCGGCCCGGTCGGCTGGCTCAGCCTCCGGGAAGATCGCGGCGAGCTGGTGGTCGGCCTTCGTTCCGGGGTCTTCACCACTGACACCGGCCGCCTCTACGCCGGCTGCGGGATCGTCGCCGCCTCCCAGGCCGCCAGCGAGCGGGCCGAAACCCGGCTCAAGTTTCAACCAATGTTAAGGGGGATCAGTGACCAATGGACGCTCAAGTAAGCATGACCAAGTTCCTGTTGGCCTTCATCGCCGGCTTGAAGGCGGGCGGGGTCAAGCAGGTGGTGATCAGCCCCGGCTCGCGCTCGACCCCGCTGGCCCTTTTGCTTCACCGCGACCCGGAGGTGGAGTGCTTCCTCGATGTTGACGAACGGTCGGCGGCCTTCTTCGCCCTCGGCCTGACCAAGGCGACCGCCGCCCCGGTGGCCCTGGTCTGCACCTCGGGGAGCGCGGCCGCCAACTACTACCCGGCGGTCTGTGAGGCCGAGGCCACCGGCCAGCCCCTGGTGCTCTTGACTACCGACCGGCCGGCCGAACTGCAAGCGGTCGGCGCCCCGCAGGCGATGAACCAGCACGACCTCTATTCCGGCCACGTCAAGACGATGGTCGACCTCGCCCTGCCTGAGGACAACCCGGCGATGCGGACCTACGCCAACTGGCGCGGCTGGACCAGCGTCGCCCAGGCCCTCGCCGCGCCGGCCGGCCCGGTCCAGGTCAACCTGCCCCTCCGCGAACCGCTGTTGCCGGACTTGACCCTGCCGATTCCGCCGGTCACCCCCCACCGGGTACTGGCGACCAGCCCAACCCTGGCGCCGGCGGCCCTTACCCCCTGGCTGGGGAAGCGGGGCCTGCTGGTGGTCGGCGAGGAGCGCACCCCCGCCGAGGCGGCGGCCCTGGCGGAGCTGGCCGCCCTGCTCGGCTGGCCGCTGGTGGGGGACCCGCTGGCCAACCTGGCGGGCGACCACTACTTGCCCCAGGCCGACCTCCTCTTTCAGGGGGCGGTGCCAACCCCGGAGGTGATCATCCGCTTTGGCCGCCTGCCGGTGACCAAGCCGCTTTCCCAGTGGCTGGCCAAGCAGACCGCCCCGGTCCTCCTGGTTGAGGACGGCCCCCGCTTCCACGACCAGCACCAGCGGGCGGCCGCCCAAGTCAGCCTATCGCCGGCGGCCTTCCTGGCGGCGGTGCAGGCGGCCCAGCCGGCCCCGGCGCCGGCCAGCTGGCTGGCCACTTGGCGGCAAGCGGCCCAGCGGGTGGCCCGCCTGATCGCCGCCTCCTTTGCCACCCCGGTCCTCGACCACTCGCTGGTTGGCCGCAAACTACCGGAGTGGCTTCACGACCAGGACCTCTTCCTGGCCAGCAGCAACGCCATCCGCCTAGTCGACCGCCTGGCCGAACGGCGGGGGAATGGAGTCCGCGTCTTTGGCAACCGCGGGGTCAACGGGATCGACGGCCTGCTGTCGACGGCCGCCGGGATCTGCGCCGCCAGCGACCGACCGCTGACCCTCTTAATCGGCGACCTGGCCTTCTTCCACGACCTCAACGGTCTGGCGATGGTCAAGCGCTACCGCCTACCGCTGACGGTGGTCCTCTTGAACAACGACGGCGGCGGGATCTTTTCCTTCCTGGCCCAGCGCAAACTACCGGCGGCCGACTTTGATCCCCTCTTCGCCACCCCCCAGGGGCTCGACTTCCAGGCCGCCGCGGCCGTCTACGGCCTGCCCTACCACCGGCCGGCGGATCCGGCTGCCTTCCGCGCCCTCCTCAACCAGCCCGGGGCCCGCTTGATCGAGGTGGGCGATTCCCAGGCGGGGCCGGTCGACCGCTGGCACCGGCTCCAAGCGGCGCTGAAGGGGGCGAACCAATGACGATTCCCGAATACCATTCCACCTGGCTCACTGGCTACCGGCCGGAGCGGCCGACGGTGGTCTGCCTCCACGGCTTCATGGGCAGCGGGGGAGACTTTGCCGGCCTCCCCTGGGACGAGCGCCACAACTACCTGGCGGTCGACCTGGTTGGCCACGGCCAGTCGCCGGTCTACGTCCACCCGGACCAGTACCGCTTCCCGCAAGTGATCGCCGCCCTCAAGCAGGAACTGGCCCGCAAGCAGATTGCCCGCTACGCCGTCCTCGGCTACTCGATGGGCGGCCGGGTGGCGATTGGCTGGGCCCTGGCCGACCCGCGGGTGACGGGGCTGATCGTTGAAAGCGGCCGCCCGGGGATGGCCACCGCCACGGAACGGCAGGCCCGCCGCACCCACGACCAGCAGCTGGCGGCCCGTTTGTTGCAAGGCGACCTGGCGGACTTCGTGGCCGCCTGGGAAAAGCTCCCGCTCTTTGCCAGCCAGCGCCGGCTACCGGCGCCAACCCAGGCGCGGGTTCGCCAGGGGCGCTTGGCCAACGACCGCTACGGCCTGGCGACCAGCCTGCTGATGATGGGGACCGGCCAGCAGCCTAACTACTGGCCACAGCTGACCCGCCTGCCGCCGACCCTACTGGTGGTGGGGGAGGGCGACGCCAAGTTTACCCGCCTCGCCCAGCAGATGCACGCCCGCGTCCCGCGGCTGCAATTGCGGCGCCTGCCGGCCGGCCACAACTGCCACCTCGAGCAACCGGCCGCCTTTTGTGCCGCCGTGGCGACCTGGTTGGCCGCCCAGCGGCTTTGATCCCTTGTTTTTTAGATTGGAGGAGTAATTATGCCATGCACAACCATTCTCGTTGGCAAGAAAGCAACCATTGACGGGTCGACGATCATCGCCCGCCAGGAGGACTACGGCCAGGCCCTAAACCCGCAGCGCTTCACCGTCGTCACCCCGGACCAGCAACCGCGTCACTACCAGTCGAAGACGACCAGGTTTGAATGCGACCTGCCGGCCAACCCACTGAAGTACACCGCCGACCCGGACGCCGATGATTCGGCCGGGGTCTTCGCGGCGGCCGGGATCAACGCCGCCAACGTGGCGATGACCGCCACCGAAACCAGCACCACCAATTCGCGGGTTCGCGGGGCCGACCCCTTCAACGAGGAGGCAGGGATCGGCGAGGAGGACTTCGTCACCCTGGTTCTGCCGTACATCCACAGCGCCCGTGAAGGGGTGCAGCGCCTCGGTCACCTGCTGGAAACGGCCGGGACCTACGAGGCCAACGGGATCGCTTTTTCCGACAAGGAAGAGGTCTGGTACCTGGAGACGATCGGCGGCCACCACTGGGCGGCAATCAAGATCCCCGACGAGGCCTACGTGGTGGCGCCCAACCGCTTCAACATCACTGACTTTGACTTTGCCTCCCCGGACACGATGGCCAGTGCCGACCTGGAGCAGTTCATTACCTCCCACCAGCTCAACCCGGACGACGACGGCTACAACCTGCGGCGGATCTTCGGCAGCTATACCGTCCAGGACGGCCGCTACAACAACCCGCGGGCCTGGTACATTCACCAGCTCTTCGGCGGGGCCCCGGAAAGCACGCCGGCGGCAATGGACCAGCCCTTTATCTGCCGGCCGACCCACCGCCTGGCGATCGAGGACCTCAAGCAGGCCTTCAGCTCCCACTACCAGGGAACCGATTATGACCCCTACACCAACCCGGAAAAGCCCTACCGGCCGGTGGCCTTAAACCGCAACCTCGAGTTGCACCTCCTACAGATCCGCAACCAGGTGCCGGTGGCAATCGCCGGGGTCCACTGGCTGGCCTTCGGGCCGAACAGCTTCAACGCGGTGGTGCCCTTCTACGCCAACGTCACCACCACGCCGGCCCCGTACGCGGCAACCAGCGGCGACTACGACCCGCTCAACATGTACTGGCTGACCAACACCCTGGCCGCCCTCGGTGACCACCGCTACCAGGCAGCGGCGCCGAAGGTCGAGGCCTTCGAGGAAACGGTGGTGGCCAAGTGCCGCCAGCTCCAGGCGCAAATGGACGCCAAGGCCGGGGCGGTCACTGACCTGTCGGCGGCCCTGGCCACCACTAACGAGCAGATGGCCACCGTCTGCCAGCAAGAAGCGATCAAGCTCCTCGGGCAACTGGTGAAGGACGCCTTCAACCACGAACGGCTGTCCTTTTAGTTCCTGATCCATAACGATATTCACCACCCGGTTAAGAGGGGGAAGCGGTCACCTTTGACGCGTTTCCCCCTTTTCTTATACGGAAAAATTATGGTCCCGTTGAAAACGTTTTCCTTCTCCGTTATAATGAACTTGTGAACATTACACAAATTTAGCAAAGGGGTGAGTTTAATGGACCAACCAGCAGTAAAGAAGAAAAAGTTCAAGATGCCCTCCGCCTTCACGATCCTCTTCATCTTGATCGTGATCATGGCCGTCCTCTCCTGGTTTATTCCGGCCGGGAAGTATTCGACCGACAGCAGCGGCAACATCATTGCCGGCACCTACAAGGCGGTCAAATCCAACCCGCAGGGGCTCTGGGACATCTTCATGGCCCCGGTGATCGGGATGGTCGGTGACGACAATACCGACGGGGCGATCTCGGTGTCGCTCTTCATCCTCGTGATCGGAGGCTTCTTGGGGGTCGTCAACAAGACCCGGGCGCTCGACGAGGGGATCAGCAGCGTGGTGCGCAAGTACAAGGGCAAGGAAAAGCAATTAATTCCGATTCTGATGATTCTCTTCGCCCTCGGCGGGTCGACCTACGGGATGGCCGAGGAAACGATTGCCTTTTACCCGCTGCTGATTCCGGTGATGATCGGGGTCGGCTTTGACTCGATGGTGGCCGTCGGAATCGTGCTGATCGGCTCCCAGGTTGGTTGCCTGGCCTCGACGGTCAACCCCTTTGCCACCGGGGTTGCCTCGCAGACCCTCAACATTTCACCGGGGGATGGCCTCCTCTCGCGGATGCTCCTCTGGGTAATCGTGCTGGGGATTTCGATTGCCTTCGTCTACCACTACGCTTCAGTGATCGAAAAGGACCCGACCAAGTCGGTGGTCTACAACCAGCGCAAGGAGGACCTCGAGCGGTTTGCCATTCCGGAACGGACGACCGACGAGGAAACGATGACCGGCCGGCAAAAGGCGGTCATCTGGGTCTTTGCCCTCTCCTTCATCATCATGATCCTCGGCCTCGTGCCCTGGACCAGCCTCAACAAGCACTTCACCGTCTTCGAGAGCATCAACAAGTGGCTGACGACCACCCCGGTTTTGGGGACGATCGTCGGCAAGGACGCCGAGGCCCTCGGGACCTGGTACTTCAACGAAATCACCATGCTCTTCTTCCTGATGTCGATCGTGGTAATGTTGATCTACCGGATGAAGGAGGCCGACTACATTGACGCCTTCATCGGCGGGATGGCCGACTTCATGAGCGTTGCGATCATCGTTGCCGTTGCCCGTGGGATCCAGGTGGTCATGAACAACGGCCTGATCGCCGGCACCATCCTCCACTGGGGGGAGGTCGGCCTCTCCGGCCTGTCGCAAAGCGTCTTCATCGTCTTGACCTTCGTCTTCTACCTGCTGATGTCCTTCCTGATCCCGTCGACCTCCGGCTTGGCTGCCGCCACGATGGGGATCATCGGCCCGCTGGGCCACTTTGCCCACGTTTCCAGCTCGCTGGTCATCACCGCCTACCAGGCCGGCTCCGGCTGGGTCAACCTGATCACGCCGACCTCGGCGGTGGTCATGGGGGCCTTGGCGATCGCTCACGTCAACATCAGTACCTGGTGGAAGTGGACCGCCAAGTTGATGATCATGCTCTTCGTTGCCGTCTGCCTCTTCCTGGGGATTTCGGCCGTTTTGTAAGCTTTGTTTGAATGGGGGAATTGAATCAATGACCACCGTAATTACCACTGAAATCAAGAACCAAGCCGTCGCGGCCCTCAAGCAATTGATCGCCCAGCCGTCCTACAACCAACCAGCGGCGCCCGGGGCGCCCTTTGGGCCGGGGATTCGCCAGGCGCTCGACTTGATGCTCAAGCACTGCCAGCAGCTCGGTTTTCGGACCTACGTGGACCCGGAGGGCTACTACGGCTACGCCGAAATCGGCGACCGCGGCCCGGTCTTCGGCGTGATTGGCCACCTCGACACCGTCCCGGCCGGCGACCTAGCGGCCTGGGAAACGGCGCCCTTTGAGCCGGTCGTCAAGGACGGCAAGATCATTGGCCGCGGCGCCCAGGACGACAAGGGGCCAACGATCGCGGCCCTCTACGCCGTCAAGGCCCTCCTCGACGCCGGTTACCAGCTCAAGCAGCGGATCCGCTTCATTTTTGGGACCGACGAGGAGATCCTCTGGCGGGGAATCGCCCGCTACAACCAGCAGGAGGACCCGATCGATTCCGGGATCGCCCCGGACGCCGAATTCCCGTTGATCTACGCCGAAAAGGGACTCGAGCAGGCCTACCTGGTGGGGCCGGGGACCGACCAGTTTGAACTGAAGATGGAAAACGCCTTCAACGCCGTGCCGGCCAAGGCAACCTACGACGGGCCGCAACTGGACGCCGTGGTCGCCGCCCTCGACCGCCACGGCTTTGCCTACCAGCGGACCGAACATGCGGTGACCGTCCTCGGGAAGGCGGTCCACGCGATGAACGCCCCCCAGGGGACCAACGCCGTCCTGCGGCTGGCGATTGCCCTCGACGAGGTCTTCGACTTCGCGCCCCTTCACTTCATCGGCCAGCTCTTCAAGGAAGACGCCACCGGGGAAAACGTCCTCGGCAAGGTGACCGACGAATCGGGTCAGCTGACCTTCAACATCTCCAACCTGGTGGTCAACGCCAAGGAAACCCGGATGCAAATCGACCTGCGGATCCCGGTCATCGTCGACCGCGACGCCCTGATCAAGCGGCTGGACGAGCGGGTGGCCCCCTACCAGCTGAAGTACGCCCCCTTTGACTACGTGGCCCCGCTGTTCGTGCCGAAGGACAGCACCCTGGTTAAGACCCTGATGAAGGTCTACCAGGACCAAACCGGCGACCAGACCCCGCCGCAAATCTCGGGTGGGGCCACCTTTGCCCGGACGATGCACAACTGCGTGGCCTACGGGGCGATGCTGCCGGACGTCACGGACTACATGCACCAGCCAAACGAGCAGTGGCCGCTGGAGAGCATGTACAAGACGATGGAAATCTACGCCGCCGCAATCAAGGAACTGTGTTTTGAATAGCGCGGCGAACAAGTAAAAAGGAGGCCCGCCGGCAACGAGAACGTTGCTGGCGGGCCTCCTTTTGTGGGCGCGAAGAAGTTTAAGTTTTAATCCTTGACGGCGACCTTGACCGGCTTCGGCAGGCCGGCAACGAAGGCGTGGTAGGCCTCGTCCTCGCCGGTCGAGGTAACCGTGACCGCCGCCGGGGTAACCGCCGCCTGGTGGAGGGCCGCTTCGGCCACTTCCAGCCGGTCGGTGAAGGTGGCGTTGCCAATCAGCTCTACCCAGTAGCGGTGGTCGGCGAAGTGCGCGATCGTCTTCACCTGACCGCCCGGGTTGTAGACCGTGATTGGCTGGTCGAAGTGGCCGAGGTCCGGGTGGGTCAGGGCAAAGGCCAGGCTGGTTGCCGACATCCCGGTTCCGCAGGCGTTGGTGAAGCCGACCCCGCGCTCGAAGGTCCGCACAAAGAGCTCGTTTTCCCCGAGGATCTTGGCGTAGTTGAGGTTGACCCCGTCCGGGAAGTAGGGGTTGGTGCCGTTGAGGTATTCGCCCAACTCCTGCATCCCCGGCCCGGTCAGCAGGTCGTCGTCGCCAAAGGCAATCAGGTGCGGGTTCGGCACTGCCAGGCTGGTGAACTTGATCCCCGGGGCCAGTTCCGGCACGTAGTCGTCCACGATCCGCTCGCGGCCGAGTTCGGCGAAGGGAAGGGCCGCCGCGTTGAAGCGGACCGGGGAGATTTCCACCGCGAAGGCCGGCACGTTGGCGGCGAAGTCCGCCTCCTTGCGAACGGCCAGGTCGGCCTGCATCGTTTCGACCTTGAATTCGGTCTGGCCGTGCTGCTCGCTCAGGTAGCGGGCCACCGTCCGCAGGCCGTTGCCGCACATGCTGGCCTCGCTGCCGTCGGCGTTGATCACCCGCATCTGGCCGAGGACGCCGGCGTGGTCGGAGTGGTCAACGACCAGGAGCCCGTCGGCCCCGCCCAGCGGCCCTGCCTTTGGGTCGGTGATTTGCTTGCCGAGGGCAACCAGTTCGGGGTCGGTCAGCGGCGTTTCCAGCTGGGTTTGGTCGAGGAGGAAGAAGTGGTTGTAGGAACCGTGAACTTTGAGTAATTGAACCATGGTGAAAATTTCCTTTCCGCTTAGTTGAAGAAGTGCGAGTAGATTGCTTGGACCGCCCGGTCGGCGTCGGCCGGGTCGGTGCCGATCATTGTTGCGATTTTCGAGGCCCCCTGGTTAATCATCAGGACTGGGATCTGCTCCTTGGCCAGGGTGGCCAGTACCTCAGCCGGGGTGGTCGGGGCGGTGGCCATTCCCTCGCCGACCACGGTGATCAGGGCAAAGTGGGGGAGCCACTCCAGCCGGTCGGGGTTGATCGTCGACTGGATCTGGTCGCACAGCTCGTCGACCAGGGCCGGGGTCAGCTTGGTGGCGTCAAAGACGATCGTGATGTCGTCGATCCCCGAGGGCATGTGTTCGTAGGGGAGGCCGTACTTGTTGAGGATCTGCAGGATCTGAAGGGTGAAGCCAGCCTCCTTGTTGAGCAGGTACTTGTGGAGGTAGAGGGCGGCGAAGTGCTTGCCGACTGAGATCCCGGTGACCGGCCGGCTGGGCACGAAGCCGCGGTCGCTGACGATCGTCGTTCCCGGTTGGGCGGGGTTCTTGGTGTTCTTGACCTGGATCGGGATTTTGGCGGCAATTGCCGGCAGGAGGGCCTCGTCGTGGAAGACGGAGAAGCCGGCGTAGGAGAGCTCACGCATTTCGCGGTAGGTCAGCTGCTTGATCGGGGCCGGCTGGTCAACTAGGTGCGGGTCGGCAGCGAAGATGGCGTCAACGTCGGTGAAGTTTTCGTAGCTGGCTGCCCCCAGCCCGCGGGCGAGGATCGCCCCGGTGATGTCGGAGCCGCCCCGCGAGAAGGTGGCGATGTAGCCGGCGAGGGTGAAGCCAAAGAAGCCCGGTACCACCAGTCGTTCGTCCGGGGCTAGTTTGACCTGGGCGAGCAAGTGGTAGGTTTCCGGGGCCACGGTGGCGTTGTTCGGTGTCCCGGTGACGATGATCCCGGCCTCCTTGGGATCGAGGAAGCGGGCCTTGATCCCGAGGTGGTTGAGGATGGCGGCCAGCAGGCGGGCGTTGAGCCGCTCCCCGTGGGCCTTGAAGGCGGCCAGCTGGTAGTCGTCATCCGGGTAGTCGCCGGCGGGCAGGGCCAGGAGGGCGGTCCGCAGGGGGGTCAGCGCCTTTTCCGGCAGGTGGAAGTAGTCGCCGATTGCCTGGTAGCGGGCAAAGATTTGCTCCTGGAGGGGGGCCGCGTCGCCGCCGACCGCGGTGACCGCGGCGTACTTGATCAGCAGGTCGGTCACCTTGGTGTCGGCCTTGGCCCGCTTGCCGGGGGCCGAAGTGACGATCACCCGGCGGGCCGGGTCGGCCTTGATGATGTCAATTGCCTGGGCAACCGCCGCCCCGTCGGCCAGCGAGCTCCCGCCAAACTTAATTACCTTCATTCTCTTCACTCCGTCCTTAAAATGGTTATCTGAAATTTTATCACTAATTTGGCGGCTGACAAGCAAAAAGATCGGCCCGCCTGCCGGGAGCTAGGAAGGCGATACTTTCCGGATCCTTTTTGCTCCCTTGCTGAAGAATAGACCTCCGCGGAAATAGATAACCTATTTCTAGCAGTTCTCGAAATTATAAATCCCACAGATCAAACTAAAGC